>CAJOLP010000205.1 GCA_905235465.1 uncultured Lachnospiraceae bacterium | reverse complement strand
GGCCTAAGCTCATACTCCGCCGCGATTAGATTTATGTCGCCCATTATGCAGTAGTCGCAGCAGGCCGCCGTACAGCACGTTCCCTCGCGGATGAGCGCGACGTGGAGTTTCCGCATGGCAATATGGTCGCAGTTGCACATGACGGGGAGCACGTCCTCCATGTGGTGCCGCTTGGCAAATTCCGCGTTCGGGTACTGGGTAAAGCTGTAGCGGACGACGCCGTTTTCCCTGTTGTAATCGAACCCGCCCATGCAGAAGGAGCCGGGAAACTTCTTGATTTCTTCTTCCCGAATATCGCTCGTTTTCTTGAAGATCTTGCCTGCCAGCCGGTTGTCCGGTTTTCGGTTCAGGTTGAATACCTTGCCAAGCAAATCGAAGCTTCCCATAAAGCAGTCGTAGACATCCTGCTGGAGTTCCTCCAGCGGCGGTTTGTCCGGCACGACCGCGTAAAAGGCGAAGATCAGGATCGGGTCATAGATGCTGACCGTGATCTTCGACCCCGCCATCGCCATCGCTGGCTCATCCTTTAAATACTCGCAGTACTGAAGCTGTATTTTCTCCCAGAGTTCTGCCGCCGTCTGTTCATCATAATAGTGGCGCAGCAGCTTCTGGACGCACTTCTTGGCGTTCTTTGTGTAGACCGCGTGCTTTGTATGGTCAAACGGCAAATCTTTTTCTCGCATCAGTCATTCCTCCCCATAACTCTTGTAAGCTCCGCCGCCAGAAGCTCTGGCTTTAAGGTCGCCAGCCCGCCGTGTCCAATATCCTCAAATACCTTAAAAACGGTCTGCGGCAGGTTTTGCTTGATATAGGCGATATCGCCCTTCCGGTCTTTCTCCTCCGCTTTCGCATACCAGTATTCGATATGCTCACAGTCCGCCACGACCGGCTTCGGCATGGCGTAATTGTTGCAGGATTCAAAGGTTCGCCAGATCGTTTTCGCGCTCATGTGTTTCAGGACTTTCACGATGTATTGCAAGTCTTCTTCAGAGTAATCGTCTGTGGAGAAGGCTTTTTGCAGGATTTTCAGACCGCCGACTTTCCCCATGGGAATCAGGAGGAAATCCTTGATAGCGATCAATCTCGTCACGATCCACGGCAATTGATACGGCGTGATGCCGCCGTCGATCACTGCGCTGCGAACCCCCTGTCCGCGAGGAATCTGGTGACCACCGCGCCGCCCATAGAACAGCCGTAAATACACGCTATCTCTCTATGGTCATGCGTAATCAGCCAGTCCGCCAGTTCTTCCGCGATCTGCTCAACGCTGGTAAAATCCGAGCTGGTCTCCGTATCATAGCCAGGAAGTGCAGGAACGATCAGATGATAATGCTCCTGCATCAATGGGATGACATATTCAAAATAATCCCACATGACGACGGATGGATGCACAAGTACGACCACCTCGTCACGGCTCTGTCCGAATTCGTGAATTGTCATATCGTCTCACTCCTTAAAACTGCGCTACTGATTCTGTGCATTTTTGTCGCTTATCTCACGACGGAAAAACGCATTAATATCCGTGATGATCTCCCGCTCGCCCTCTCGACCCTCTGGCAGGAAAGTGAACACCGGCCAGGCGTGGAACATGCCCTCTCTGATCTTGATCTCGTAGTCCGTCACCCCGCAGCGGACTTTTCATAGTCCGGCGCGATCCCGGCAAAGACCTCGTCCCCGGCAAAATACATAGTGACCTTCGGAAAGCCGGTATAGTCGTCCTCGTCCGCTTTGCCCAGAATGTACTGTGGAAGATTGCCGTTCGGATTGTAATACTTCACCATCGTTTCAAACATGTCCCAGTGGAGCAGCGGGTCGCGGGGGTCGATCTCCTTCATCCGCTCTTTTGCCTCATAGCTCATGAGGAGCCCGGAGCAGGACACCGGGATCATCATTCCCGGCATCGGCAGATCAGGGTACTTCTGCACCATATGCCGACCGGCCTGGAACAGCACGTCCGCTCCGCCGGAAAAGCCCAGCCACACGATGTTCTCCGGGCGGAACTTCTCCATCATTTTCTCATGCACCCGGATAGTAAACTCCGTTTCCTCCATCAGGTCATAGTCTGGCAGCAGCGGATAGAGCGGGATCCACAATTCCGCTCCGGTCTGACGGATATAGTTCTTTATGGAGCTTTTATAGGGGAGCTGCCAGCGCCGGGAACCGCCGCCGGGGAAATAGACGACGGCTTTGTCGGACCCGCTTCCTTCCCGACGATGATGTGGAAACCGTCCAGTCTCTCGTCCCGGAATTCAAAGCCATTGATCCTGGGCAGAGCAAACTTAAACTTCTTTTGAACCTCGTAAGAAGCCTGTTTGAACGCCTCATAGCTCTCCTCCTGATGAAGAGAGCTGCCCTTCACAACCTTGCGGACGATGGGCTTTAAGATGCTGTATAAAAGGCTCATAAGACATACTCCTTATCGCCCACATATTTCTTCCAGCCAAGCAGCAGTGCCGTAAACATTACAATTGTACCGAGGCTCATATTTGACGTCCCGATCCCGTTGATCAGTGCCGTGTTGCCGAGCTGACGTACCGAATTGAACACGGCTTTTCCAATCAGCAAATTGAACACGCAGTACCATTTGGGAAACGGCGTCATTCCCGCCACCACCGGTACGAAATGCGCGACCGAGAACAGGAGGATACCTGCAAAGCAGCCGATCATCGTCGACGAAGTTTTCCCGAAAAAGTCGCAGGTCAGCTTCCGCCCTTCTTCGGTATGATGGCTTTTGATGTAGATCCATTCTGCCGCGCAGCCCAGAATGTGATGCGCCAGGCCGAAGGTATAGAT
>CAJOLP010000204.1 GCA_905235465.1 uncultured Lachnospiraceae bacterium | reverse complement strand
TTGTCCGAATAGAAGGGCGCGATGCCGGACTTGGTGGAGCCAAAGGACTTCCCGCCCAGACGCTCCTCTTCCAGCTGATCGAAGAGGATGTGATAGGGCATGACGATCTGGCACCTGTCCGAGATCATAAGCTGCGGCTGCGGCACGCCTTTCTCCGTGATACTCTTCATCTCGTTAAACAGCACGGGGATGTTGAGCGCCACGCCGTTGCCGATAATATTCATGACATGCGGGTGGAAAACGCCGGAAGGCAATGTGTGCAGCGCAAATTTACCGTACTCATTGACGATCGTGTGACCCGCGTTCGCGCCGCCCTGAAAGCGAATTACGACGTCGGCGCCATCTGCCAGTGTATCTGTGATCTTTCCCTTGCCTTCGTCGCCCCAATTCGCGCCAACTACTGCTTTAACCATTCCGGTACCTCCTAATCCGTAAACATTTATTAAACATTGATCTCCGCCTCTTCACCCAGAAGCTCTTTGTTCTCATCCAGCAGGGGCCGGATGACCGTCTCCAGGTACTTTTCCACCTGATGCGGCGCGCAGCCGATATATTTGGCGGGATCCATCGTCTTGTCCAGTTCCTCTCTGCTCATGTGGAATGCAGGGTCCTCCGCGATCAGGTCCAGGAGATTATTGTCCAGCCCGTCTTCCTTGACGCGCCTTCCCGCCTCCATGGACAGCGTGCGGATCTTTTCATGCAGCTCCTGCCTGTCCCCGCCGGCCTTCACCGCGTCCATCATGATGTTTTCGGTGGCCATAAAGGGAAGCTCGGACATAAGTCGTTTTTCGATGACCTTCGGGTAGACCTTGAGGCCGTCGGTGACGTTCATGCACAGGTCCAAAATACCGTCGATCGCCAGGAACCCCTCCGGCACCGACAGTCTCTTGTTGGCGGAGTCGTCCAGCGTCCTCTCAAACCACTGCGTGCCCGCGGTCACGGCAGGATTGAGCACATCGACCATCACATAGCGGGACAGGGAGCAGATGCGCTCGCTCCGCATGGGATTGCGCTTGTAGGCCATAGCGCTGGAGCCGATCTGTGTTTTTTCAAAGGGCTCCTCCACCTCCTTGAGGTGCTGCAGAAGACGGATGTCCGCCCATCTTCATCGCCGCGGATGCGACGATCCCCAACGCGTTCAGCACGACTGTATCCATGAGTCTTGGATAGGTCTGCCCCGAAACGGGAATGCAGGAATCAAACCCCATCTTCTCCGCAATCATGGGATCCAGTTTATCCACCTTCTCGATGTCCCCGTCAAACAGCTCCAAAAACGAGGCCTGTGTGCCGGTTGTCCCCTTGCTTCCCAGGAGCTTTAAACTCGCGATCGCGTGGTCCACTTCGCCCAGCGCGATATGAAACTCCTGCATCCAGAGCGTCGCTCTCTTTCCTACGGTCGTGGGCTGCGCGGGCTGAAAGTGTGTAAAGCCCAGCGTGGGCAGGTCCTTGTACTCGTCGGCGAAATCCGCGAGCTTTGCCAGGACGTTGATGATCTTTTTGCGCACCAGGAGCAGGGCCTCGCGCATGATGATAATATCCGTATTGTCGCCGACGTAGCAGCTCGTGGCGCCCAGATGGATGATGCCCTTCGCCTTGGGGCACTGCAGCCCGTACGCGTACACGTGGCTCATGACGTCGTGGCGGACGATCTTCTCTCTCGCCTGCGCGTCCTCGTAGTTGATGTCCTCCGCGTGTGCCTTGAGCTCCTGTATCTGCTCATCCGTGATGGGCAGTCCCAGCTCCTTTTCCGTCTCCGCGAGAGCGATCCAGAGCCTTCTCCAGGTCTTGAATTTCATGTCCGGCGAGAAGATGTACTGCATCTGCGGACTTGCGTATCTCTCTGAAAGCGGGCTCACATATTTGTCTCTGGGCATTTTAGTTCCTTTCTTTGCTCACAATTTGAAACCGTATACAGTATACCAATTATCGGCGGGATTGCAATAAAATTCAGAAAGAGGGCATATTGTCCCTGCGGAACTCGTCCTGCAGGTCCCTGACGCGCTCCCGCGCGTATTTGTCAAAGTTCCTGATCTGCCCGTCCCCAAGATACCCCTGAAGGCGCTTGACCTGCCGCGCGGCGCTCCCCGACCGGTAGGCCCTGCCGGCCTCCCGCGCCTTCTCGTCCAGCGCCATGGCCGTCTCCTCCAGCTCCGGATGCTCCTCCAGATAGGCCTCGAACTCCTCGTCGGAAATGGCAAAGCGCAGGGCCGCCAGATAGGAAATACCGTACTGCTTCCTTCTACAGAGCCGCCAGGCCCTTCCGTAGCAGTCCGCCGCCTCCGCGTACCGAAAGCCC
>CAJOLP010000203.1 GCA_905235465.1 uncultured Lachnospiraceae bacterium | reverse complement strand
CAATAATAAATTCGATAAGATTCCGGAGAATATCAAGGAGGAGCTTCACATCATCTGTGTGCTCTTTACGGAGGAGATCGGCGGTATTTTTACCATAGGCTTCACGCCCTACGGAGAGATCCAGCTGGACACGCAGAAGGAGGAGGGCGATCTTCTGTATGACGACATCGGCGCGGAGCTGATGATCAAGGAGATCCGCCGCAAGAAGGCGGATATGCTCAATGCGCTCTCTTATTATAAGGTGACTTTTCTCCACATGGATCCCGCAGAGCTCCTGGATGCGGACGAGGAGGAAGAATGAGCGGCAGGACGGGCTCCGGAATGATAGAGATCGGCGGCGTGCAGATCCCGAACCGCGTCTTTCTGGGTCCCATGGCCGGCGTGACGGATCTGCCCTTTAGGCAGCTGTGCCGGGAGCAGGGCGCGGGCCTTGTCTATATGGAGATGATCAGCGCCAAAGCGATCACCTATCACAACCGGCGCACGAGTGAGCTGTGGGAGACAAATGACAAGGAAAAGCCTGTCTCGCTCCAGATCTTCGGACATGAGCCGGATGTGATGGAAGAGGCGTGCCGGATCCTGGAGGAGGAGTCCTTTGATATTCTGGATATCAATATGGGCTGTCCCGTGGCCAAGGTGGTCAGCAATCAGGAGGGATCGGCTCTGATGAAGGATCCCGCGCTGATCGAGCAGATCGTGCGCGCCTGTGTGAGGGGCACGAGCCGGCCGGTGACGGTGAAGATCCGGCGCGGATTTGACCTGGAACACTGCAACGCGGTCGAATGCGCGAAGGCGGCCGAGGCAGGCGGCGCGTCCGCGGTGGCGGTCCACGGGCGGACGAGAGATCAGATGTACAGCGGTCACGCGGACTGGTCGGTGATCCGGGACGTCAGGGAGGCCGTATCGATCCCGGTGATCGGCAACGGCGATGTGACGGACGGACCAAGCGCTGTCCGCATGATGGAGGAGACCGGGTGCGACGCGGTCATGATCGCGCGGGCGGCAAGAGGCAATCCGTGGATCTTTGGCGAAGTACTCACCTATATCGAGGAGGGACGGATCCGGGAGAGACCTCCCCGCAGGGAGATCGTGCGCATGATCTTAAGGCACGCGCAGATGCTTTGCGACTGTAAGGGCGAGCGCGTGGGCATGCGCGAGATGAGAGGACACGCGGCGTGGTATTTGTCAGGATTTCCCGGCGCGGCCCGTGTGAGAGGGCAGATCAGCAGGATTTCGACGCTTGAATTATTGGCGAGGGAATACCCGTATGCCTAGGTTTCATCAGCTTTTTGGTTGACAATAAAGCAAAATTGCGTCTATAATGTGGTGCTTGCTATGTGGGCAGGTTGATTTGGAGGGTTTTGCAATGGAAGAAGAAAAAAAGAACATACTGACCCGGGAAGGGCTGAAGAGATACGAGGACGAGCTCCACGATCTCAAGGTGGTAAGAAGAAGAGAGATCGCGCAGAAGATCAAGGAAGCCAGAGAGCAGGGCGATCTTTCTGAAAACGCAGAGTACGATGCGGCCAAGGATGAGCAGAGAGATATCGAGGCCAGGATCGAAGAGCTGGAGAAGATTCTCAAGAATGTCGAGGTCGTAGACGAAGAGGATGTGACCGGGGACAGTATCATGATCGGCAGCACGGTCAAGATCAGCGATTTGGAATTCGGCGATGAGGTGACCTACAAGATCGTGGGTTCCACTGAGGCCAACAGCATCAAGGGTAAGATCTCCAACGAGTCGCCCGTGGGCCGCGCTTTGCTTGGCGCGCATGTGGATGATGTTGTGACCGTCGAGACACCTGCCGGATCCTTTGAATACAAAGTATTGGAGATCACAGCGCCGGGAAAGGCGTGAGGAAATAACCGGGACGGTGAGGCAGCAGTTAGGACAGGAGGATAAACGTGGCACAGAATAATCAGCAAAACAATCAGGACGTTTCTCAGCTTGAGAAGGTAAGACGGCAGAAGCTTGCGGATCTGCAGGCAGCCGGACAGGATCCCTTTGTGATCGTAAAGTATGACCAGACGCATCACAGCAAGGAGATCAAAGAGAACTTCGAGGCGCTGGAGAATCAGAATGTTTCGATTGCCGGACGCATGATGTTCAAGCGTGTCATGGGTAAAGCTTCCTTCTGCAATGTGCAGGATCTTGAAGGCCGGATCCAGGTCTATGTCGCAAGGGATGACCTGGGCGAAGAGGCTTACAAGGCGTTCAAAAAGATGGATATCGGCGATATCATCGGCGTGAAGGGCTTTGTATTTAAGACCAAGACAGGGGAGATCTCCGTGCATGCCAAAGAGCTGACGCTGCTCTCCAAGTCGCTCAGCCCGCTTCCCGAGAAATTCCACGGACTGCAGGACACCGATCTTCTATCGCCAGCGCTATGTGGATCTGATCATGAATGAGGAGTCCAAGGAGACCTTCATTAAGAGATCAAAGATCATCAGCGAGATCCGCCGGTTCCTGGACGACCGCGGATTTATCGAGGTGGAGACGCCCATGCTGGTGCCCAATGCCGGCGGCGCTTCCGCGCGTCCCTTTGAGACCCACTTCAACGCACTGGACGAGGATGTAAAGCTCCGTATTTCTCTTGAGCTTTATCTCAAGAGACTGATCATCGGCGGACTCGAGAAGGTATATGAGATCGGCCGCGTGTTCCGAAATGAGGGTGTGGATACCAGACACAATCCGGAATTTACGCTGATGGAGCTCTATCAGGCATATACAGATTATAACGGCATGATGGAACTGACCGAGAGCATGTTCCGCCATCTGGCCCAGACGGTCTGCGGCTCGACCACGATCGTCTACGGCGATAAGGAGATCGATCTTGGCAAGCCCTTCCGCAGGCTCACTATGGTCGACGCGATCAAAGAACAGACAGGCATCGATTTTGACCAGGTCGCCACAACGGAGGAGGCCAAAAAGCTCGCGGACGAGCACCACATCGAGTATGAGGACCGCCATGTGAAGGGCGATATCGTCAATCTCTTTTTTGACGAGTTCTGCGAGGACAAGATGATCCAGCCCACATTCATTATGGATCACCCCATTGAGATCAGCCCGCTGACGAAGAAAAAGCCCGATGATCCCTCCAAAGTGGAGCGGTTCGAGCTGTACATCAACGGCTGGGAGATGTGCAACGCCTACTCCGAGCTGAACGATCCCATCGATCAGCGCGAGCGCTTCGCGGCGCAGGATGCGCTGTCCGAGGCGGGCGATGAGGAAGCACAGCACACGGATGAGGACTTCCTGCACGCCATGGAGATCGGCATGCCGCCCACCGGCGGTATCGGCTACGGCATTGACCGCCTGACCATGCTGCTCACCAACAGCGCGGCGATCAGAGATGTTTTGCTCTTCCCGACGATGCGCAGCGAGAAGCAGTAAAGAACCCAGGCATGGGACGGCTCCAAAAACAAAGAATTTCATAAGGAAATATATGGCAGCGACCCCGAAGATAATCTCTCCGGGGTCGTTTGCATATGTCCGGAACCCTGATGAGTGGGAACCGGCAATGACATATGACGCTTTGCTGGATCAGATGAAAAATACAAAATAAAATATACGAAAAATATAAAATTAAAG
>CAJOLP010000202.1 GCA_905235465.1 uncultured Lachnospiraceae bacterium | reverse complement strand
CGCATAGAGGCGGAAGATGTGTACTGTTCCCACGGGCATTTTGATCACAACTTTGTCAAAGCGGTGAAATTGACCCGCGGCAGCGGAAAGCAGGATCCCTTCGAGGTCACGTACTATGACATCCCGCACGATGACGCGGGCGGGACGCTTCGCGGAATGAACAAGATCACTGTCTTTGAGGCGGAGGGCATCCGCATCGCGCATTTCGGAGATATCGGCTGCCCCCTGTCGGCGGAGCTGACAAGTATGCTCAGAGGCCTGGATGCGGCGCTGGTGCCGGTGGGCGGTTTTTATACCATCGACGCCCAAGGGGCGCTGGACCTCAAAAATACAATACAGCCGAGAGTCTTCGTGCCCATGCACTACAGGGATGGAAAGAGAGGGCTCAAGGAGATCGGCACGCTGGACGATTTCCTCGCGCTGGCAGGCGGCGGCACCAGACTGGACAGCAATACCTTCGAGGTCACGAAAGATGCGCCCGAGGGGATCATTGTGCCGGCTTACAGGTGAGAAAGAGAGCATTCTCTTTTGCTTATATTTCGCGAATATGATATATTGGTAGGAGCGACTGAATGTGCACAGTGCGCTGATTCAATCTAGATGAAGGAGAGGCGTTTGTTATGGAAAAAGAACAGTTTCTGCAGGTTTATCGCCATTCTCTGGCCCATATCCTGGCGAAGGCAGTCATCGAGCTGTATGGACCGGAAGTGCAGTATGCAATAGGACCGCAGATCGCTGACGGCTGCTATTATGATTTTGTGCTGCCCGCCGCTGTGACGGAGAGCGATTTTAAGAAGATCGAAGACAAGATGCGTGAGATCATCAAGAGGAGAGAGGACTGGACGGTTCAGGAAGTCTCCAGGGATCAGGCGCTTGAGATCTTTAAGGATCAGAAGTTCAAGACAGAGCTCATTCAGGACCTTCCCGAAGATGAGAAGATCACGATCTATTACACGGGCGACGACTTCGTGGATCTCTGCCGCGGCCCGCATATCGACAACTCCCAGCTTCTGATGAGCACTGCTTTCCAGGTCAAGTCCGTTTCAGGCGCTTACTGGCGCGGCGATGAGCACAGGGACCAGATGCAGAGGATATATCTGTACGCGTTCCCGGATCAGAAACAGCTCAAGGAGCATCTGAAGTTCATCAAAGAGGCGATGGAGCGCGACCACAAAAAGCTGGGGCCGCAGCTCGAACTCTTCATGTTCAACGAGACCGCGCAGGGAATGCCTTACTGGCTGCCCCGCGGCTGGAAACTGTATCAGGCGCTGATCCAGTACTCGAGAGAAGTGCAGGATATGCACGAGTATGAGGAAATTTCCGCGCCCGTCATCAACAACAACAAACTCTGGATCATCAGCGGACACTGGGCGCACTATGTGAACAATATGTTCATCGTTCCCGGTAAGGATCAGGACGAACAGCTCAGCATCGAGGCTGTGGACACTATGGCCGATGAACTGCCCCAACGCGATGATGGAGTTCAAGAGGAAACCCCGCTCCTACAAGGAGCTTCCGATCCGCTATTCCGAATATGATGTGCTGCACAGGAAAGAGAAGACAGGGCAGCTCAACGGACTTTTGAGAGTGCAGGAGTTCCGTCAGGACGACGACCACACATTCGTCGCGGAAGATATGATCGAGTCGGAGATCGACGATATCCTCAGCATCGCGGATGAGATCTACAAGACCTTCGGCATCACGTACAGGGCTGAATTCTCCACGAGACCGGAAGATTTCATGGGCGACATCGAGCTTTGGGACGAGGCAGAGGCGGTCCTTAAGAAGATCCTCGACAAGAGATACGGCGAGGGCAACTACGAGATCAACGAGGGAGACGGCGCCTTCTACGGCCCGAAGATCGACCTGCAGATCAAGGACGCGCTGGGCAGAGAGTGGCAGTGCGGCACCATCCAGCTCGACTTCCAGCTTCCCAGAAACTTTGAGCTCAAGTATATCGCGCAGGACGGCTCCGAACAGACGCCGGTGGTCATTCACCGCGCGATCTTCGGATCACTGGAGAGATTCATCGGCATCATCATCGAGAACTTCAAGGGAGCGTTCCCGTTCTGGATGTCCCCTTATCAGGTGGCGATCGTGCCCATTCGCCCTGAGCACAATGAATATGCCAAAAAGGTCGCCCAGACCCTCAAGGGCCTGCACATTCGTGTTGAGGCGGATTACTCCGACAACAACATGAAGCAGAAGATCAAGAAATTCAAGAACTACAAGGATCCCTACATCCTGGTGCTGGGTGACAAGGAGATGGAGAACGGAACGGTCTCCATCAACCTGCGCGGCTCCAACAAGCAGCTCAACGACATACCGCTTAGCACATTCATCGACATGTGCCTGACGATGAACAGAGAGCATTCGCTGGAGCTGATCGACAAGAAACCGGAGTAAAAAGGAACATGAAAGGAGCTCGGCTCGCCTGTGTGGCGATCCGGGCTCCTTTTTTGCCGGCAGCGGCAGATTATAGTTGCCACACCTGGACTTCGTATGGCTGGAGGCGGCGGGGGACGCCGCCGCGGTCTTCGTACTCGTAGTTGTCCAGGAGGAGGCCGC
>CAJOLP010000201.1 GCA_905235465.1 uncultured Lachnospiraceae bacterium | reverse complement strand
CCTGTAGTGAGGGTTCCCGGTGACGGACAGAGCGCCGTAAGTCCTTCCGTGAAAAGAGTGCTCCATGGCGACGATCTGGTGATCCTTTCTGCCGTCCTTTATATACGCGTATTTCATGGCCGCCTTGAGGGCGCCCTCCACGGATTCCGCGCCGGAATTGGTGAAGAACACACGGTCCATGCCGCTCACTTCCTTGAGTCTTGCGGCCGCCCTTATGGTCGGCTCGTTATAAAACAAATTGGAAGTGTGTGTGATCTTCCCCACCTGGGCAGAGACCGCCTCGTTGAAGTGAGGATCGTTATAGCCCAGCGCGAAGACGCCGATGCCGGACATAAAGTCCAGATACTTCTTTCCGTCTGTGTCGTACAGATAGACGCCCTCTCCGTGGTCGAGGACGATCTGATAACGGTTATATGTGTGGAGCAGATCCCGCTCCGCCTGCTCGATCAGGATTTCCATTTTCTGACTTGACATTTTGACTCTCCTTCACTTTGTATCGGTATCCGACTTCAGATGGAACATAGTTCCGATGCCCTTCTCGGTAAAGAACTCCAAAAGCATGCTGTGGGGCACTCTTCCGTCCAAAATGTGGACCCTGTGCACGCCGCCCCGCACCGCTTCGGTGCAGTTGGTGAGCTTGGGAAGCATGCCTCCTCCGATCACGCCCTGATCGATGAGATCCTCCGCCTCCGCGATGGTGATCCGCCTGATGAAGGAGTCGGGATCGTTGATATCGCGGTAAAGTCCGGCGATGTCGGTCAGATAGACAAGCTTGTCCGCCTTGACCGCTTTGGCGATGGCGCTGGCCGCCTCATCCGCGTTGATATTGTAGGTGTCATAATTCTCATCCATGCCGATGGGCGCGACGATGGGAAGATAGTCGCAGTCCAGAAGGTCATAGAGGATCTTGGGATCCACGCCGCACACTTCTCCCACATAGCCGATGTCCTGGCCGTCGGCGTATTTTTTATTTACCTTAAGGAGATTGCCGTCCTTGCCGCTGATGCCGACCGCCTTGACGCCCAGTTCCTCCACCATACGGACCAGGTCCTTGCTGACCTTTCCCAGGACCATCTCGGCGATCTCCATCGTCTCTGCATCCGTGACGCGAAGGCCGTTCACGAACTGCGACTCCTTGCCGCTGAGCCCGACCCACTTGCTGATCTCCTTGCCGCCGCCGTGCACGATGATCGGCTTAAAGCCGACGAGCTTTAACAGCGTCACGTCCTGGATCACGCTGCGCTGCAGCTCCTCGTTGTTCATCGCGCTGCCGCCGTACTTGATGACGACGATCTTGCGGTTGAATTTCTGTTAGGGCAGCGCCTCCACCAGTACGGAGGCCTTCTGCTGCGCCTCGCTCTGTTCCCTGTTCAGATATGTGTCCATATTACCCTCTCTGCCTTTTGGCCCTTAGCCGGCGCGGATGTGACCCGCGCCCTATGTAAAATGGCATTCAAGCGATGCATATTGGCGCGAATTAATGCATATATCGCATTAATTAATGCATAAATACAGTTATCGCGCATATTCTGCGCATAATTATGAATAATTCGTGCGCAAAACCTATATTAATACCTAAATAGCGAGAATGCAACCTCTGTTTTTATATTTGCGCTCACCGCGCCGCGTTCTGTCTTTCTTTCAGGTACTTCCCCGCGTCCCTGTAAAAGCTGGCGATGATCATCAGGATCACAAAGCCGATGGGAAACGCGGCGATGATCGACACGGACTGGAGACTGTACATGGAATTCTCCGCGAAGATCAGCGCGATGGGAAAGAGAATGAACATCACCGCCCAGAAGGTGCGCAGGCGCTTGTCCGACTCCTGTGAGACCTTCAGTTTTTTGTAGGAATAGACGGAGATCACAAGCGTCAGCGAATCGAAGGTCGTGGCGTAAAAGGCAATCATGCAGATGACCAGCATCAGAAGAGCCAGCCTGGTGAGCGGCAGCGTATCGAAGATCTTGAGGATCGCGTCCGTATAGGAGCCGCCCGCGGCGATCGTGCCCGTGATGTCCACGCCGTGCTTTAACTGCTGCGCGAGGCCGTAGTTGCCCAGCACGATAAAGGATGTGAACGTCCCGGCCAGTCCCCACGAGTAGCCGCCCAAAATGACCTGCCGGATGGTCTTTCCGCGGCTGATGGAACCGATAAAAAAGGGCGTCGCCACGCACCAGACCATCCAGTACGCCCAGTAGTAGACCGTCCAGTTCTGCGGAAAGGACGTCTCCCGAAGGGGATCCATCCAGGTCGCCATGCCGATAAAATTCTGCGCCATATTGCCCAGCGCGGAAAACCCTGTCTCCAGAATATAGCGCGTCTCGCCTCCGAACAGAAGCACAAAGGCCAGAAAGGCCAGAAACAGATACACGCACCATCCGGCCAGCTTGGATATCCCGCCCATTCCGAACCAGACCGCCATCGTGTAGATGACCGCGATCAGAATCAGGATGGCGATGGTAAGCCCCGTCGTATCCGCAAGTCCGAACACGCGGCTCACCGCCGCCGACAGAAGGGGCGTGGCCAGCGAAAATGTCGTGGCCGTGCCGGCGATCAGCGAGAAGATCGCGATCAGGTCGATGACCTTGCCCGCTGCACCGTCCACCTTATCGCCAAGAAGCGGGCGGCAGGCCTCCGAAAACTTCTGCTTCTCTCTTCCCCGCACATGGAGCATGAATCCGAACGCGGCGGCCAGCGCGATATAAAAGCTCCAGGCGATGGGGCCCCAGTGAAACAGGGGATATGTGCTGGCCCAGCGCTGGACGCTGCCCAGTTCCCCTATATAGGGCTCCTCGGCGTAGAGCGACCACTCGCAGAGTGAATAGAACAGAATGTCCGCCGCCATGGTGGAAGTGAAGATCATGGCGCCCCATGTGAAGGAACTGTACTTCGGTCTCTCATCGGGGCCGCCCAGCTTGATGCTGCCGTAGCGCGAAAAGGCCGTGTAAATGGTGCTGCCCAGAACGCCGACGCCCAAAAGCGCGTAGTACAGGCCGCACGTGTCCCCCAGAAAGCTCCGGATCACGCCAAGCACGCCGGCGGAGGATTCCGGCCGGAGCATAAACAGGATCATCAGGGCCACGACAATGATAAGGGGGAGCAAAATGCAG
>CAJOLP010000200.1 GCA_905235465.1 uncultured Lachnospiraceae bacterium | reverse complement strand
CGGGCTGTGGGAACTCGCGGTCATAAACCAGTTGGAAATGCGCTGGCTGTGGCCGTCGGCGCCGGGCTTGAGATCCTGGAACAGGAAGAGATCGCTGTCGAGCATGTAGGGCGGAATGTCGCCGCCGGTGCAAAATACTGTCGAGTCGACCCATGTTCCCCCGTACCGGATCAGGAGCGAAAGGCGGATCAGATCGGACATATGCGTCTTGCTGATAATGCCCTTTCTGTATTTTTCCTCAATAAAATCGGGAAGCTGAATATAGTCCCTGAAATTGTCCTCCGACAGCAGGACGATCTCTCTGTCCTTGAGATTCCTCTCCATTCCTCTCCACCGAGCGGCAGCACATCTGCACAACGTCGGGAGCGTTCTCCATGCCGTCCATCCACAGGATCCATATCCTGCCGGAATTTCTCCGCTCTTTGGCGGGCCTGCGGCTCCTTTGCTCCACAAAACTGTTGATGAACGGCCTGTAGGACCTGCGCAGCCGGGCCAGCACTTTGTTGTTGACGCCAAGGCGCACGATCTCCAGAGATTTCTGGGACAGGCCCTGCATGGCCGCTTCCGCCCCGGCAAACAGGAGCACATGGGAATCCGCGTATTGGCGCAGGGTCGCAAAGCCTCCCGCGCGTCTGAACTTGTCCTCAAGCGACTGCGTCGCTGACCTCTTATCTGTCTTTGGCATGGCCTTCTCCCTCACCGCGCGCATGACCGCGTCGATCCTGTCCTCTATGGGCGCGCGCCGCTCCACGGTGACCGCGCCGTACCGCCCCGCGCAGTCCTCCGAATACGTCTGATAGGCCCGCAGGATCTCCTCAAGGCTCTCCCCTTCCAGTTCGTCGAAGGCGCAGATGTGCCGGTCCCTCTCCCCGATCGAGCGCAGGCAGTCCTCCACGGAGATCCGGTTATAGACCGCGATCCTTCCCTTGGCCGGGAGCCGGCGCTCCGTGAGCGCGCACAGTTCCGCCAGGGTCTCTTCCTTCAGAAGGCCGTCCGCGCAGAACTTGACGAGGGTGTGTATGAGTCCCTCGTCGAAGAGGTATACGGTCTCAGAGCGCATCATCCTGGGGTAGAGAGCGGTGAGTATGGCGGCCGCCTCCTGTGTCCACTGCGCGTCTTTGTAAAGGCCGAAGCGGCTTTGAAACGGCCCCTCCTCTGAGAGGACCCTCTCCATATCGTCCCGCAGGGCCCTTGCGTCATCGTCCATCCAGATGACGGCGTGCATCAGTTTTTTGGCCGCTTTGAACGCGGGATCCGTCATGCTGCGCGCCGACACATTGACGCAGCGATACCCCCCGCGCACAAGTTCGCGCGCGAGGCGCTCCATCAGATATGATTTGCCGCCGCCCGGGAGGCCGATACATTCAATGACCATCTGTTCCTTCCCTTCTGTACAGGGACATGAGCGTCACGATAAAGGTGAGCATGACCATGGAATTGTTGCTGGGATAAGCGGACTGGATCGACGAGAAGAGCACATTGATGACATACAAAAAGACCGCAAAGCGGATCGTCCGGCTGCCGCTCTTTGCGCCCGCGCGGTAGATCTCCCAAAGGACCAGGAAAAAGAGGATCACGAAGGGGATCGTCCCCACAAGCCCCAGCTGGCCAAAGATCATGGGCCAGAAGGTATCGTTGAGATACCTGGTGTCTGTCGGCTGCATGCCGGGTATCTTGTCGAACCCCAGCTGATAATACAGCGGTGAGTAGTGGGTTGCCGCGGAACTGGATCCGAAGGTCCCAAAGCCCGTGCCGAAGGGAAAATACTCCTTAAAAAGCTGCACGCCTCCCTCAAAGAACATGAGGCGGGGCGCCCTGCCCTGCGAGGCCTTCACGCCGCTGACAAAATATTCCTGAAACTGCGGGAATCCGAGGATCCCGCCGACCGCCGCGATCGCTCCCAGCCGGTATCTCATCTCCTGCCGGTCCTCGATCAAAAAGGACTCAAAGAGCAGCGCGGACGCCGCTGCCAGGATCAGACCCCTCGTCTTGACGACGAACAGCAGCACGGCGATGGCCATGATCAGAAAGCCGCGGTTGTTGATCTCCCGGGCCGGTCCCTCCGCGTTCTCCCGTCCGACCGCGGACTCCATCAGGAGCAGCATCATAATAAACAG
>CAJOLP010000199.1 GCA_905235465.1 uncultured Lachnospiraceae bacterium | reverse complement strand
GATGACGATGGCCGCCATGCCGACAAAGTAGGCCGATGTGGCGATCCAGGGGGATCCGCCGAAAATAGCGCCCGCGATCATCGCAATGAAAGGCACCTTAGCACCGCAGGGGATAAAGGTGGTGGTCATGATGGTCATGCGGCGGTCGCGCTCGTTTTCGATGGTTCGGCTCGCCATGATACCAGGCACACCGCAGCCCATACCGACAAGCATGGGGATGAAGGACTTTCCGGAAAGTCCGAATTTGCGGAAAACTCTGTCCAGCACGAAGGCGATGCGCGCCATGTAGCCGCAGGATTCCAGAATGGCCAACAGGAAGAACAGCACCAGTGCGGCACAAAACCGATGACCGCGCCAACGCCGGCCACGATACCGTCAAGGATGAGGCCTTTGAGCCAGTCAGCGGCGCCAACTGCGTCAAGGCCCCGCTCTACCAGAACCGGGATGCCCGGCACCCAGACGCCGTAGTTGGCGGGATCCGGTTCCTCGCCGATCTCTTCGATCGTCTTTACGGCATTCTGATAATCTGTGAGGCTGGCCGTTTCTTCAGAAACTTCGAGGGTCTCCTCATCTTCGATCGTATAGGGGAAATCGCCGGTGGGCGCCTCACCGTGTTCTTCCACATAGGCGTTATAGCCGTCTACGATTGCGGAGGCGCTGCTGTATTTTTCCGCGACTTCTCCGTAGCCGCCGTCCATTCCGAACAGGTGGAAGCCGTCGCCAAAGATCGCGTCATTGGTAAAGTCGGTCGCCCAGGCGCCCACGCCCACCATGGCGATCCAATAGACCAAAAACATGATGATGGCAAAGATCGGCAGGCCGAGCCAGCGGTTGGTCACCACCCGGTCGATCTTGTCGGACGTGGTCATCTCGGCCTTATTGTTCTTTTTGCAGCACGCCTTGATGACATCGGCGATATAGAGGTAGCGCTCATTGGTAATGATGCTTTCGGCATCGTCGTCCAATTCCTTTTCCGCGGCTTTAATGTCCCCTTCGACGTGGTCCAGGGTGCTCTGCGGAATCTGCAGCCGGTTTATGACCATGCTGTCGCGCTCAAAAATCTTGATCGCGTACCAGCGCTGCTGTTCCTCCGGCAGATCGTGCACGACAGCCTCCTCGATGTGGGCAATGGCGTGCTCGACCGGGCCCGAGAAGCGATGTTTGGGGATGGTCTTTCCGTTTTTTGCCGCATCTATGGCGGCCTCAGCGGCCTCCGAGACGCCCGTCCCCTTCAGGGCGGAGATCTCCACCACCGGGCAGCCGAGCTGCCGGGACAGCTCATCCTTATCGATCACATCGCCGCTCTTTTGAACGAGGTCCATCATATTGACCGCCAGCACCACGGGAATTCCAAGCTCCGTCAGCTGCGTCGTAAGATACAGATTTCGCTCAAGGTTCGTGCCGTCGATGATATTTAAAATGGCGTCGGGGCGCTCCTCGATCAGATAGTTTCTGGCCACCACTTCCTCCAGCGTGTAGGGGGAGAGGGAATAAATACCGGGAAGGTCGGTGATGGTCACGTCCTCGTGCTTTTTGAGCTTTCCTTCCTTCTTTTCCACAGTGACGCCGGGCCAGTTTCCAACAAATTGATTGGAACCGGTCAAAGCATTGAACAGCGTGGTCTTACCGCTGTTCGGGTTGCCCGCCAGGGCGATTCGTAAACTCATCGTGTCTCCTCCTTGACTTCAATCATTTCTGCATCCGCTTTCCGGATGGACAGCTCGTAGTTTCTTACCGTGACTTCAATGGGGTCGCCCAGAGGAGCGACCTTGCGGATACAGACAGATGTACCCCTGGTAATTCCCATGTCCATGATCCTGCGTCTCACAGCGCCCTCTCCGTGGAGCTTGACCACAGTTACGGTTTCTCCGATTTTGGCATCTCTTAGTGTTTTCATACTCATTCCTCCGCTGAATAATTACTGCTACACCATTATTTTCCTGGCCAGATCGGCGTTGAGGGCGATCCGGCTGTCCTTTACCTTTATGATCAGGTTGCCGCCTAAGGCATTCACCACGGTGACTTCGCCTCCGACATTGAAACCCAGATCCTCCAAATGTTTTTTGATTTCGGGGCTTCCGCCGATACGCTTTATGATCTGCGGCGACCCTTTCTCAGCCAAATTGAGCGGCATCAT
>CAJOLP010000198.1 GCA_905235465.1 uncultured Lachnospiraceae bacterium | reverse complement strand
AGTTCCTTCATGAATTTCTTGTTTTCCTCTGTCCCGTAGCAGTACTTCTTATTCTTCTCTTTCGTTGCCATTTTGCTCTCCTTTTCTACAACAATGTGTCTTTATTTTCCGCCGATGCGGATCACTCTGTCCGCCTCCAACACGTTCTCGTTCAGGTTCATGGTAAGGACCGCCACGGCGATCCCGCTTTCATTGAGTCTCTTTTGCATATCCCGGATCAGAAGTTTCGTCTGCGTGTCCACATCATTAAAGGGCATCTCGCAAAAGACGGCCCGTGGATGCTGCAGCAGGACCCTTGTATAGACGAGGATGATCCTCTCTCTCTGCGACAGCGTATCGACATCCTTTGAAAATACATCTTCGCCCAGAAGATCCGAGAATTCCTGGCGAATACTTTTCTTGACGCCGCCCCGACTCCAGACGGATTTGGCCATGTGATCCGAGGTAAGGAGGTTGTCCATGTAGCTCATCTTATCGAACACCATGCTCTCGTCCGGATTCGCTCTCAGATAGGCCGCCTCTCTGGTCATCTGAGGATCGTAGATCCTCTCCCCGCCGATCAGCATCGTCACATAACTTCCGGGCTTGTCGCCGAAGATGATCTGTACGAGTTCCTCGAAGATCCGTATATCGGGCGCGTGGATCACAAGATATTCGCCTCTGTAGATCGGGATGTCCGTCTTGCCGAAGGTCTCCCCTTCCAGCGCGCGGATCTCCAAAACCGGCCCACTCGCGCCGCCTGCCTTTTCCGGTCCGCCCGCGCTGCCTGCCTCTCCCGGCCCCGTTCTTTTTCCGAAAGATCTCGTGGTCCTGATACTCCTTGATGCAGATCTCCTCCAGAAGATCCTCCGTCATCTCTCTGTCCAGCTTCATCAGGATCCGGCCGTTGGACATCAGCGCGGTCCGGTCGCAGATCGCCTGGATCTCATCGTAATGGCTGCTGATATAGAGAAAGGAGATTCCATTCTCCCGGCACCAGTCCATGATCCCGTAAAGCTGTTCCATCTTGTTCTCGCCGATATAGGCGCTGACTTCCCTCAGCACTATGAGCTTGTGTCCCCAGATCACGCCTCTGAGTATTTCGACCACAACGCGCTCAAAGGCCGTCAGATCCTCCACCCTTGTCCTGGGCGAGATATTCACCCCTATCTCATCGAGATACGGCTGCAGCTCTCTCTCCAGCTTCTCCTGTATGTAATACGGGCTGTTGGGACTCAGCTCATAAATGTTCGTGACGACGCTCTGGCCCGCCACCAGCGAACTGACATTGTCCACGACGGTGATGGGATTGGGGCTCCGCTCTATTTCGTGCCAGGAATTGACGACCTCCCCCATGTAATACACAGTTCCGTAATAGAGCTGCGGATTGTAGAGGATCACGTCCAAAAGCGCCGGCAGGCCGTACATATTGAGCGGCACCAGACCCATGATCTCCCCGCTCCTGACCTCGAGATCGTAATCCCGCAAGAATACATTATCTCTGTCGCGATAGGTCACCCGCGAAAGCCGCAGCACTTCACTGTTCATCTTTGCCGCCATTCCCCATGTCGGGCGCGTGCGTCACTGCCGGAAGGGAGATCTCTACACTTGTCCCGTAGTCCTTGATGGAAAAGACATGAATGCCGTACTCCTGTCCGAACAGGAGCCGGATCCTGTTGTTGACGTTGCCAAGCGCGATCCCGCCGACCTCACCTTTGCGGCCGAACTCACCGGCACTGGAATCCATCCGCCTGTTGAGGCGCTCCAGCGTTTCCTCGTCCATGCCGACGCCGTCGTCCTTGATCTCGATCAAAATACGGCTGTCCGACTTGCTCACGCTGATCACCGTGGTCCCGTGCCCGACCTTCATTTCCGTCCCGTGGATGATGCTGTTCTCCAGGATGGGCTGGAGCGTAAGCTTGGGGATCAGATACCTCCCCAGGTTCGGCTCCTCCATCTTGATCTCCAGCGAGATCCTGTCCCCGAAGCGATACTGCTGGATCATAAAATAGGTCCTGCAGTTGTCCAGCTCGTCCTCGATGGTGACGAGATTCTCCACGTTGCTGATGGTGTACCTGAAAAATACTGCCAGCGCCTCCGTCATCTCCGCCACATTGTCGAGCCCCGCGATCAGCGCTTCGCTGCGGATGCTGTCCAGCGTGTTGTAGAGGAAATGGGGGTTGATCTGATTCTGCAGGGCCAAATACTGCGCCTGCCTCTTGTTGAGGTTGATCGCCTGCGTGGAATTCAGGGCCTTGTAGACCTCCTTCTCCGCGCTGTGGGCCATCGGCGTCAGGGCAATGCCCATTTCCGTGTCCGGATCTTCCATCGTCATATACCCGTCTATAATGCGCCTTAAATGGTATTCCTTGTCCAGATAGGGGCGCACGATCCGGAAGTACATGATGAGCAAAAATACGACCAGCACCGAGGCGATCAGTATTTTGCTATTATCATTGTCAAACCAGATCTCCGGGCAGATCAGATACGACACATAGATCGACACCTGGAAGACGTAAAAGAGGGCAAGCCAAATGAACAGTCTTGTGGATAGATATTCAGTTCTGCGCTTTCGCTTCCTGCCCGCCTTATCCATATAGCTTTCGGTAGACGGCCGGCTTCACACCGGTCACCTGTTGAAATACTCTGTTAAAGTTTCGCTGATCGTTATAACCCACCATGGTGCAGATCTCGGCGACCGAATAGTTGCCTTCCTTCAGAAGGACCTTCGCGGCGTCCACCCTGACCGTCATCAGATACTTGGCAAAGCCGATCCCGGTCTTTTTCTTAAAGAAAGTGCTGAAATACGCCTGCGTCAGCCCCAAATGGCTGCTGACCTCCTCCAGCGTGATCTGCTCCGAATAGTGATTTTGAATGTACTGCTTGGCCATCCGGACCGTGCGGTCCACTGCGCCACGGAATGCATCAGATCCATCGTAAAGAGGCAGAATACATCCATCAGCTGCGCCTTGGTAGGACAATTGCTGCACTTCTCGTTGTAAACTTCGATCTGTCTGGACTGATCCGGGAGGTGAAGCTGTGTCATAAAAATAGTGCCTGCCCCGATGATCGTGTCGTAGATCTCTCTCCCGTCGGCCTCCTTCGTCCCGGTGATCTCGCCGCAGAGCGTCTCGTTGGCGTCCACAATGGCGTCCTCACTCCAAAACTCCAGCGCGCTGCTCACGTCACGGTTGTACCCCTCCAGAAGCCTCTTCTCGAAAAGGGCTTTGCCGGGATTCTTCCATTCCAGCACCTTGCCGGTCCCCATGGCGAGCCGCTCCTTGATCATTTCTCTGGCTGACAGGAACGCGTCCCCAAGCTGCGAGATGTCCCTGACATAGTATCCGGTGGCAAGTGTCACCTTTGTGTCTCCAAAGACGCCCCGCAGGCTCAGCACCCTGTTCAGAGAACTCTTAAGCGCCTTCCTAACGGGCTCCTGCTCCCTGGAAGAATAGGCCAAAAAACCGTACAGATAGCTGTTCTGGACCAGGTAGACCTGCTCACGACAGATCCCCTTCATCTCCTTGGTCAGTTCGGAGATCATCCTCTCCCAGATGAACTTCTGATTCTCATTGTCCGGCGCGCCGTCCGTCTTGGCGCACAGGAACTGATAGGTGCCTCCGGAAACGGAGATCTGGTAGTGCTCCTGAAGCTCATCCTCGGTGAATTTCCTTCCCGGATCGATCAGGCAGTCCGACAGGAAAGAGGCGCGCAGGGCTTCCGTGTTGGTCTCCGCCCGTTTCAGCGTCGTCTCCAGTTCTTCCTCCGCCTCCTGCTCGTGCACTATTTTGTCCCGGATCTTTGTGAGGCATTCGTTGAGCTGCTCTTTGTTGATGGGTTTGAGCAGATAGTCCTCCACGCCGTGCCGGACGGCCGCCTGCGCGTATGAAAATTCGGCGTAACCGCTGACGATGACGATGTGCGTCTCAGGTGAAGAACTGCTGACCTTCTCGATCAGCTGGATCCCGTCGCAGCCGGGCATCCTGATATCCGTGATCAGAATATCCGGATGCTCCTGATTTACAAGATCAAGCGCCTCAATGCCGTTGGAGGCCGTGCCGGCCACACTGATCCCCAGCCGGTCCCAGTCCCCGAGGGCCTGGATCAGCTTGCATATCTTTATCTCATCATCTGCTATGACAGCTTTTATCATATGACATCCCCTTTGCAAAAGGCTGTGTTGTAATCCATGAATGTTGTTCTCTATGTGCGGCGTCAGCAAAATGGACGAAATATTGCTTATACTAACGTACTAACACCACTCATATTGTATCGCAAAGAGGGTCATTATGAAAAGACTAACTATTTGCACGCCCTGACGGCGGGGCCAAAAACAGGGAGGGGAACCTGACCGGCTCCCCTCCCCTGAGTATGAACATGAAAGAAGCTGCATGTTCAATCGATCTTCATTTTTAACTCGCCAACAACCCGTTTATTACTGGATCACGTCTACAGTCAGTACGCTGACACCTGTGTCAGTAACCGCACCGCCAAGCTCCTCGCCGTTGACAGCTCTTACAGCCGCCTTAACGCCTTCGGAACCCATAACGTCGGGGTTCTGAGCCATTGTGCAAAGAAGGTTGCCGTCCTTGATCAGACCAAGGATCGTGTCGGACTTATCGAAGCCAACGCCCACGATATCAGAATTGCCGGAAGCCTTGATCGCATTGCCGGCACCGGTTGTGGAACCTTCGTTTCCGCCGAAGATACCAACCACGCCCTGCGTGATGTAGTTCTCGGAGATGCTCTGTGCCTTAGCAGCATCG
>CAJOLP010000197.1 GCA_905235465.1 uncultured Lachnospiraceae bacterium | reverse complement strand
CTGTCCAAAAGCTCAATGGCCTGCGTCACATGGCCTTCCCGCGCGCAGAACTTCGCCTCGCTCCTTCTCCTCTGGAAGGGCTCCATGCCCTTGCTCCCGGAGATGGACTGCCGGATCTCCTCGATCTGCGCCGGCGTCTGATACCCCACGTAAAGGAGCAGGACGGCCACAAAGTCCTCTACCGTGCAGCGGCCGCGCAGAATGGAGCGCAGCTGGGCCGCCAGCTCGGGAAGGGCGCACTCCTCCTCGATCCAGGTCAGCAGCTCGTGATCCATCAGATCATCATCCAGAAAGGAGGCGCACTGCGCCAGCGAATAGCACAGCTCCTCGATCGTGTAGATGTTCCGGTCGATCAGACGCAGTCTGTATGGATGTTCGGCGATCCTGCCGGTCGTCATGAGCAGATTAGCCATTGATCGTGATCTCCTGTTCCCATTTCATTCCTGTGGAGGGGAATATCTCCCCAAAGCCCAGGTCCTCCGCTTCAAGAAGCATTGTGTCCGCGTTTCTCATCGAGAGCGTGATCCTCAGGCGCGTGGTGAGGGGCGGCCTATCGGGGAAATTTTCCAGCGTGATGTCGATTCCCCGGCTGCTGCTTCTGTCCAGCGTCGTCTGCACGAGCTCGACACTGCCGCCGGGCCCCGCCAGCACATCCACGGACGCGCGGGCGTCATACCAGTCCGTCCCGGCCTCCAGCATGGACACGCAGACTTCCCTCGTCTTCTGCCGGCACTTGATGCCGATGTTGCAGCGGAGGGCGTCCGCTCCCAGGTAAAAATACCGGTTGGCCCTGCTCGCCAGTCCCCCCGCGATCATCGCGCTGTAGGCGGCCCCTTTGCTGTAGAGATTGTCCCCCTGAAAGGCTCTCCTGCCCCTGCAGATCATATCCAGAGAGCGCTCCATGCGGCCGCCCGTAAGGGATCGTCCCGTGAGGTATGCCGCGGTGTATTTCCGCTCCTGTATCATGGGCGATGCCAGCGCAAAGAGGGCTTCATCCGTATTTTCACAGATCTTCTGATCCGGAATACACACGATGGGCTTTGTCTTCTTATTAAAAGACAGCGTCACGACGCGGATCCTTGACGACTCTGTCCCGTCCACCAGCATGACGTTCTCCCGCCTCTGCTCCTCGTCCTGCATGAGAATATAGTGGTAAAAGGAATGGACATGCTCTTCGAACCGGAGCTGCGTGAGATCCGGCCAGATCCGGCCGGCGGCCTCTTCCAGGACCTTACTCGTCCTCTCGTCCATCTCCCTGGCGGTGAATGTGACCGCCTCCACCTCCTCCGGCAAAAGCTCGTCCTTCATGCATTCCAGGCAGTACCGAAGAAACCTCTCCGTCGCCAGAGCCGGCGTCTGCGCCGTCTCGGCCGTCGTCTGCGCCCCCTCTTCAAGCGGCTGCGCGTCCACCGCGGCGTAGGGGATCTCGTAGGCCTCGCTCCCGGGCTCCCGGGAGAAGGTGTGCGGATCCATGTCCGCCGAGAGCCTTCTCGTATTCAGATAGGAGATCTGGCATCCGGTCTCGCCCATATCGATCCCCAGCAGATACTTTTTGTCCGGCAGTCTGGTAAACAGCATTAAAAAACCCCTCAGAAATCGTCAAACAAAACTTCCGTTCAGAAATAACTTCAATCAGAAATCCTCAAACAAAGCGGCGATCAGGTACTCTCTCTGCCTGTACTCGGAGTACAGGTCCAGCGTGCGCTCCCTGTCCCCGGCCTCGACGCTCTCGGAAAGGGCGTCGATGCAGCCAAAACGGTCGTCCCTGACGCGTCCCGGACGCTTGCCGCCCCGGTCCGCGATGATCGTTCCGGTCTCCACGATATTCTTCTCGTCGGTGATGAAGTAGTGGATCTGCTCTCCGTAAAACAGATAGAAGGAGCTCACATAAAATCCGGGGACCATTTCCTTCATGTCCCGGGAGGTAAAGGATTCCTGTTTTTTGCCGCGCTCCAGCGCGCAGTGGATCACCACATGCCCCTGCGCGGCCCGGATGCCGGCGGGCTCGTGGAATTCGATCATCGTCTCGCGGTCATAGAGCCTGAGTCCGGGCCCCGCGCCGGAAAACTCGCGGTAGAACGGGAAGAAAATATCCTCCCGGATCAGTGACGACATAAACTGCGAGGCGGTATCCGCTTCCTGCTCGTCAAAGCCGTCCTTTCGCTTGGACAGCGCCTTCAGGTACGCCAGTCGGATGATGGGCGGCAGCGTCTTTCCTTCTGTGTGGAGCGCCGTGATGAGCGCCATCATCGGCGCTTCCATCTCCCGCCACTGCGCGAACGCGTAGTGCGCGTACTGCGCCATGCCGCTTACGAGCAGTTCTGCCACGGCGTCGTCGCCGCTCTCCTCTCTCTTTTTAAGGCGCGTCAGCATGGCTGCCGCGCTGTCAATCACTTCGCCGCTGAAAAGCGTCTGCCGGATCATGCGCTCCTCCAGGGCCGCGGACGCCTCCTCTGCCCGGCGGATGTCCTCCGCCTCAAGGATCATCTGCCGCAGGAGCTCCAGATCCTGCGTGAGAGCGTCCTGCTCGCGGATAATGAGCCGGGCCAGGTTCTCCTCCCTGAATCCCCTCCGGAAAGCCTCGTTCGCCAGACGGCTCAGCTGCCTGTCCGTGAGGTGCCCTCTTCCGGCTGCCGCCTCATGGCGATTGCTTCCGGCTGCCGCCTCATGGCGCTCACCTTCGGCCGTTTCTGAATGGGCCTCTTCCAGCGCCGCAAGGCATATCCCGCCCAGAAGCTGCGCGCTCAGATGCTCCGCGCCGCCGGCAAGGATCCAGCGCGCGGCGGCCGTACTTTGACCGTTGTGCTGCATGAGCGTCAGGACCTCCGTCCTCTCGTCCGGCGCGAGCTCCATCAGGTCGACCCACTCCCACAGCGCGTCCATGCGTTCGCGCTCGCCGCTCTCCTCATAATAGAGCAGCAGCTTGTGGGCAAGGCGCGCCCTGTACGCGGGCGCCACCCGCTCCGAACGGATCAGCAGCGCGCAGTACTGTGCGGTGCCGGGCGTGACGGCAAAATTGTCGTCGGCCGTGCCCGCGATCTCCAGCGCGAAGGGAAGGTCCTCCATCTCCTGCGCGGACACCCGCTCCGGCCGCGCGACGGGACGCATCATCAGATCGCAGGTGTAGGGCACGGTCACCGCGTATCGGTTGTGCCGACCGTCCTCCAGGAAAATACAGTTGTCATTCCCGTATACGGGCAGAACGCAGTTTCCGTTCTCCACGGGGAAGCGCTTCTCGCCGCTGCTGTTTCCGTACACGACAACAGCCCACCGCATGTTCAGATGGGTGGTTCGAAGGTGTGACAGGTACGACAGCTTGGTCAAGTCACCGACGTTGGACGGCGCGATGGCCGGGTCCCCCAGCGCATAGCCGTAGAGGGCCGCCAGGTTGTCCGTCATGCGGTGGTCCGCGATCTGCGCCTCAAGATAATCCCTTATCTCGTCCGTATAGCGG
>CAJOLP010000196.1 GCA_905235465.1 uncultured Lachnospiraceae bacterium | reverse complement strand
GCATCATGAGTAATGCTTATCAGTTCTTTCCCGATACAGTTTTCAAGGATTTTTCTTTCTTCAAGGCCAATCCGTTCATCCACTATCTTCATCTTTTACAGCTCATTTATCATTGCTTCCATGCCTGTACGAAACAGCTTTCTCTGCTGTCCGCTCCGAATACAGCCGTGGGTACTTACACAAACAATATTGTGCTTAGGGACGCCAAGAAAACAATATGCAAAACTACTCTCATCGCTCCATCTTTTCGTCCCCCATTATAACAGCATTGTGTCCTCTTATAGCAAATATTTCTCAATCACCCTTTCAATGACCCTTGTCTGCAACGGCCTTGTCGAGGTTTCATGCGTAAGAATCAACTCTATGCCCGGGAACAAACCGGCTCTCTCATAAAGGTGAATCCTTTCCAAAGCTTTATCCTGATACTCCGGATTATCCATCATTCCCATATGCTCCCAGTACATAGTAGTTCTTGTTTTTACATTGAGAACCGTAAAGTCAGGATAAATAGTTCCAACACCTTCTAAGCGCAGGGGCATTTCATAATGATACGGCACCCCATACTTCTCCAGAATACCTGCGATGATTACTTCGGATTTCGATCTCATCTGCACGCTGTTGAATAGTACTCCGGCGCACCCTCTCTGAAAGGCTTTCTCTCATACTCCTTCGCCATCCACTCCGAAACAAAGTCTTCCTCATCCTGCACTATGGGTGTGGTAAGATCTCTTCTCTCTTTTATTAGATTTCCTCGGATCAGTTCCTCTGGTCCATAAAAGAAATCTTCTGAAAGACTTCCTCTCCCAACGCTTCCTCCATGTGCTTTTCCTTCTGCTTTACTCCCCGCACTCCCAAAATAGAATGCGGCTAAATTCTCAAGCAGCTTCTTTTCTTGTTTGAGTGATCTCAGCACTTTTCCACGATAATCTTTCTGAGCCAATTCTTTTGCTTTTGTGAGCTCGTCCTTTTTTATGTAGACACCTATTTCCTGCCCTCTTCTTTGAACCGCGTAATATCTGGGGGCGTTTAGGCCCTTACTGATCCTTAGTCTTCCATCAGGCTCTCCTCTTGCCGCTGCCTCCTGTGAAATAATCTCCCTTTCGATTTGCTTGATCCTCTCCCCTACTTCCTGTGAAACTTTGCTCATCTGTGTGTTCGCCTTTCTTTTGAAATGATATGTTGACTTGCATTATTAGATTTGCTGATTTGGGTCAATCCCCGACACGCCGCTGTGCGAAATTCTTCGCGGCGTTTTGACTTGAATTGCCGGATTCGTCGATTTGAGTCAATACTCGACATGCCGCTTCGCGAAATTCTCCGCGGCGTTTTGACTTGAATTGCTGGATTCGTCGATTTGGGTCAATACTCGACTCGCCGCTTCGCGAAATTCTCCGCGGCGTTTTGACTTGAATTGCCGGATTCGTCGATTTGGGTCAATACTCGACATGCCGCTGCTCGAAATTCTCCGCGGCGTTTTGACTTGAATTGCCAGATTCGCCGATTTGAGTCAATACCCAGACAGCCGCAGCGCAATTCCCGCCGCCAGCAATTGACTTGAATTCCTAGATTCGCCGATTTGGGTCAATACCCAGACAGCCGCAGCGCAATTCCCGCCGCCAGCAATTGACTCAATTTCCCAGATTTGCCGATTCAGGTCAATCCCAGACAGCCGCAGCGCAATTCCCGCCGCCAGCTATTGACTTGAATTCCTAGATTCGCCGATTTGAGTCAATCCCAGACAGCCGCAGTGCAATTCCCGCCGCCAGCAATTGACTCAATTTCCTAGATTCGCCGATTCAGGTCAATACCGGCCCGCCGCGGCGCGAAACGCACCGCGGCGGCCTGTTGACATATCTTAAACCTGTACCCCACACCCCAAATCGTCTCAATATACTGGGGCTTGGATGTGTTGTACTCGATCTTCTCGCGGATCTTCTTGATATGCACGGTCACTGTCGCGATATCGCCGACACTCTCCATGTTCCAGATCCTGCGGAACAGTTCATCCTTGCTGAACACGTGGTTGGGATTCTCCGCCAGGAAAGTGAGCAGGTCAAATTCCTTGGTCGTGAAATTCTTCTCCTCGTTGTCGACCCACACACGCCTCGCCGTCTTATCGATCTTGAGCCCCCGGATCTCAATGAGATCATTGGTCTTCTGACCGACGCCCACCAGCCGCTCGTAACGTGCAAGGTGCGCTTTGACGCGCGCCACCAGCTCACTGGGACTGAAGGGCTTCGTGATGTAGTCATCTGCCCCCAGACCGAGTCCGCGGATCTTGTCGATATCGTCCTTTTTGGCGGAGACCATAAGGACCGGCACGTTCTTCTCCTCGCGGATCCTCCTGCAGACCTCAAATCCGTCGAGTCCCGGCAGCATCAGATCCAGAATGATAAGATCGAAGTCTTCGTTCATCGCAGTCTTAAGACCCTTATCACCTCTGTTTTCGATCGTGACATCAAATCCGCTCAGTTCCAGATAATCCTTCTCCAGATCGGCGATTGCGGTTTCATCTTCAATAATAAGTATCTTGCTCATAAAGTATCCTTTCATGCCGCCACAGGCCCGCGTTCGCGCGGCCTCAGCCCCGGCCAAACTTCCCGCGTCTGCGCCAGCTCATTCGTCGTCATCTTCCACGAAATCATCTTCCTGCTCGCGCACGCTGTACTTGCGGATGACGAAGTGCATACAGGTCCCCTCGTTCTCCCGGCTTGTGGCCCAGATATAGCCGCCGTGATCCTCGATCACCTTCTTGACGATGGACAGGCCGATGCCGCTTCCGCCCTGTTCGCTGTTGCGGGAGGCGTCGGTGCGGTAAAACCTGTCAAAGATATTGGGGAGATCCCTTGCCGAGATACCGCGCCCGTTGTCCTCGATCTCGATCCTGACCGCGTCCTCTTCATCCAGGATGCGGATCTCGATCCACGGGTCCGGCTTATCCATATATTTTACACTATTTCCGACGATATTGTTAATAACCCGCTTCATTTGTTCCGGATCCACAACGATCATCGTGAACGGGGAGACCAGATTGGAATAATTGAGCCGGATGCCCCGGGACTCCATATCCATGCCGATCTCCTCGATGCAGTCGCCAAAATAGTCGGCGACATTGATCCGCCGGAAGTTGTACGGTATCTTGTCGCTGTCGATCTGCGAGTAGAGGGTCAGCTCGTTGATGAGCGTGTTCATATCGTTTGCTTTGTTGTAGATCGTGCGGACATAGCGCTCCTGCTTTTCGGGCGTGTTGGCGACGCCGTCCATAAGTCCCTCCACATATCCCTTGATCGACGTGATCGGCGTCTTGAGGTCGTGGGAGATATTGGTGATGAGCTCGCGGTTTTGCCGCTCGTGCTGCAGCTTCTCCTCTGTGGATTCTTTAAGGCGCAGGCGCATGTCCTCGTAATTCTGGTAGAGATCACCGATCTCTCCCCCCTCCGTGGTCCGGAGGCGATAGTCAAAGTTCCCGTCGCGCACGTTCCCCAGCGCGACGTTGAGGTCGGTGATGGGCTTGATGAAGCTTTCCTCCAGCCACCGGGTCAGCAAAAGCCCTGTCAGAAGCAGGATCGCCAGCATCGCGATGAACATGCCGGCCAAAAACTGCCGCGACATGATCGAAACGATCCGCGTAATGATGAAGAGACTCCCCTCGTCGCCTTCCGGGAAGATGAAATCCAGCTGCTTCACCATCTTGGCCATATCCTCGATGTAGTAACCAAAGCCCGCGTTCTGGTGCGCCTGACTGTAGGCCGGAAGCTTTGGCAGATCCTGCTCCGCCTCCGCCTCATTTCCCGTGTAATACAGCTCCTCCCCCTTGCGCACAAGGATATAGGAGTTGGTGGAAGCGACCTGCTCGGAGAGCGACTGCATAATCCGGCGACTCGATGATGGCCGGATCCTCCTCCAGATCCTCCTGGATCTGCGCGTATATATCGTCCAAAAGCTCGCTGTTCTGGCGGACATCTTCCGTCAGGACGGAATAGTCAAAATAGTGCCCGGCCCCCTCGTTATCCACCATCATGTTGCCGATCACAAAAAAGGACAGCATGAACAGGATCGAGGGCAAAAACAGCACGATCGAAAAAGCTATGATGATTCTCTGTTTGAATGTCATATACTCTTACTCCATAGTCCGGATCATTTCCCGAACCAGCGCCGCGCAGTGTTCGGCTGCCTTCGTCTCAAACTCCTCATAGTCGACGGATATGCTCTCGTCCGCCTTGTCCGAAATGGCCCGCACGATCACAAACGGAACACCGTTGAGAAAGGCCCCCTGCGCGATCGCCGCGCCCTCCATCTCGGTGCAGAGCGCGCCGAAATCCTTCCTGATCTCTTCCTTCCTGCCGCGGGTGCAGACAAACTGATCGCCGCTGGCAACGCGCCCTTCAAAAACGCCGATCCCCGGCGCGGCCTTCCGGACGGCGCGGGCCGCCAGGCTCCGCATCGCCGCATCCGCCTCAAAGCTCACTGTGCCAAGCTGCGGGACCTCGCCCTTACTGTAGCCAAAGATCGTCGCGTCCACGTCGTGATGAACCGCGTCGGTCGAAATGACCACGTCCCCGATATTGATCCGGTTATCCAGCGAACCGGCCGCGCCCGTATTGATAAGATGGGTCACGCCGTAAACATCACACAGGATCTGCACGCAGAGCGCGGCGTTGACTTTTCCCACGCCGCTTCTGACGACGACTACCTCCCGGCTGCCGATCCGTCCCTCGTGAAAGAGCATGCCGGCCCGCTCGCGGGCGCCGGTCTCCTCCATGCCCTCAACGAGCGTTTTGATCTCTTTTTCCATTGCGCCGATAACGCCGATCTTCATAACAAAAATCTCCAAAAAAGTACTGCCTGATCAATGAAAATGGGGGTCACTTAATTATAACACATCCCCGCCGTTATGAACCTTTACAGCGCCGCGCCCGAACAACATACAGCGCGCACAGCAGGATCCCCAGCGCAGTCAGCGCCGCGCCCGGCACCAGCCCGGGGGTCCTGTATTGAAGGACCACGTCCCAGGTCCCCTCCTCCAGCGGCAGGCAGAGGAGACACTTTCCGAATTTTCCGGCCTCCGCGCGCTGCCCGTTGACGAGGATCTCCCAGCCCGGCGAGGCGGCCGCGCTCAAAAGGAGCGAACAGGGGCTGTCTGTCTGTACTTTGACATGAATGCGGCGCCCGTCCCACGTGAGGACCTCCGCCCCGGCGGACTGCCTGCGGATGCTCTGTGTCACTTCCCCAAGCCGGTCGAGGCTGAGCGCGTAAAACCGGGGGTCACTGATCGGCGCGCGGCCGCGCGCTTCCAGCGTCACTGCGGCCTGCCCGTCCCCGCGCTCCTCGATCCAAAAGACGGATGGCGAGAGCCACACGCCATACCCGTAACGCTCTCCCTCCCGCGCGGACAGCTTGCCCTCGAAGGGCTCCTCCCACGGGATGTTTCCGTAGAGCGCGTAATTGCCCTCCGGCGCATTGAGCGTCCACGTCGTCCGTCCGTCCGCAGAGGTCTCCTGCGCCTCCACCGGCACAAACAGCTCGGCCGGCGCGCCGTACAGCGCGCTGTACATCTCCTCCAGCGTCATGAAAGGGGCGTCCGCGCCGGATCGGCCCACCGCAGTCCCCGCGTCATTCCCGGCCGCCTCTTCCCGGGGAAACAGCACCGCCGCGGGCAGCGCGTAAGGATTATAATACACCGACTTGTGATTGCGCTCTTTGATCTCCTCCACCTCGACCAGGCCCGGCAGCGC
>CAJOLP010000195.1 GCA_905235465.1 uncultured Lachnospiraceae bacterium | reverse complement strand
GGATGATCCAGCTTGTTGTAGGCGATGTCAATGATGACTTCCGCGTATTTCATATATGCTCACACCAACTCAGTCTTTGGCGCCGTCCGCGGCGCGGCTGTCCTCCTCAAGGATCTCGCGGATCAGCACGCGCTCATCCATGGGATACTTGTGCCCCTTGATCTCCTGATAATCCTCATGGCCCTTGCCGGCCAGCACGATGATGTCGCCGGGCTGCCCGTTGTGGATCGCGTAGGCGATCGCCTCCTTGCGGTCCGGGATCCTGACATACTCGCCGCCGGTCCCGGAAATGCCCGTCACAATGTCCTCAATGATATCCAGAGGCTCCTCGAATCTGGGGTTGTCCGACGTGATGATCGTAAGGTCCGAAAGACGCCCGCTCACTTCACCCATCTCGAACCGGCGGCTCCTCGCGCGGTTGCCGCCGCAGCCGAACAGGCACACAAGTCTTCCGGACTCGTACTCCCTGAGCGTGGTCAGAAGGCTCTCCAGCGCCACCGCATTGTGCGCGTAATCGATCATCAGCGTGAAATCATCGCTCACTTTGACCATTTCGATCCTGCCCTTGACATGGACGCCGGACAATGCCTCCGCAATCTTGTCCGCCGGCACATCGAAATGATGGCAGACTGCGATCGCGCACAGAGCGTTGTAGACGCTGAACGCCCCGGGCGCCGGCACATGGGCCTTCATGTTCACAAGCCCCTCCACATCAAACCGCACGCCCAGCTCTCCGGGCGTGTCGACGAGCTCCACATTGCGGGCGCGCAGATCGTTGTCCTCTCCCAGACCGTAGGTCTCCACCTGACAGGTGCTCCCCTCCAGGATCCTATCTTTGTACGGATCATCTCCGTTGACGATGCCGACCCTGCACTGTTTGAAAAGGAGGCTCTTGCAGCGCAGATAATCCTCAAAATCCGTGTGCTCGTTGGGCCCGATGTGGTCCGGCGACAGATTGGTAAAAATACCGATATCAAAAAGGATCCCGTCCGTCCTGTGCAGCATCAGCGCCTGGGAGGAGACCTCCATCACGACGGCCTGTACGCCCTCGTCCGCCATGGCGCGGAACGTCTCCTGCAGGACCATGGATTCGGGCGTCGTATTCGCCGCCGGTATCCTCTTGTCCCCGTACTGTATTTCGATCGTGCCGATGAGGCCGACCTTCAGACCGGCCCTCTCCAGGATCGATTTGACCATATAGGTGGTGGTCGTCTTCCCCTTTGTGCCGGTCACGCCGATGACCTTCATCTCCGACGCGGGATGCCCGTAATAGGCCGCGGCAATGAGCGCCATGGCCCGGCGTGTGTCCGCCACACGGACCAGTGCGGGCATATTGTCCGGATCCTGCGCCTGCTGCGCCGGAAGCGAAGTCAGATCCGGCGTCTTGCGCACCACGATCGCCGCGGCGCCGCTCTCCGCCGCCTGGGCCGCGAAAGCGTGCCCGTCCCGGTTGGCTCCCTCAATGCAAAAGAACAGACACCCTTTCGAAAGCTTTCTGGAGTCATTGACGATCGCCGCGATCTCCCGGTCCAGAAGGCGCGACTGCAGCGCCGGATCCTCGATCACATCTCCCTTCGCCGTGATAAGTTCATAATCCAATTCCCGGAGTAAATCCCTTAATTTTGCCATAGTACAGCCCCCTTGCTGCTATTATATCAGTTACCTGTTTTCTTCGCGACGCGGAAATCCTGCACCACAAACTGAAGGCTCTCGCGCCCGTTCCAGACGTTGATCGAAGGATAATAGACCATGTCGATGAGGGTCTCTCCCTCTCCCCGAATCAGGGCCGCCCATTCGCCCTGTCCGAGGTCATCTATGATGACATCCGCAAACGCCTCCTCCGCTTCAAAGCGGATCATGTCCAGCCGCGTGCCGGACGAATCGAACCCGGTCAGGCGGATCACATTGCGGTTCTTGCCGAACACCCTCGCGCTGACCAAAAGGACCAAAAGGATATCCCTGGTGACGAATAAAGGTCTCGGATTCTGCGTGCCGCAGGGCTCCAAAAGCTCCATTTCCCTGACCATGTCCAGATCCACATAGCAGGGCGGGAGCTCCATGTCCCCGCGGCGACCGGCCCGTCCGCCACCGCCGTCCACTCCGCGTCCCCTATCTCGACGCGCCCCGGATTCGGCGGCTCTATCGCTTCCGTGATCCGCCCGGCCCGGCCGACGTACTCGTTTTCAAAATCCGTCGTCTCGCGGACGGTGCGCCCCGCGAAAAGCCCCTTGAGCAGACGGCGCAGAAACACGAGGTAGAGGATCGTCAGCGCCGAGAACGACACCGTCTGCCAGGTGGGGCCGAAGCCTTCCCCGATCACGATGCGCAGAAGCCCCGTGGTGGCGGCCGAAAGCCCGAAGAAGAACACCACGAACCCCGGAGATAGTATCTCCATGAGCATGAGAAACGCCCCCGCATAGAGCCAGAGCCATCCGCAAC
>CAJOLP010000194.1 GCA_905235465.1 uncultured Lachnospiraceae bacterium | reverse complement strand
GACTGCGCCGAGCTCGTGGAACATGCGGGCGGCTTTAAGGAAGGCGTCGTGCCGCAGAAGCTGCTGGCCGGCGGCCCCATGATGGGCATCGCATTCGATTCTCTTCATGTCCCGCTGCAGAAGAACAACAACGCTCTGACCTGCCTGAAGGTGGACGAGGTCGCCGAGGCGCAGAAGATCCAGACCAACTGTATCCGCTGCGGCCGCTGCAGCCATGTCTGTCCTATGGGATTAAGCCCGCAGCTTATGTCGCTGGCTTACCGGGCGCGGGATTTTGAGCGCTATGAAAAGAAACTTTACGGACTGGAATGCATCAGCTGCGGCTCATGTACCTTCATCTGCCCCGCAAGGCGTCCCCTGACACAGGAGTTCAAGGTCGCCAAGGCGGAGATCATGGCAGCGAAGAGAGCGGCGCAGGCAAAGGAGGGGGCGAAATAATGAACGAAATGTATCATGTCTCCTCGGGACCGCATACCAGAGGGAAGCTGAATACCTCCCGGATCATGTTCGACGTGGTCCTTTCCATGATGCCGGCGGCGGTCATGGGTATCTGGTTTTTCGGCGGCCGGGCGTTCTGGATCATTGTTGCGGCAGTCCTTTCCGCTGTGCTGACGGAATATATCTTTGACCTGGTTGCCAAAAGACCCAATACGGTGCGCGACGGAAGCGCGGTGGTCACCGGCCTGATGCTGGCGCTGCTCCTTTCCCCGACGGTACCGCTTTACATCCCGATCCTCGGCAGCGTGTTTGCTATCCTTGTGGTGAAATGCTTCTTCGGGGGACTCGGAAAGAACTTCATGAATCCGGCGCTGGCAGGACGATGCTTCCTGCTGATCTCCTTCGGCAGCGCCATGACCAATTATCAGCATACGGACGCGGTCAGCTCCGCGACACCGCTTGAGGAGCTGATGGCCGGCAATCCCGTGAGCCTGAAGGATATGTTCCTGGGCAATACGACCGGTGTTATCGGCTGTTCGATCGTCGGTCTTCTGATCGGCGCCGCCTACCTGCTGGTGATCCATGCGATCCAGTGGGAGATCTCAGCGGCGACGCTGGCAGTGTTTACGCTGTTCATCGCGCTGTTTGGCGGCCAGGGATTTGATCCGCACTACCTTGCCGGACATCTGCTCGGCGGCGGCATTATCATGGCAGCCTTCTTTATGGCGACGGATCCGGTGACGAGCCCTGCGACAAAACAGGGGCAGATCATCTACGGCGCCGTGATCGGACTGCTTGCGGGGATCTTCCGTCTGTACGGATCCTCCGCGGACTCGGTCAGCTACGCGGTCATCATCGCGAACCTGGTCACACCGCTGATCGACGAATATATCGTACCTGTTCCCTATGGCTTCAAAAAGAACGCGCAGAAGGGAGAGGAGGAATCCTTCTCCTTCTCTGTTAAGAGTCTGCGTCCCGCCCTTAACCTCGCCGTCATCACGCTGGTGGCAGGCCTTGGCCTGGCAGTGGCCTATAACGTGACGAAGGACAGGATCGATGAGCAGAAGCGGCAGGCGAAGATCCGGTCCTACCAGGCTGTTCTGCCCGAGGCGGAGGACCTGGTAGAGGATGAGACGATGAACGCCGCGATCGAGGCGCTCGGCGGCGGTGTGTACGGAACTGATTTCGGCAAGGTCCGCATCAGGGAAGCGGTCGTCGGAAAAGACAGCTCCGGAAGCGTGACCGGCTATGTGGTCAGCGTCACGAGCTCGGACGGTTTTGACGGGGACATCACGCTGTCTCTGGGCGTTACGGCTGACGGTACCGTGAAGGGTATCGAGTTCACGGAGCTCAATGAGACCGCCGGCATGGGTATGCGCTGCGGCGAGAGTGCCTTCAAGGATCAGTTTAACGGTGTCAATACGGATGCTTTCGTGCTGAACAAGGCGGGCGGATCCACGGCGGAGAACGAGATCGACTCGGTATCCGGCGCGTCCATCTCCTCCGGCGCGGTAGTCAATGCGGTGAACGCTGCTCTGGCATTCCTGCATGAGACAGTAATGTAAAGGAGGTGCGGAAGATGAATCAATATCTGGAACGTATCTA
>CAJOLP010000193.1:2065-3360 GCA_905235465.1 uncultured Lachnospiraceae bacterium | reverse complement strand
TATCTGTTATCTGCGCCACATGATCAGCGCGTTTTCGTCAGGATCCCGGTAAAAGGCTTTCCTCACGCCTTCCGTCCGAAAGCCGAACCTTTCGTAAAGGGCGATGGCCGCGCGGTTGCTCTCCCGCACTTCCAGGGTAAACACTTTGACCCCTTTTTCCATGCAGTCGCGGATCACGTAATCAAACATCTGCCGCGCGAATCCCTGTCCCCGAAACGCCGGAAGAATGGCGACATTGGTGATCTCGCCCTCTCCCATAATGTCCCGGACGCCGCACTCCCCGATGATCCGAAATCCGCCGCCGGGAATCTCTGCTTCCGCGACATCGCCGGTAAGCCCCGCTTCCGCGGCATCGACATCGCCGGGAATCGTTATCTCCGCGACATAGTAGTGCGCATACGGCAACAGGAGCGTCGCGTTAAACATCTCCTCATTCCACGGTTCGGAGAAGCTGGCCTGCTCCACCGCGAGGACATCCTTTATATCATCATGCTCCATGGCACGAATTCTAAGCTGCATGTCGCTTTTCCACTCTCACACTTACACTTTGTAATCGCGCTTATCGCCGCGCTCCCGCTCGGCCTGCGGCACACGCAGATACTCCGGACGGAAGTCGTCCGCGGAAACCAGCGCTTCCTCCCCGCGCTCGGCGTAGAGCTGCTCCGCGCGCACTGCCGTCGCCGCGGCCCGCTGCCGGTCCATATGCGCCGGCGCGAACAGATACGGGATCGTCATCTGCTCCGCGATCGCGTCCCTGTATACCGGGACCCCGTCGCCAAGGAAGATCGCGCCGCACTCACTGCGGCCTTCCTCATGCTCCTTCTGCCCTATTTCGCACAGCCGCTCCACAATGTCCGAAAGGGATGTCACGCACTGCGGGGTCAAAACACGGAGCGCGTCCCTGTTTTGGTAAATGCCCGTGTATACCTGCTGCCGCCGCGCGTCCATGATCGGGCAGATCAGGGCGTCTGTTCCGAAAATATTTAATGCCAGCGAGTCCACGGTGGGCACGGGAAGGATCGGCTTTTCCAGCGCCAGGCCCAGGCCCTTGGCGGTCGCCGCGCCGATGCGCAGGCCGGTAAATGAGCCGGGCCCCGAGGTGGTGGTGATAAAATCGATCGTCTTAAGATCCAGCTCCACCATTTCCTTCACTTCCTCGAGCATCGGGATCAGACTCTGCGAGTGTTTCTTCTTATATTGTATGTTGTACTCCGCGATCAGGACGCCGTCCTCGCACAGCGCGCAGCCGGCGACCGGCCCTGAGGCCTCGATGGATAGTATTTTCACTGATTATT
>CAJOLP010000193.1:0-2050 GCA_905235465.1 uncultured Lachnospiraceae bacterium | reverse complement strand
AGTCCCTTGTCCAGGTCCTTTTTGATGGTCACGGTGATGCGGTCCTTTGGCAGGAGCTCCTCGATCCGCTCCGCCCACTCGATCAGACAGACGCCGTCACCCTCCAGATAATCGTCGAGGCCGACCTCTTCCATCTCCTCGGGCTCCTCAATTCTGTAAACATCAAAATGATAGAGCGGAATTCTCCCCTCCTCATAAATCTGCATGATCGTGAACGTCGGCGAATTGACATTGTCCTCGATCCCGAGCCCCTTTGCAAAACCTTTGGTAAAAACCGTCTTGCCGGTCCCCAGATCGCCCACCAGCGAATAGACTTCGCCGGGCCTTGCCTCCTCAGCCAGCTGCCTTCCGAATTCGTAGGTCTCCTCCGCGCTGAAGGAGTCACAAATCTTCTTACCTATTCTATTCATGTTTCGTATTATTCCACAAACGGGCCGATAATTCAACCTTATTGCGGCCGTCTGGGCGGCCTTCCATGAAATAAAAGGGTATACACTAACTCGGATTAGTGTATACCCTCCACCGCAAATTTCAACTCCTATCGGCAATCTTTAAGACAAATTTTATGATATTTCTTCACTTCTGCCTGCATGACGGCAGTATTTGGACCGGCATCACTCGGACGCCCGGACGCTCTCCTCCCTGTGGTTTCCGTACTTGATGATGGGGCTGAGCTTCTTGTAGATAAGCATCGTAATGACCGAAATACCGACGCCCTTGATGATATTGATCGGCGCCACCATGAGAATGACAAACGTCGTGATATTTGTCACGGCGGGATTGATCGCTGTGCCCATGCCGATGATCGCGTCAAGCGGCATGCCGTAAAGCTTGGCAAAAGTGGGCAGCAGATAGACCGCGTTGAACCATGTGCCAAACAAAGTCATGACGATCGTGCCGACAGCGCAGCCGATCCGGGCGCTGTTTTTGGATTTGTGGAACTGATAGATGACCGACGCGGGCAGCACGAGCATGCAGCCGATCAGGAAGTTCGCCAGATCCCCTACAAACGCTGTGGAAGTCGACTTGATCATGAGCTTGACCAGCTCCTTGACAAACTCCACCATGACGCCCGCCACCGGGCCGAACGCGAAGCCCGCGATCAGGGCGGGCAGCTCGCTGAAGTCAAGCTTGTAAAAAGAAGGCGCAATCGGCAGCGCGAAATCAAAACAATACAAAATACCGGATATCGCGGAGAACATGCCGATCATAACGATTTTGCGCGTCGGAAGGACGCGGTCCGTGTCGCCGTTTCTCTTCTTCGCGGCTTTCTCAAATCCATAGGCCACCAGTACGGTGACGATCACTGCCAGCAGGCACACGCCCACAAACGAAAGATTATCCGCTGCTGCCTCAAAAAAACCATTCATACCTCTTTCCTCCTTTTGATCACTTTTGCTGATCACGCTTGACCACGCTTAATCACGCCTGATCACGCAATGAATTGGGACTGATACCTCCGGCCGGGGCCGGAACTGTTCTGTAATACACAATCAAATGATGAAGAGGAACAAAGAAACCCCGCACGCAAAGACGTACGGGGTTAAAGCCAAAGCAAATAAATGCATGACAATTGAAGTTTGTTCTTCCATCCAGACTATACTGTTGGTCCCGGAGTTTCACCGAGTCAGCCACTTACGCCGGTCACCAAAAGGCTTCCTGCCGTCATAAGGCATTCAGGCCGCCAAAAGGCTTCTGCGCAAGCGGGTCGCGGACTTTACCGCCAGTAGGGAATTTCACCCTGCCCCGAAAAACATCATGTCATATGTAATTACAACTTAATCATACACTCTTCCCCTCCATTTGTAAATTGCCAAAAGCCCAATAATTGAACCTGCAAGCCCCGGATTTGCTATGGATGTTCCGCCTGCCCTCCGTATAACTATAAAAATATATTCGTTTAAGGAGTTGATATATATGAAGGAAAATTTCAGATGCTGTCTGCTGATGGCGGCGTATTTCTCACTGAACTGTGTGGCCTTGTGCTACGCGTTCCTCTTCCTCAATGAGAGGGGGCTCTCCGTCGATGGAATCGGTATTTTGGTCGCGG
>CAJOLP010000192.1 GCA_905235465.1 uncultured Lachnospiraceae bacterium | reverse complement strand
GGTAGGCGCGAAAGGCTTCTGCGTTTGCGGAGGCCTGCGCGTCAGATGCCTGACCGGCGGATGACTGCGCGGCCTGAGACTGCGCGGCCTGAGACTGCGCGGCGTTAGTTACCCTGTCGCGCTGTTCCCTGCAGGCTTGTGCCAGGTCCTTTTCCCGCGCCTCCAGCGCGGGGCGGCCGGCCAGCTGCGCGTCCAGCGCCGAGAGGGATTCTCTGTGCCGGCGGATCGCCCCGCCGGCCCTGTCGGGCGAGAGGCGGTCGATCGCGCGCTGAAGGTTTCGGAGCGCGTCGTCGTAGGCGCTCATGTCGTCCGCCTCCCCGTCAAGATTACCGATCTTGGCGCGGATCTGCGCCGTCACCTCAGCCCCCAGATCGAGCTGTCCCCAGAAGACGGATCTGCTGAAGGAGGCGGCATCTATCCCGAACAGTTCCTCGCCCAGGGCAGAAGAGTATCGGCCGCTCTCAAGTCCCGTCCCGTTGTCTGTGAGCCGGAAGGTGTCCTGCTTTTTGCGGGTGCCGAATGTCCGGTAGACCGTAAAGCTCCCGCTGCCGTCGTCAAAAGAGACAGAGCCCCCGTAAACGCCGCCGGCCCAGGGGCGATAATACAGCCGCTCATTGTCCGTGTCGCTCCGCCGTCCCTCGCCTTCAAATCCATAGAACATCACGCGGAGAAAGGCGGCCAGTGTGGTCTTTCCCCAGCCGTTCGGCCCGAAAACGACGTGAAGCCGCTCGTCAAAGTCGATCGTCACATCTTCCAGTCTGCCAAAGTGTTCTATATGGCACGAAATCAGTCTCATAGAATCCTCCGTCCAATCGGTAAGCGCATATCAAAGCAGCGGCTCGCCCGAAAGCGCGCGCAGCCCGCAGCGCAGTATTTCCTCCTTGTCCCTCTCTGTCAGATCCGGCGCGCCCAGTACGGTCCTCACAAACTCCCCCTTGAGCGTCGGGTCGCTCAGATAGTCCTCCGGGAAGAAGGCGGCTCTTGTCCCGTCGGTCACGGTGAAGTAATAGAAGCGGGATGAGAAGGCATCTTCCAAATAGGGAAGATCGGCGGAACAGTCATAGGCAGGGCGGCCCGTCATCTCGACGCGGACAAGATCCTCTGAGCGCACGGCGCCGCTTTCCCCGCTTTCGGAGCGCAGCGCGGAATCGATCCGGGCCGTGATCTCCACAGCCGACGCGCATCCGGACACATCGCAGGGAAGACGCCAAAGCTTCCGGGAGGCAAAGGGCACGAAGCGGGTGCGGATATTGCCCGTGTCATCCTCGATATCCAGCAGGATAAAGCCGTGGTCCCCGCACTCGTCAAATCCGCGTCCCTCCAGACACCCGGGATAGGCGGCCGTGCCGCGTTCGTCCAGTGCCCACAGGCGGCGGCTGTGGATGTGGCCCAGCGCGAGATAATCGATGTGATGTCCCCTGAGCGCGCCCAGAGGGATCCGGTCCGGCCCGGAGGGGAGCGATGTATTCTCGGCCTGTCCGTGGAGCACCACGATATTGACGGCGGACGGATCCAGATCGGGGACCGTAAATGCCGGCACCTGCGGTCTTTGGTCACCGGGGAGGGCATGCCCGTCCAGCTCCCGGCCGCTGATCACGACAGGGCGGGAAGCGCAGGGCGCCTGTGCCTTACTCTGCCGGAGACTTAGGGAATAGGAGGTCCAGTCCCTGCCAAAGCGGAACAGGTTGGGCGGATCCTTTCGGTCAAAGAACAGAAGATCGCCCTCGTCGTGATTGCCGCGCAGATAGAAAACGCTGAGCTCGGCGTGATCCCGGATCAGCGCCTCGACGCTCCGCACCGTCTGCCTGGACGGGTGTTCCGTGTCGAACAGGTCGCCGCTTAAGATGATTCCGCTCACGTCGCTGCGCCCGGCCCAGTCAAAGAGCCGCTGAAGGGTCATAAGAAGCTCCCCGCGCCTTCCCAAGGCGGTCTCGGGATCGAGCCTCTTGCCCAGCGGCGAGTCCAGATGAAGATCACTGCAGTGAATGAGTTTCATGGCTGCCCCCTTAGATGTTCTCAAGATGAAAAATCGAATGTACATTCGATTTTAGTATAGCATAGCGCATATAAATGTCAAAAACTGGGCAAAAAAAGGACCAATGCTTCACAAACGAACGATTTGGAAGGGTAAAACACTCTAAAAGCAGAACATATGTGATAAAATCTATGCCATAAAGTGCTAATGAGGGGACCTTTGTTCCAAAAATTGACCAACGTAAGGCGCGGAAATGGTTATGTCATATCGAAGCCCTGTCAGTGATGATAGAATGATGATGCCGACTGACACCCTGTGGAGGAGGCCGGCAAGGGGGGAATTATGGGCACCATTCGCAACAAGCAACGGCTTTTACATTTATATCAATTCTTACTGGAAAATACGGACGAAGAGCACCAGGCGACGACAAAGGATATCGTACAGTTTTTGCAGCAGGAGGACGCAAACGCGAGCCGCAAGACAGTCAAGGACGATATTGAAGTCCTGATCGAAGAGGGGCTGGATATCGTCACGACCAAGAGCTACTACAACTCCTATTTT
>CAJOLP010000191.1 GCA_905235465.1 uncultured Lachnospiraceae bacterium | reverse complement strand
GATCTCAACCACACCGGGGCGCACAAGATCAATAACGTGCTCGGACAGGCGCTGCTGGCCAAGAAGATGGGCAAGACGCGGCTGATCGCGGAGACCGGCGCGGGACAGCACGGCGTGGCGACGGCGACAGCGGCCGCGCTGATGGGCATGGAATGTGTCGTCTTTATGGGCGAAGAGGACATGGTCAGGCAGGCGCTTAACGTCTACAGGATGCGCCTTCTGGGCTCGGAAGTCGTGCCGGTCACCAGCGGGACCGCGACGCTCAAGGACGCGGTTTCGGAGGCCATGCGCGAGTGGACGTCCCGGATCAGCGATACGCACTATTGCCTCGGATCGGTCATGGGCCCCCATCCCTTCCCGACCATTGTGCGGGATTTCCAGGCAGTGATCTCCCGTGAGATCAAGCAGCAGATCCTGGAGAAGGAGGGTAGACTTCCGGACGCGGTGATCGCCTGTGTCGGCGGCGGCTCCAACGCGATCGGGAGCTTTTATCACTTCATTGAGGATGAGGATGTGCAGCTCATCGGATGCGAGGCGGCCGGCAGAGGGATCGATACATTTGAGACGGCGGCCACCATCAATACCGGAAGGCTCGGTATTTTTCACGGTATGAAGTCCTATTTCTGCCAGGACGAGTACGGACAGATCGCCCCCGTGTACTCCATTTCCGCGGGTCTTGACTATCCCGGCGTCGGGCCGGAGCACGCGCATCTGCACGATATCGGCAGGGCACAGTATGTGCCCGTCACCGATGAGGAAGCAGTTGGCGCCTTTGAGTACCTGGCCAGAACCGAAGGCATCATTCCGGCCATTGAATCAGCGCATGCTGTGGCTTACGCCATGAAGGCCGCGCCGGCCATGGGAAAGGACCGGATCATTGTGATCACCATCTCAGGCAGAGGCGATAAGGACTGCGCCGCGATCGCACGGTACAGAGGGGAGGACATCCATGAGTAACATAGCGAAAGCATTTGAAAACGGCAAGGCATTTATTGCATTTATTACTTGCGGCGATCCGGATCTGGAGACCACGGCCGCTGTCGTGCGGGAAGCGGTGCGGGGCGGTGCGGATCTGATCGAACTCGGGATCCCGTTCTCCGACCCCACGGCGGAAGGGCCGGTCATCCAGGGCGCGAATATCAGGGCGCTGCGCGGCGGCGTCACCACGGACAAGATCTTTGACCTCGTTCGGGATCTGCGCCGGGATGTCACGGTACCCATGGTGTTCATGACATACGCCAATGTAGTATTTTCCTACGGCTCGGAGCGATTCATCTCGACCTGCCGCGAGATCGGCATCGACGGGCTGATCCTGCCCGATGTCCCTTTCGAGGAGAAAGAGGAGTTCCGGCCGCTGTGCGCAAAATACGGCCTTGATCTGATATCCCTGATCGCGCCAACCTCCAGCAACCGCATCGCCATGATCGCAAAAGAGGCGGAGGGATTCATCTATATCGTCTCCAGTCTCGGCGTCACGGGAGAGCGGAGCGAGATCAAGACGGACCTGGCGTCCATCGTCGAGGTCGTCCGTCAAAATACAGACGTCCCTTGCGCCATCGGCTTTGGCATCTCCACGCCTGAGCAGGCCAAAAAGATGGCAGCCGTCTCGGATGGAGCGATCGTCGGCTCCGCCATTGTCCGGATCGTCGGCGAGTACGGCCGCGAGGCGCCGTCCCATGTGGGAGAGTATGTGCGCGCGATGACGGAAGGGCTTGACGCTTAAAGAGAAGATGAGAGCGGACGCACCGGCGGGATGCCGGGGCGTCCTTTTTTACCTTCTGCGGGCAGGCCGGACCGCTGCAAACGCTTATCCCGGCAATCTTCTCTGTCCTTTTTCGCCTTCTGCGGGCAGGCCGGACCGCCACAAACGCTTATCCCGAAAATCTTCTCTGTCCTTTTTCGCCTTCTGCGGGCAGGCCGGACCGCCACAAACACTGATCCCGGCAATCTTCTCTGTCCTTTTTCGCCTTCTGGAGCTGAAAGGGACCGCTGCAATTCCCATCACAGAAAATATTCTCCGTACCTCCAGGCCCTCCCACCCTCAAAAAGGACAACCACAATGCGCCTCTCCAGAATTATTCTCTGTATGGTCCGCTCGCTAAAGCTCAAAAAGGACGACCACAATCCACGGTCCAAGAATTCTTCTCTGTACCAAT
>CAJOLP010000190.1 GCA_905235465.1 uncultured Lachnospiraceae bacterium | reverse complement strand
GCCGCCGACGATGTTGAGAAGGGTCGTCTTGCCGGAGCCGCTGGGCCCCAGAATGGCCACAAACTCATTGTCCCTTAAATTGAGCGAGACATTGTCCAGAGCGATCTGTTCAAAACCGCCGGTCACATATTTTTTGCATATATTTTTAAGCTGCAGCATAGTGCCTCCCTGATGAAATCTAGGTAATACTGTAGCAGATATTCACGCAAAAGCACAGATGTAAAAAGAAGGAATTTGTCATATGGTTCACAACGGCTCCCTGCCACCCGCCTTATGGATGACAGAGAGCCGTTTCCCTCCCCCTATTCAGCTGTTAGTCTCTTAGCGTCTTGGCAGTCTGCCCTTATTGCTCTCAGCGTTTCGCAAGCCAGCCCTTATTCGTCGCTCATGATCTCTCAACGCTTCGCAAGCCAGCCCTTGATGTCGGAGACGCCGCCGACCTTTTCAAATTCGTCGCCCTTTACCAGCACCAGGGTCGGTGCCTGCATAATGCTGAATCTACTGACCAGCGCGGGCTCCTCATCCGCGTTCAGCACGGAGTATTCGACGCCCGCCTTATCGAGCATCTTCTCCGCCGCCGCGCAGTTCGGGCAGGTGGCCGTCCTGAAGAGAAGGATGCTCGGATCCTCCCCTTCCTCTGCGGCCTTCCCCAAATCCGGGATAAGGTCCGAGAGCGGAATCGTCACATCAACTTTCGTGCCGGCCTTCGTGCCGTCAGCCGGCTCATCCACCGGCGCGGGGTTGGGCCCCTCATGCCGAAGCGTGGAGTGTCCCAGATCGTAGACCCGGCGGTCCTTGAACTCCTGCGCCTTGCCGTCGTTCCAGTTCTGAACCGGGCGGTAATAGCCGGTGATGCGGCTGTAAACTTCCGTCTTCGCGCCGCAGATCGGGCAGACCTGCTGCTCGCCGGTCAGATACCCGTGCTCGGCACAGACCGAATAGGTCGGTGACATCGTGTAATACGGCAGCTTGTAATTCTCCGCGATCTTGCGCACCAGCTTTGCCGCGGCCTTCCAGTCGGGCAGTTTTTCGCCCAAAAATGCGTGGAACACCGTTCCGGAGGTGTAGAGCGTCTGCAGATCGTCCTGAATGTCCAGCGCCGAGAAGATGTCCTCCGTGTAGCCCACCGGCAGGTGGGACGAGTTAGTATAATAGGGCGTCCCGTCCATGTTTGCCGTGATGATGTCCGGGAACTCCTCCTTGTCATGCTTGGCGAAGCGGTAAGTCGTGGACTCCGCCGGTGTCGCCTCCAGGTTGTAGAGATCCCCGTACTTCTCCTGATAATCGGACAGGCGCTCCCTCATGTGATTGAGCACGTCGCGGGTGAAGCGCTGCGCGCGCTCGTCCGTCAGGTCTGCCTGAAGCCACTTCGCGTTCAGACACGCCTCGTTCATGCCGACAAGGCCGATGGTGGAGAAGTGATTGTCAAAAGTGCCCAAATACCGCTTCGTATAAGGATACAGCCCCTGATCGAGAAGCTTGGTGATGACCGTCCTCTTGACCTTCAGACTCCGCGCCGAAATGTCCATGAGATTGTCGAGGCGCCGGTAGAAGTCCTTTTCATCCTTTGCCAGATAGGCGATGCGGGGCATATTGATCGTCACGACGCCGATGGAGCCGGTGGACTCTCCGGAGCCAAAGAAACCGCCCGATTTCTTGCGCAGCTCCCTCAGATCCAGCCTCAGCCGGCAGCACATCGAGCGCACGTCGCTGGGCTCCATGTCGGAGTTGATATAGTTGGAAAAATACGGCGTTCCGTATTTTGCCGTCATTTCAAACAGGAGCTTGTTGTTTTCCGTCTCGCTCCAGTCAAAATCCCGCGTGATGGAATATGTCGGGATCGGATACTGGAATCCGCGCCCGTTGGCGTCGCCCTCGATCATGATCTCGATGAACGCCTTATTCACCATATCCATTTCCTTCTGGCATTCGCCGTAGGTGAAATCCATCTCCTCGCCGCCGATGATCGCGTTCACATTCTTAAGATCGTTCGGCACCGTCCAGTCCAGCGTGATGTTGGAGAAGGGCGCCTGGGTGCCCCAGCGGCTCGGGGTGTTGACACCGTAGACAAAAGACTGCACGCACTGCTTCACTTCCTTCTGGCTGAGATTATCCACCTTTACGAAAGGTGCCAGATAAGTGTCAAATGAGGAGAAAGCCTGCGCGCCGGCCTCATTCTGCATGATGCCGAGGAAATTCACCATCTGATTGCAGAGCGTGGAAAGATGATGCGCCGGGGCAGAAGTGATCTTGCCCGGGACGCCGCCCAGACCCTCCTGGATAAGCTGCTTGAGACTCCAGCCCGCGCAGTATCCGGTCAGCATGGACAGATCGTGCAGATGGATCGCCGCGCTCCTGTGCGCGTCCGCGATCTCGTACACCTCGCTCAGCCAGTAGTTGGCGGTGATCGCGCCGGAATTGGACAAGATCAGGCCGCCGACGGAATACGTGACCGTCGAGTTCTCCTTGACACGCCAATCATTGATCCTAAGATAATTGTCCACCAGATCCTTATAATTGAGCAGGGTCGAATTGATGTTGCGCACCTTCTCCCGCTGCCTGCGGTACAGAATATAGGCCTTCGCCACATCAGCGTATCCGGATTCGGACAGAACATTCTCGACACTGTCCTGAATATCCTCCACCGAGATCAGACCATCCTTGATCTTGCTCTCAAAGTCAGACGTGACATGCAGAGAGATCAGCTCAATGACACTCGGGTGATACTGCTTCTCCAGTGCCTCGAACGCCTTCGTAATCGCAGCGCTTATCTTATTAATATCAAACTCGACGACTTCCCCGTCTCTCTTTACTACCTGATACATCATATCCCCCTCTGCAAACCTGTTCATTACTCCGAATGACGGGCGCCCGACGGCTTTTTACGAAAATG
>CAJOLP010000189.1 GCA_905235465.1 uncultured Lachnospiraceae bacterium | reverse complement strand
CTGAACAGGTTTTTGAAGGCCATGATCGACCACGACAAGGTGGAGATCAGGGGGCTTTTGATGCCGACTTGCTTTGTTTATAAGACGATGAAGCTGCCGGCGGTCATGTCCTCTCTGCGCAACGCGCAGCAGCATCTGGCGGTGGTGACCGATGAGTACGGCGGGACGCTCGGCGTGGTCTCGATGGAGGACGTGCTGGAGGAGCTCGTGGGCGATATCTGGGATGAGACCGACATCGTGGAGCGGGATATCGTGAAGCGGGGCGAGGGTATTTATGAGCTGGACGGCGATATGCCGATCTCCGAGTTCATCGAGCTGATGGACTGGGATGAGGATGAGTTTGACTTCGATTCGGAGACGGTGGGAGGCTGGTGTATTGAGATCAACAACGGTTTCCCGAGCGTCAATTCTGTGTTTACATTTGAGAACGCCAGGGTGCAGATTTTGGAAGTCACCGAGAGGCGCGTGAGACGGGTGAGGGTGACTGACCTGACGGGAAAATATGTGATTGACTAATCCGGATTTGTGATACAATGTATGTTAATACATGGGGAACGAATCAGCAAAACTGGGACTAGATCAGATTAACGACACAATTCAGAAAGGAAGAGGGGAGTTATGCGTAAGACCAAGATCATTTGTACGATCGGACCTGCCAGCGAAAGTGAGGAGATGCTGGAAAAGCTTATGAGGGCCGGCATGAATGTGGCCAGATTCAATTTTTCACATGGATCGCACGCGGAGCACGAAGCCAAGTTTCGCCGTGTCGTGCGGATCCGCCGCTCTCTGGGACTGCCGGTGGCGACGCTTCTTGACACGAAAGGGCCGGAGATCCGCCTTCGGGATTTTGAGGGCGGCAAGGTACAGCTGGAAAAGGGTCAGACCTTTACGCTGACTACGGAAGATATTATTGGCGATTCCACCAAGGCGTCGGTCACGTACAAGGAGCTTCCCATGGATGTGAAAGAGGGGGGCACTATTTTGATCGATGACGGGCTCATCGAGCTCCGGGTGGACCGAAAGACTAATACCGAGGTCGTCTGCACAGTCGTCAATGGCGGCCCTGTTTCCAATCACAAGGGCGTCAATGTGCCCGGCGCGGATCTGTCCATGCCTTTCATCAGTCCGCAGGACAAGGCGGACATCGAGTTCGGCTGCAGGATGGGATTTGATTATATTGCGGCGTCGTTTACCCGCACGGCGCAGGATGTGCGCGATCTGCGCAAGATCCTTGAGAAGAACAACAGCCACATGAAGATCATCGCCAAGATCGAGAGCGTGCAGGGCGTCAATAATATTGAGGAGATCCTGGACGAGGCGGACGGCGTCATGGTGGCGCGCGGGGACCTGGGCGTAGAAGTACCGCTGGAGGAGGTCCCTGTCATTCAGAAGCGGATGATCAAGCTGGCCAACAGTAAGGGCAAGGTCGTCGTTACCGCGACGCAGATGCTTGATTCCATGATCCACAATCCGCGTCCCACGAGGGCGGAGTCCACGGATGTGGCAAACGCTATTTTTGACGGAACGACGGCGATCATGCTGTCAGGCGAGACGGCGTCCGGTCTTTATCCTGAAGAGGCCGTAAGGACCATGGCCCGCATCGCCGAGAGAGCGGAGAAAGATATTGATTATAAGTGGCTGATGAGGCAGTTTTCCGAGGCCAAGACCGATACGACGACGGCGATCTCTCACGCGACCTGCACGGTGGCGGAGGATATCGACGCGCGGGCGATCATCACGGTCACTATGTCCGGATTTACGGCGCTGAAGGTCTCGCATTACAAGTCTTCGTGCCCGATCATCGCATGTACGGTCAGCGAGCCGGTCGCATGCCAGATGAATATGCTGTTCAATGTGACGCCGCTGACGATCCCGCAGGAGGACAGAGAGGATATGCTCTTTGACGCGGCCATCGACGCCGCCAAGCGGGCGGGGCTGGTCAACACCGGCGATCTCGTCGTGCTGACGGCCGGCGTGCCGCTGGGCATCGCGGGCAACACGAATATGACCAGGGTGATTGAGGTCTGGTGAGGTTGGTTTGATTTGGTTGGGGGCTCTTCCGTTGGAAGAGCCCCTGTTTTTTGTGGTGGTGTGGCTGCCCCATATAATGGTGTAAATTCAATGGAGCCAAAGGCTCATATTTATGTATAATGTAAGGGATGGCAGTTGGTTGAGAGAGGCATTGCGATGGGCAGGCATTCAATTTATTGTCTGATTGGCAAAAGCGGATCGGGCAAGGACACAATTTATAAAGAACTGGCGGGGGATCCGTC
>CAJOLP010000188.1 GCA_905235465.1 uncultured Lachnospiraceae bacterium | reverse complement strand
GCAATGCCGGCGATCATGACGGCGCTCATCAGGGGCATGACCAGGAGATTCAGCCCGATACTGTAGAGCGGAAAAGTATAGTAGTGCCAAAGCTGCACCGGCAAAACGGCAAGGGCGACCGAAATGAATTTCCATTTCTTGGGGAGATATTCGGCCAGAATGCCCACGCCCATTAAGGCCCCGAAGGAATACTGAAATCCGCTGTACGCGATGTACATGGGCTGTTCGATGAGGAGCAGGATCGACGCCGCGGACATGGCCGTGAGCATATCGTAGGTCCTGCCTATACCGGGCGCCGCGACATAAAACATGAACATAATGATCGCGCGCAGACAGGACAAATGCATCCCGGTCAGGATCCCGTATGCGAGGATCCAGGCGGCACAAACAGATGCCGCGGCGGGAATCGGAAGCCGCGTTTTGCGCAGCAGGTTAAAGAGTCCCACACCCAGTATCGATATGTGAAGTCCGGAAATACTGACGATACGGATCAGACCGTTGGCCTGATACATTCCCTTGAGATCGGGGTCGAGAAGTCCTGACTGACCCAGCAGAATCGCTTTCATGACGGACGCGTATGCCGCGTCCGGAAAGATGGTATCGATCGCTTCGGACAGATGTCCGCGCAGTCGATACAGAGAATTGAGAAGGGGATCGCTTTCCGCGGAATATTGAAGGATTCGCGCGTCCCCAAGTCTGAATAGATATCCAAGAATATCGTGATAATATTGTACCTCGTCAAACTGGCCGTCACCGGTGGGCTGATCAAAGAGCGATACCCTGCCGCGCACCCGCACGATGCTTCCCACCGCGGACGCGCTGTCCTGCGCTTCAAGATCCTCCCCAAGCTCGCACAGCACTTTGTCATCATCAAAGATCTCCTGCGCGGCACCCGGCGGGATCCCGCTCTCGATGCTCACATCTTCCAGCGTCACCTGCAGGATCTTCTCCTGTTCTACCGGCTGTCCGGCGCCCTGTAAGGCCTCCTCCCATGGTGCCTGTCCGGCCTGTCTGACTTTATATTCTTTCCACTTGACCCTTCCTGTCAGAATGACGATCCTGCCGTCCGCCTCTTCATAAAAGGGCGTCCCGGCAGGAACCACAATGACGGAGAGTCCGATAAGCAGCGCAAAAAGCGCCGCGACCCAACAAAGGGGTCTTCGCATCTCCTTCCTCCTTATTACATTTATTCTGTCTCTTCCCCGGGCTCCTCCTCAGGCGCTGTCTGTGCCCCGGTGCCGCCCTCCTGCGGGGCTCCTTCGCCCCCCTGTGGAGCGCCTTCCTCCGGCGCCTGTTCGATCAGCTCATCCTTGCGCGTAAAGGTGCCGGTCAGGGAGTAATTTTCCATAAATACAGCATCCGTCCGCCCGTTCACCGAGATCTGCACGCCCTCCACGTTGTCCAGCTCACACAGGGAATTGACGATGGAATAGATGGCCACCTGCGCGGTCACGGAATTCGGGTCACTGAGGAAGTCACTACTCAGATCGAGATAGCAGATATTGTCGCGGTTCGTGACATTGATCACTTTCGTCTCGCTGTTGACGGTGGCGTAGGCGAAATCGCTGTTCGGACCCGCGATGACCTGCTCCACCACAAGCCTCTCCAGCGGGAGATTGCTGTTGTAGACGACGGTCCGGTAGGAGTCCACCAGTTTGTCCCCCTTCTTGTTGGCAAAATACAGATGGAGCCGCACCCGCTCGTAATTGCGCATTTCCGTTGTGGAGTTGTAGATGAACTGTTCCGGCGTCATGATCCCGGGCTTTTCGCCGTCCGCGTCCTTGAAGGCCTTTCCCTCCACCTGAAAGCGAACGCCGTCCGCCTCCGCAAAACTGCAGAGCGTGTTGATGATCGCGGTCCTTGTCATCACCTCGTCGATGACGGACATGTCGTAATACTCCTTGGAAAAATTGAGCACGACGATTTTACCCGTCATCTCCGCGGAGATCAGCGAGAACCCGTTCACCGGGGCGCGCAGTGTCATCTCCTTGGGCTGGGTGGACAGCTTGTTGATCAGTTCGTTGACGATCCCCTCCCTGTCATCCGCCTTGGGCGTATACGCCTGCTCCTGGAGCGAGAGATCCGATTTATTCAGATAGTATATCTCGATGCCGCTCTTATCGGCGCCGCTCCCCTTACATCCGGCCGCGCCGGCACATAAGATCAGGAGCAGCATGAGGATCGGCAGCCTCTTCATCCACTTACTCATATCCAATATATATCGTCACTCCTGACTGTCCTCACTTACCTTTCCGTTCGTCCCGGACTGCGCCGT
>CAJOLP010000187.1 GCA_905235465.1 uncultured Lachnospiraceae bacterium | reverse complement strand
TAGACCACGTCCTCCGGATCCATGTGACAGGAAAAGGACATCTCCCCCTCATCCACTTCCATGAAGGGAAAATCGCCGCCGCACGCCGGCACCTCTGCCATTACGGAATCTGTCTTAAATACCTCCCCAAAGCTAAACTTCCTGACCATAAATGACCTCCATCTCCGCGCGTTTGCTATCTACCCCATTATCTCATCAAACGGCGATCCTCTTCAGCCTTTTTTTCGCTCCTTCAGCATTCTTTCCGACCCTTCAGCATTCTTTCGGCCCCTTCTGTACGGACCAGCTCTTCGTTCTGCCCTGCGAATACGATCACTTCCGCATTGACCTTTCCTTCTCCCCAGTCTGACAGTACTTCTCTGATCCTCTGATCCTCTCTGCCATTCTCCTCGCGGTGATCTCTTTGAGCCCATATCGGTCAAGCACCTCCAGCGCGGCATCCGTCATCACACACTCCGTCAGCTCCGCCCGAAGCGCGTCTGCCTTTTCTCTCGTCTTTTCTCTCGCCCTATCATCATCGAGCGCCTCTTTGGCGATCTCCCACAAAATCTCCATGCGGTGATCCCCGTACCGGGAGTGCGTATTGCCGATCCCGCCGGCCACCTTCACGAGCTTGCCGATATGACCTGCCAGAAGGAGATTTTCCACGCCCTCCCCGCGCGCTATCTCCACCGCATCCCGCACATAGTTGGAGATCAGCACAGGGACATCCTCGTCGAGACCGTATTGGGACTTCAGAAACGAAAGCCCGTAATTGCCGGGCGCCGCCACGACCGTCGTCTCTCCCAACGCCCTTCTCATTCGGATCTGCGCCCGTATCGTCCCGATGACCGCGTCGTCGCTCATCGGCTCCACGGTGCCCGTCGTGCCCAGAATGGAGATGCCGCCCACAATGCCAAGCTTCGGATTGAATGTCCTCTCGGCGAGCGCCCTTCCCTCCGGCACAATGATCTCCACACGCAGCCCCGCTGGAACCTTTGACAAGGCAGCCGCGGACTGCTCCCGCTCTGACTGCTCCCGCTCCGACTGCTCCCGCAGAATGCGCCCCACGTTTTCGGCAATCATCTGCCTCGGCACATGATTGATCGCGGCCGCCCCCACCGGCTGGTCGAGCCCGGGCTTGGTCACGACGCCTACACCTTCGCCGCCCGCGATCTCAACGCCCGGCCTGTCCGAAACACTTACCCGGGCGATAATGCGCGCCCCGTCCGTGACATCCGGGTCGTCCCCGGCGTCCTTGATCACCGCGCAGGCAAAGTACAGCGGCCTCCCATCTTCAACGGCAAACACCTGCGTCCGAAACTCCCTGCCGCCCGGCGTCAGGATCGCGGTCTCGTGGATCTCCTCTCCGGTGAGCAGCATGTGCGCAGCCGCAGCAGCCGCCGCCGCGGCGCAGCTTCCTGTCGTGAAGCCCCTGCGCAGCCGCCTGCCGTCTATATTCACATACATATCAGATCCGTCTGTACCCATATTTTTATTTTATTCCAATTTATTCCATTGCGGCCATCCGATTCATTCCACCTATTCGATTCAGTCCGCCTGCATATCATACAGTATCGCGTTGCATATCGCCGCCGCGACGCCGCTGCCGCCTTTGCGCCCCCGGTTGACGATCCACGGCACGTCGGTTTCCATGATCAGCTCCTTGGCATACTCGACATTGACAAAACCCACCGGAACGCCGATCACGCCCGCCGGGCGATAGCCCGCGTCGATCAGTTCTTTGAGCTTGATCAGGGCGGTGGGGGCGTTGCCGACAGCAAAAACACTCTTTCCCGGCAGTCTTTCCGCTCTCTCCATACTGACCGCCGCCCGCGTGATTCCCCTGCGCTTTGCCTCCTTGGCGACGATCTGCCATAAAACATACGGCCTCGCCCCCGAATCGGGCGAGAGACTTCCGGCTGACGCCGGAAAGGGCCATGTTGGTGTCCGTCACGATCCGCGCGCCTTCCCGGATCGCCTCCTGGATCCGCGTGACCGCGTGATCGCTGAACGCCATGGTGTCCGCATACTCCAGGTCAGCCGTGGCGTGAATGACGCGAAGCACGATCTTCTCCCGGACCTCGCCCTCGTCCGCATCGTCCGGCAGGAATCTCCCGCTTTCCGCAAGCTCCTCGCGGATGATCCGCATGCTCAGCTTCTCTATTTCTCCCGGGTCCGTTGCCATAGGCTCCCTGTACTCCATAGATCAACCCCTCTAAATACCGATCGCGCGGTGGATCAGCTCCCAATCCAAACTCTCTTCCAACACATCCGCAAGAAGATCGATCTGCCTCTCCTGAAAATCTTCCGCGCTCTCCTCGTGGAACTCCGGCGCCGGCACTCCCTTGTTTGCGCACAGGAGCCGCAGCAGCGCGTTTCGCAGCGGCGGATCATCAAATATCCCGTGTAAATATGTCCCGAGCACCCGCCCGGATGTGACAATTAACGCATCGATCTCGCCGTCCCTGCCGCCATCCCTGCCGCCGTTGCTGCCGTCGTCCGCGCCAAGCACATGTCCTTCGATCTTGCCGTCGCCGTCGCCGTCATCCACTCTGTATGTCCTGCCCATATGGATCTCATAACCCCGCACAGGCACACCGGACAATGATTCCCAGAATCCCTCTCCGGCCGAAACGACGCCGCTTCGCTGAACGGTCACCTTGCTGTCCCAAAAGACCGTCCTCACCGGCAAGAGGCCGAGCCCCGGCCGGTCCCCGGCCTGCACGCCCAAGATCTGGTAGCCGCCGCAAATGCCGATCACGGGAATGCCTCCCGCCTGCCCGGACGGATCCGCGCGCTTTTGGATCGCCTCGCGAAACCCCTTTTGGTTCAGCCAGTCAATGTCTTCCTCCGTATTTTTGCTGCCGGGAAGAATGATCAGGTCCGGCTCGCCGAGCTCGGACACCTCCCGCACATATCGGAGCGACACGCAAGGCTCGTGATCAAGCGTGCTGAAATCCGTGTAATTGCTCATGTAGGGCAGCTTGATGACAACAATGTCCAGCTTTTCATTCGCCGGAACGCCGCTGCCCTTTTCCGCCCCCGCCACCGGGCCGCTCTGTCCTTCCATCAGGCGTTCCGGGCCGCTCTTTTTTTCAAAGCGCGCCGACAGACTGTCCTCTTCCTCCAGCCGGACGTCCAAATAGGGCACGATGCCGGCGAAGGGGATCGGGCAGTATTTTGAAAACATGGCGAGCCCGGGCTCCAGCAGCGCCGAATCACCACGAAACTTATTGATGATCAGGCCCTTGACCCTCGCGCGCTCATCGGGCGCCATGAGCTCGATGGTGCCCAAAAGCTGTGCAAAAACACCGCCCGGATCGATATTTCCCACGAGCAGCACCGGCGCGTCCAGCATCTGGGCGAGCCCCATGTTGACAAAATCCCCCTCCCGGAGATTGATCTCCACCGGACTTCCCGCGCCCTCGATCACAACAATATCGGCGTCGGAGGCCAGGTTTTCATAAGCCTCCATGATGTCGGGCACAAGCGACTGTTTCATGCTGTAGTAGGCCGCCGCCGACATGGTTCCGATCGGCTTTCCGCGGACGATGACCTGCGAGCTGGCCTGCCCCGTGGGCTTTAGCAGGATCGGATTCATATCCACGGTCGGCGCGGTGCCCGCCGCGGCCGCCTGCACTACCTGGGCACGGCCCATTTCGCCGCCGTCCGCTGTCACAAATGAATTCAGCGCCATGTTCTGGGACTTGAACGGCACGACCTTATAGCCTTCCCGGCGCAGGACGCGCAGGATCCCGGCCGTGATGAGACTCTTGCCCGCGCCGGACATTGTGCCCTGAATCATTAGGTTCTTCGCCACGCTTTCTCCTTTCAGCAGTACCTCAAAGCTTCCGCTTCCTGCAACTCGCTAACCTTCTTGCATCTTCCTGCCGCCTTCTTGCCGCCTTCTTGCCGTCTTTTTGCCGCCTTTTTGCCGCTTGTCAGACTAAAGCTCTAAAAGCCTTTCATCTTGGCCGACTCGCTTTCTAAAATGAGCCCCATAAAGTGGACACTCACAAAAATGCTTTTGTATGGATTTTCAGACCGTGTTTCGCATCGCCGCCTCACCGCAGTCTGTAAAAAAACGCAATCTCCCCATCCTCCGCGGGAGCCTCCTCCCTCAGGATCTCACTCAGATCCCGGATGATCCATCCGGCCGCACTGGCATTCTGATATAGAGAGTCCGCCGTGCACCACACGCGGCCGTCCTGCACGGCTTTAAATTGCTGGAGCAGCGGGA
>CAJOLP010000186.1 GCA_905235465.1 uncultured Lachnospiraceae bacterium | reverse complement strand
GTAAGGACTAAAGGCCCGCTGATGCCCCAGTGGGTGAACAGCATTTCGCCAAAGCCCGAATACAGGACATCCTTTTTGCTCTTTTTTTTGCCCTCCGCCCTGGGGGCACGGAGCGTCAGACGGACATTTTTGAGGGCCAGCCCCTGCAGTCCGCGGCACCAGGTCTCGCGCACGCAAAGAGGCACAAGGGAAGGCGCCTGTTCTCTTACGGGGATGCCAAGCGCACCTGCCATGCGGTATCCGTCCCCTGTCGACCCCGTGGAAGGATAGGAAAGACCTCCGGTGCATAGGATCACCGCGTCCGCCTCCAGAAACTCCCCGCTCCGCATGAGGACACCGGCAGCGCGCCCATCCTTAGTGATGATCTCCTGAACGGGCGCGTGATATCGTATCCTGACATCCGGCAGGTCCAGCGCGTGAAGCAGGGCTTTGGTGACGTCGGAAGCGTGATCCGTCACGGGAAAAACACGGCCGCCCCTCTCCGTTTTGACGCGGCAGCCGTTCTCCTCCATAAAGTCCATGACCATGGAAGCGTCAAAGCCGTATACAGCGCTGTAGAGAAACTTGGGGTTGCGGACGACATGGTCAAAAAAGTCCGCCGTCTCACAGGTGTTGGTGAGATTGCATCTCCCCTTGCCGGTGATATAGATCTTCTTGCCCGCCTTCTCGTTTTTTTCCAGAACGGTCACGCGGGCGCCCTCACCCGCTGCGGCAGCGGCCGCCATGAGACCGGACGCCCCTGCGCCGATCACTGCAATGTGCTTCCTGCTCATATTTTCATCTGCTCTCTTATGAGGTGAGTCCTTCTCACCGGATCCGTCAGGTCATTTTGACCTGATGCCTAAGCCCCGTGCTCCCATCAGTATACTCTAAAGCATGCAAAAGACGCAAACATCAAAAAAAGACTATCTCTCCGGCACATGAGAGAGATAGTCCATGGGGAAAAGATTATTCAGAGCCGGTCTTCGACCAGCTTCAGAACACGGTTGATTAAAATGGCGAGGCCTGCCGACAGCACGCTTCCCCAGAGGATCTTGGGAATGTTCATGGTCCTTAGTCCCTCAAAGAGAAGGGTTCCCAGACCGCCGGCGTTGATCGAAGCCGCGATCGTCCCGATTCCGATGGTCGAGACCACGGCGAGACGGATGCCGGCGAAGATCGCCTTGCGCGCGAGGGGGATCCGTATTTTCGTCAGGATCTGCATGTCGGTCATGCCGATCCCCTTGGCCGCCTCACAGACCACCGGATCCACTTCCCGCAGCCCCGTCGTAAAATTTCGAAGGAGCAGGTACTGATTGTACAGCGTCAGCACGATGATGGCCGATGTGCGCCCCAGTCCGGAGATCGGGATCAGCAGAGCGAAAAGCGCCAGCGACGGGATCGAGTAGATCACGGAGAAGAGATTGTTCATCACCCCCGAAACCTTTTCGGACTGCATACAGATGACCGTCAGGATCGACGCGATCACCAGCGATATGACCAGTGTGATCAGAACCAGCTGTATATGCTCAAGGAGCGGCCCCAGGACCTTATCCGGATGTTCCAATCAAATAAGTGATCACTGGACGCCCTCCCAGAACTCTTCCTGCTGCCGCGCGGACTCGATCAGAGAGCGAACGAATTCATCCGCCGGGTGCAGGACGATCTCGGCAGGCGTGTCAAACTGCAGGAGTTTGCCCTGGTTCATGACCATTACCCTGTTGCCGAGTTTAAACGCCTCATTGATATCGTGCGTGACGAACAGAAATGTCTTGCCCAGGCCCGCATGGATTCGCTGCAGTTCATTCTGAAGATGGAGCCTTGTGATAGCGTCGATCGCGCCAAAAGGCTCATCCAGAAGCATGATATCGGGATCCAGGACAAGCGCCCTGGCCAAACCGATTCTCTGCTGCTGACCGCCTGAGAGCTGATGGGGATACCTGTCCCTGAACTCGGAGGGCTCAAGGCCCACGAGTGTGAGCAGCTCATCCGCTCTGGCCGCCATCCTGTCTTTGTCCCATTTCATGAGCGCCGGAATGATCGTAATGTTTTCCTTGATCGTCATATGGGGAAAAAGACCGACCTGCTGGATCACGTATCCCAGCCCCCGCCGCAGCTGTACGGGATCCTTTTGGGCGATATCCTCGCCTTCCAGAATGATCCTTCCGCCGTCCGGGTCATAGAGCCGGTTGGTCAGCTTGAGCAGCGTAGTCTTGCCGCATCCCGAGGATCCAAGGATCGTGATAAACTCTCCGGGCTCGATCTGCGCGCTGACATGATCGACTGCAAGACCGGTGCTGTTATCAAATTTTTTGCACACATTGTCATATTCAATAATAGGCATACTGTATTTTCTCCCGGTAACGCCCGGCGGCACTCACAGGCCCGTCACTTGATGCTGTCGTAAAACTCGGCGGCAACATCCTCGTACTCTTTGCCCTCGATATCCACCTTGGCGTTCAGCTGTGTGATCGTCTCCGTATCCAGCGCCGCGGAAACTTTATTGAGCACGTCCGCGATCTCAGGATTCGCGTCCAGAACCTCGTTTCTCACGATGGGCGCAAGGTTGTAAGGGGGCCACATGTGCTTGTCATCCTCCAAAAGGACGAATTTGTCGGTTTCGGTAAGTCTGGCCTCTGTGGTATAGGCCGGCGCCGCGTCCGCCTCGTCGTTGTCAACAACTTCCCACTTCAGACCGTTGTCATAGATCTTGGAGGACTTCCATTTAAAAGGACCGTACAGCTTCTCCAGACCGGGGATGCCGTCCTCTCTCTCGTCAAACTCGCCCTGAGAGCAGAATCTGAGCTGATCGGCGTTCTCCTGAAGCTGAGAGATATTTGTGATCCCGTACTTGTCACTGGCCCTGCGGCTGATGAACAGTCCCTGTCCGTCATTTGCCTCCGCGTAGTCGAGCCAGGTGATGTTGAACTCCTTGTTATAGGCTTCCTTGACCGTCTCGTACACTTCCTGCTGGTCCGTCATGGCTTCCTTCCCCAGAATGGAGATGAGGCCGGTTCCCGTATACTCGGGATAAATATCGATCTCGGCGCTGGTAATGCTGGTGTGAACGACGGAACCCGCGATATTCATCTTCCGCTCCACTTTAAAGCCGGCGTCCTCAAGCGCGAGCGCGTAGATCTCTGCCACGATCTCGTTCTCAGTAAAATCCTTGGAACCGACGATCACGGATTTGGACGCGTCAGAAGATGAGGCGCCGCTTTTACCGCAGGCGGCAAGCGGAAGCACCATGCCGATGACTACTGCGGATGTAATCAGCTTTTTCATAAACTTTTTCATAACGATTCTCCTTTACGATCAACAATATTTGTATCTGAGCAGTTTCCTTGAAATGATATCGAATATCAGACCGGACAAAAGGGAAAGCGCCGCCACCAGAAGGCCTCCCAGAACGAGAAGATCCGTCCGGTTAAGACCAAGTCCGGTAAAAATGATCTCACCCAGTCCTCCGGCGCCGATCTTGGCGGCGATCGTCGTGCTGGCGACCACCTCCACCAGCGCGGTCCTAAGGCCCGCCAGGATCATGGGAAGTGCGGCGGGAACCTTGACCTTCCACAATATTTCTCTGTCCGTCATGCCGATGCCTGCCGCCGATTCGATCATGAAGTCCGGAATGGTCCGAAACCCGACGATCGTATTGAGCAGAACAGGCGGGACGGCAAGAATCGTGAGCGCCGTCACGGCCGGCAAAACGCCCGTCCCCATGACCGGGATCAGAAGGATCAGAAACGCCAGCGAAGGCACGACCCTGAGCATCTCAAAGGGAGCCGATATGATCGTCTCCGCCCTGTCGGAACGGGAAGCAAGGTATCCGCATGGAATGATGGCTCCCGCGACGACCAGCGCGAAAAGACTGATCCCGATATGTGTGAGGATCTGATTGATGAGCTGATCCCCGTGTGTGGAAATATATTCAGCCATGTCTGCGATCATACAATGATCTCCCGCTTTGCTGTTATCATAATTGATCTCCTCTGCACCGCCAAGGGCGCACCTTGATATTATATCGCAGAGGACCTTCTTATCACAAATAAATAATGATCAATATGCAAATCTTATTCGATTTTTAGGATATTAACACACTTATCATACTATGTCAATATGATATAGGGACAATCGAGAAGCGCTGTTTACGAATCGTCCCTATTGTACTACAATAGACAACAGGATGTAGTTCGGTCCCGGGGAGGGGTGCCCATCGGGTATTGTTGGTGTCTAAGTGCAATATTTGAAGAGAAATCAGATTAGAACACGCGACAGCCGGATACAAAAAAGAAGGTGTGCCAAAAGGCACACCTTCCTTTTTTGATTTGGATCTTTTGGATTACTTGTTGTAATTGACGATCTTGCCGAAATCCTCGGTCAGTGCTGCGCCGCCGATCAGACCGCCGTCGATGTCCGCCTGCGCGAACAGCTCGGGTGCGGAGGAACCCTTTACGGAGCCGCCGTACTGAATGCGGATCTTC
>CAJOLP010000185.1:4885-5510 GCA_905235465.1 uncultured Lachnospiraceae bacterium | reverse complement strand
TAATAGGAAGTGATATTGACGGCACATTGACCAGGGAAGGCTCGACAGTGATCAATCCGGAGTATTTTCACGTGATCCGGGAGCTCAAAAAGTACGGGATCAAATTCTGCGCCTGCAGCGGGAGACAGTATCAGAGCATGTATAAGCTCCTGGAACCCGTCGCGGACGATATTTACTTTATCTGCGAGATCGGGACGCTGATCCGCACGAAGGATGAGATCCTTCACAGCTGGCACATCGAGGAGGATCTTTATGCGCCGCTGGTGGAGGAGATCCGCAGCATAGGCGGGCTCAAGATCCTGGCCAGCGGGGCAGATATGTCCTGGATCGAGGAGGCCGATGACAGCGAGTTCATGCACCTGCTTCGGGACGACTATCGCTACGATATCATGCATGTGGATGATCTCACCGGCGAGGTGCCGGCGGAAAAGATCCTCAAGCTCTCGATCTATCATCCCACCAGTATAGAGGAGAAGACCCACGCGCTTCGCGAGGATCCGCGCTTCGATCACCTGAATATGGTCCCTTCCGGATCGATGTTTATCGACATCTATCCGAGGGAGGCCGGCAAGGGCGAGGCGTTCGCGCTGCTGCAGGAGTATCTGGAGATCGGCATTGAGGAGAC
>CAJOLP010000185.1:0-4872 GCA_905235465.1 uncultured Lachnospiraceae bacterium | reverse complement strand
GACAATCTGACCGATATCGCCGCCTTCAAGGAGGCCGGCGTCACCGCCACCGTGGCCAACGCCCGGCCGGAGGTGCAGGACTGGGCGGACAAAGTAGAGCTGTCCTACAGCGAGGACGGCGTGCTGCATGAGCTGCACAATCTGCTTAAGCACAGAAAGGACTTTTTGAACGCGCAGTAAGGGGAGCGCTGCTGCGGTAGTCATGGTGGCTGTTGCGGTAGTCATAGTGGCTGTAGTTGAGGAATAGTTGGATTAGGAGGTGACAAGGCATGTCGATTCTGGCGGCATTTATGGTTCCGCACCCGCCCATGATCGTACCCGATGTGGGGCAGGGGAGCGAAAAACAAGTCATAAAGACCATCCGCGCCTACGAGCAGGTGGCGGACGAGATCGCGGCGCTGGCGCCGGAGACGATCATCATCACAAGCCCGCACAGCGTGATGTATGCCGACTATTTTCACATCTCACCCGGCCGACGCGCGAAGGGGAATTTTGGCCAGTTTCGCGCGCCTCAGGTGAAGTTTGATGAGGAATACGACCAGAAGCTCACCGTGAAGATCGCCGAGCTGGCGGCGCGGCAGGATTTTCCCGCGGGACTTTTGGGTGAGCGCGACGCGCGGCTCGACCACGGGACTATGGTGCCGCTGTACTTTATCCGGCAAAAATACACCGGCGCCAAGATCGTCCGGATCGGCCTCTCCGGCCTTCCCCTGACGGATCACTACCGGCTCGGGGAGATCATCAAAGAGGCGGTGGACAAGACGGGAAGGCGGGCTGTGTTCGTGGCGAGCGGCGATCTTTCGCACAAGCTGCAGACCTACGGGCCCTACGGCTTCGCCCCGGAGGGACCGCGCTACGACGAGCGGATCATGGACGTCTGCGGCAGGGGCGCGTTCGGAGAGCTGTTTGACTTCGATGAGACTTTTTGTGAGAAGGCGGCGGAGTGCGGGCACCGCTCCTTTGTGATCATGGCCGGCGCGCTGGACGGGCAGGCCGTGAAGGCCGCGGCGCTGTCCCACGAAGATGTGACCGGGGTGGGGTACGGCATCTGCACCTTCTATCCCGAGGGGGAGGCGCGGGACCGCCATTTCCTGGAACAATACCTGCGGGCGCAGGAGGACAGGCTCGCGCGGGAGAGAGCGAACGAGGACGCCTACGTGCGGCTGGCCCGGAGGTCGCTGGAGACTTATATTCTGGAGCATCGGAAGATGCGGCTGCCCGAAGGGGTACCGGAGGAAATGCTGCGCGTGAAGGCGGGGGCGTTTGTGTCGATCCATGAGAACGGCAAGCTCAGGGGCTGCATCGGAACGATCCTGCCGACGCAGGACTGCGTCGCGCAGGAGATCATTGAGAATGCGGTGAGCGCGGCGGTCAGGGATCCGCGGTTTGATCCCATCCGGGCGGATGAGCTGCCGTGGCTGGAGATCAACGTCGACGTACTGGGTGAGCCGGAACCTATCAGCTCGCCGTCCGAGCTTGATGTCAAACGTTACGGCGTCATTGTGAGCAAGGGCGTGAAGCGGGGCCTGCTGCTGCCTGACCTGGACGGCGTGGACACCGTGGAACAACAAATCTCCATCGCCAAGAGCAAAGCGGGCATCGCCGAGTGGGATGAGCATGTGAAGCTGGAAAGATTTGAAGTTGTGAGGCACTATTGAGGGGTATTGGTTGCCGTACGGACTGAGGTTTAGGCCGACGGAGGTCGAGGAAGTAAGATGGCCCGATGTAATGTTTGTTTTCGGCACTGCGAAATACCGGAAGGGAAAGTTGGATTCTGCGGCGCGAGGATCTGTGAGGATGGCATTGTCCGCGCAGCCAATTATGGTGTGGTTTCCGCGCTGGCACTTGATCCAATTGAGAAGAAGCCGCTGAATCGATTTATGGCGGGAAGCCGTATTTTGTCCGTTGGGAGCTATGGGTGCAACCTGCGCTGCCCCTTCTGTCAAAACAGTGAGATTTCCTGGTCAAAGGAAGCCTTAAGGATGGCCTCACAAGCGATGCAGGTGACGCCGCGGCAGCTTGCGAATACGGCTGCTTATTACAGGAGCGAGGGGAATGTCGGGCTGGCATTCACTTATAATGAGCCGCTGATTGGGTATGAGTTTGTCAGGGACACGGCGAAGCTGGTGCACGAGGCCGGCATGGTCAATGTGCTTGTGACGAACGGCACGGCAGAAGTAGAGATTCTGGATGAGATCGCGCCGTATATTGACGCGATGAATATTGATCTGAAGGGCTTTACGGACAGGTATTATGAAGATGTCCTGGGCGGGAATCGTCAGACTTCATTGAGAGGGCTGTGCAGATCTGTCATGTGGAACTGACAACTCTTATCATTCCCGGTGAGAATGATTCTGCCGAGGAGATGCGTGAGATGTGTGCATGGATAGCCTCGTTGGATATGGGGCGAGGGAGAGATATCCCCCTGCACATTTCCCGGTTCTTCCCGCAATTCCACATGACCGACAGGCCGGCAACAAGTGTGAAGAAGGTTTATGAGCTTGCCGACGTGGCACGGGAGCAGCTCAACTATGTGTACACGGGGAACTGTTAATGTGGCCCCCTGCGGGCTTCTTGCACAAGCGCCGCTTTTATGTTACGCTCAAAACCACAATCCCGAAGGGTTCCCGGAAGGGGAGCCTGAGGAGATTTCCCGGAAGGGGATCCTTTCAAGATTCCCCAGGGGCAAATCCATGCGGGATGAAAGAATTGTCTTAGTTAAGAAGGAGTGTGATCAAGTCTTATGGACGATGGCAGTCAGATGATCTGGCTTATCCTTGTTCTATTGCTGCTCGCGGCAATGCTGTTTGCCCTTATGGAGACAGCATTTGCCTCTGTGTCCCGGGTGCGGGTCAAGACGGACGCCGAGAAGGGAGACGAGAGGGCGCAGCGGGCACTTTTCGTGACGGAGAATTTTGACAGGGCGATCACGACGCTCCTGATCTGCACAAATATTGTGCATCTTGCCGCCGCTTCCATCGTGACGGTCTATGTGACAAGGCGATGGGGCGTATCGGCGGTAACGGTTTCCACATTGGTTACAACGCTGGTGGTGTTTTTCTTCGGAGAGATGCTGCCTAAAAGTATTGCCCGCAAGTACAGCGTGCGCATCAGCTACGCGACGGCGGGCTTTATGTGTGCCCTGATGACGGTGCTGCGTCCGGCGTCGTCCGCGCTGGCGTGGATCGCGAATATGGCGGGCAAAGCTTCAGGAGGGAGCGAGGAGGAGTCTCCCGTCACGGAGAATGATCTTTATGACATCATTGAGGATATGACGGAGGAGGGCACCATCGATGAGGAGCAGGGCGAACTGATCTCGTCGGCGCTGCAGTTCGGGGATGTGACGGTGGAGAGTATTTTGACCAGCAGGGTCGACATGGCCGCCATCGACATCGACATGTCACAGGAGGAGATCCTCGCTTACATCAAGGAGCAGAATCACAGCCGTCTGCCGGTGTATGAGGGGACGATCGACAATATTATCGGTATTTTGCATATTCGGCGGTATATCCGCGCCTATATCCGCCACGGGAAGGCGCTGGACATCCGGCCGCTGCTGTACAAGCCCGTGTTCGTGCATCAGTCCACGAAGATCGACGATCTGCTCACGAATATGTCGCGCAACAAGATCAATATGGTCGTGGTGACGGACAATTACGGCGGGACGCTGGGAATCGTGACGGACGAGGATATTTTGGAGGAGCTGGTCGGCGAGATCTGGGACGAGGATGACCGGGCGGTGCGGAATGTGGTGCCCATGACGGACGGCTCCTATAGTGTGAACCCGGAGGAGCATGTGCTGGATGTGCTGGATGAGCTCGGGGTGAAATACAGCGAGGAGCAGAAGGAAGAGCTGGGCCGCAAGCTCATGAGTGAGCTGGCCTATGAGTCGTTTTCGGAGATCCCGGTGTCCGGGGACAGTTTCCGGTATATGGGCATGGAGATCTCCGTGCTGCTGATGCGGCACAACCGGATCATGCGGCTGAAGGTGCGGCGGCTGGACGAAGCGGAGGCCGCAGCCGGGTCGTCTGGTGGGTCGAATGGAAGGTTGTCTGGCGGATCGGCTGGGAGATCGGCTGGCGGGTCGAATGGCAGGTCAGCTGGGAGATCGGCTGGCGGCTCAGCTGGCAGGTCGACGGAAGCCTCTGAGAAGGGGGGTGCGAGCTGATGGATGTCTATATTTATATTGCAGGCGTCGTTGTCTGCGTCCTCTGCTCCGCCTTTTTCTCCGCGTCGGAGATGGCGTATTCGGCCTGCAACAAGGTGCGGCTGGAGCACAGACGGGACAATGGGGACCGGAACGCGGGCATCGCCGTGCGCATTACGGAGCAGTTTGACAACGCGCTGTCCACGATTCTGGTGGGCAACAATCTTGTCAATATCGCGGCTTCGTCGCTGGCCTCGCTGGCGGTGATGCTGATCCTGAGTGAAAATTACGCCTGGCTGGCGACGCTTATCGTCACTGTGGCAATCATTATTTTTGGCGAGACGATCCCGAAGATCACCGCCAAGAAGAACGCGACGCACTACGCGGAGGTTTTCGCGGTGCCGATCCGGGTGCTGATGTTCTCGCCCGATCACGTTTGTGGTGGTGGGACTGGTCAATCTGATCACGGGCCTTTTGCCGGACGAAAAGGAGGACGCGGACGGCGACGCCGCTCTGGAGGAGCTGCACACGATCGTCGATATGGCAGAGGATACGAAGATCATCGACGAGGATGCTTCCGAGCTGGTCAGCGCGGCCATCGATTTCGGGGATATTGCGGCGTCGGAGGTCATGACGGCGCGCGTGGATATCGTGGCGATCGACATTGACGATCCGTGGGAAGATATTCTCAAGATCATCGACAAGTCGCCGTATTCGAGGATCCC
>CAJOLP010000184.1 GCA_905235465.1 uncultured Lachnospiraceae bacterium | reverse complement strand
GTCGAAGGCCTTTTTGTACTCGCCGCAGATCTCGTAGCAGAGCCGCTCCTCGTGATTGCCGTAAACAAAATATACCGGCGCGATCTCTGTCAGGTCCCTCATAAACTGAATACTGTTCTGCATCCAGCGCTCATCCGTGGGGACCGGCGGCGTCATCTGACCGCCCTCCTCCATGTGGCGGATCCCCAGGTCCCTGCGGATCCGGTTCGTGAAGAGGGCCGAGACCAGCAGGTCGCCGCCCACCAAAATGACGTCCGGCTCCTCACCGCGGATCGTCCCGATCAGGGACCGGTTGTGATCCCCGTAGTCCTTCTCGTGAAGATCCGCGACAAAAACTGCCTTTAATCCCTTCTTGATTCTGTTTGAACGAAAGCTGTACCTGCGCACAACGAACCTGTGATTGTCCACGTACATGACGATCAGAAAAAAGACCGCCAAAAGCGCAAGCACAATGATCACTGCTCTGCCCATGTCTCCCTCAAAAAACTTTATAAAAAAGTCCTCTGATCAAGATCAGAGGACTTCCTGCCATTTTAAGAGCCGCCAGTCGCGAGTACTGAATCATTGACAAATCATCAGTTGTATTTCCTCTTTCTGGCTGCTTCTGACTTTTTCTTGCGCTTGACGCTAGGCTTCTCGTAATGTTCTCTCTTACGAATCTCCTGCTGGATGCCCGCCTTCGCACAGCTTCTCTTGAAGCGGCGCAGTGCGCTGTCCAAAGTCTCATTCTCTTTTAAGATCACGCTAGACATACTATTTCTACCCTCCCTTCAGTCCCTTCAGTCTGACTGATTGGGTTATTCTTATATGCTATAAACATCAAGCTTGTAAACATACAATCGTAATTATAACATAACCGGCTTTCCTGTCAAGACATCATTTGATCTGGGATTCCAGGACGCCCGGCGCCGCGGCGATGGCATTGTCGATGCCCGCGGGGTTCTTGCCGCCCGCCTGCGCCATAGTGGGACGGCCGCCGCCGCCTCCGCCGACCTCTTTGGCAATGGCTTTGATCAGATTGCCGGCATGCGCGCCCTTTGCCACAGCGTCATCGGTCGCCATGGTCATGAGGCTGACCTTGCCGTCCTTCTCGGAGATGAGCAGGATAACGCCGCTGCCCATCTTCTCCTTGAGCTGATCGCCCAGGTCACGCAGACCGTTCATGTCCACATCCTTCACGGAAGAGGCGAGGAATTTCACGCCCTTGATCTCCCGGACCTTGTCCATGACATCGCCCAGCGCGCTCTGCGCTTCCTTTGCCTTCAGGGACTCATTTTCGCTCTTTACGGCCTTCAGCTCCTCCTGGAGCTTTTTGATATGATCCGCAAGCGTGTCGGGTGTGGCCTTCACCAGCGCGGCCGCCTCATTTACCTTGCGCTCCATGTCCTCATAATAGCGGCGAACATTGTCGCCGGTCAGCGCTTCGATCCTTCTGATGCCGGCGGCTACGCCGTTCTCCGACAGTATTTTGAACTGGCCGATCTGGCTGGTATTCTTCACGTGGGTGCCGCCGCAGAGTTCCGTGGAAAAATCGCCCATGGATACGACGCGGACCTCTTCCCCGTACTTCTCGTCAAAGAGCGCCATCGCGCCGCTCTTTTTGGCCTCATCGATAGTCTCGATCTTTGTACTCACATCGACGCCTGCCAGGATCTCCCGGTTGACTATATCCTCGACCCTCTGCAGCTCCTCGGGCGTCATGGCCTGGAAGTGGCTGAAGTCAAATCTGGTCCGGTCAGCATCCTGATAGGATCCCTTCTGCTGCACATGGCTGCCCAGCACCTCGCGCAGGGCTTTGTGCATCAGATGCGTCGCGCTGTGGTTGCGGCAGGTGGATGCGCGGTTTTCGGCGTCCACCTTGAGGGTGACGGTGTCACCGACCTTGAACATGCCGCCTGTCACCACGCCGATGTGCGCGATCTTGGAGCCGGCCACATGCTCTGTCTTCTCCACCTTAAAGGACGCGCCGCCGCATTCGATCACGCCGATATCGCCGACCTGACCGCCCATGGTTCCGTAGAAAGGCGTCCTGTCCGTGATGATCGCGGCGCGCATGCCGTCTGTCACCGCATCCGCGACCTCGCCGATCTCCGTGGTCTGTCCCTTATCGTCCGTCATCTCGCCGAAGGCTGCCAGATCAATGATCTCGGCGTCCATCGTGAGCTTGTCATAGCCGTCAAATTCGGAATTCTCGGAGGCGTCCATCTCATCATAGACCGTGGCGGCTGCGCCGCTCATGCTCGTCTTGATCCAGGAGCCCTTGGATTTGTCCCGCGCCTCCTGTCTGGCCTCTTCGAAACCATCCACATCCACAGTGAACCCGTTCTCCTCCAGCACATCCTGGGTGGAGTCGATGGGGAACCCGTAGGTATCATACAGAAGGAAAGCACTGCGGCCGTCCAGCTCCGTC
>CAJOLP010000183.1 GCA_905235465.1 uncultured Lachnospiraceae bacterium | reverse complement strand
AAATGTTAGTGAGGTAATGGAGGAATAAGTACAATGAGCGGTAATTTTGGCTTTGGCGGAATGATCAAAAAACTGAAAAAGAATCCCAAGACGATCGTCTTCACCGAGGGAAGCGATGAGAGAATTCTGGAAGCGGCTTCGAGACTGCTGGCCAGCAGTTTCCTGACACCGATCCTTCTGGGGAACCCTGAGGAGATCAATGACGCGGCTGAGGAAGCGGGTTATAACATCAGAGGCGCGCAGATCATTGACCCGGAGAATTATGATCGCTTTGACGAAATGGTGAATGAGTTTGTGGAGCTGAGAAAGAACAAAGGGATGACCGTCGAGAAGGCGATCCCGATCCTTCGCCAGGCCAACTATTTCGGAACCATGCTCGTAAAGATGGGCGTCGCGGACTGCCTGCTTGGCGGCGCGACCTATTCCACGGCAGATACGGTTCGTCCCGCTCTGCAGATCATCAAGACGAAACCCGGCAACAACATCGTGTCTTCCTGCTTCATTCTGGTCCGTCCCGCGGTAACCGGTGAGAGCGAAGTGATCGCCATGGGCGACTGCGCGATCAATATCGACCCTTCGGAAGATGATCTGGTCGAGATCTGCGGCGAGACCGCGGAATGCGCAAAGGTATTCGGTGTTGATCCCAAGGTGGCGTTTCTTTCCTTCTCCACAAGAGGATCCGCCAAGAGCGATTCCGTCACAAAGATGCAGAACGCGACTAAGAAGGCACAGGCCAAATATCCCGACATCCCGATCGACGGTGAGATGCAGTTTGACGCGGCCGTCGCGCCCCGCGTAGGCGAGACCAAGATGCCCGGTTCCAAAGTGGCAGGTCACGCGAATACATTTATTTTCCCCGACATCAACGCCGGCAACATCGGCTACAAGATCGCGCAGCGCATGGGTAATTTCGAGGCTTACGGCCCGATCCTGCTGGGCCTGAACGCGCAGATCAACGATCTGTCCCGCGGCTGCAACGCGCTGGAAGTTTATTCCATGGCGATCATCACAGCGTCACTTTCCTGATCCCCGCTGTTTTTGTCCACGGGGCCGCCCGTCCGGCCGGAGGGTGTGCCCGCGGAATTGACACCGCCAAGCGGAAAGGATTATACTGTTATCAGCAGATGATATGCGCATGGAGGTGATTCATCATGTGGACAATAAAGAAAGCCAGAGAAAATCTCAAGAAGGTTGCGGCAAAAGACAGGCATGTAAATATCATCAGGGGAACGGTCGCTCAGATCCTTGTTGATCTCGACGGAGATAAGCTCCCTGATGTGGGTTTACTGGATACAACGGGAGACGGGCTCATCGACACGCTCGCTCTGGATCTTTTAGGTGACAACCAGTTTGATCTGTATTTCGCCGACACGGACCACAATCAGGTCCCCGATATCATCTATCTCGATGAGAATGGGCAAAAAAAGGTCGTGAACGTAGGCGAAGATATGCAGACCAAAATGAGCCGCAAGGCGTCAGAGGTCTATCGCGTCCTGACCGATGAGTATTCATCCGAAGAGGACCTTCTTAAGGCGCTGGTAGATCTGCGCGATCTGGTGCAGATCGCCAAGAAGCAGTTTAAGAAATAATCTTGTGAAGCGTAGTTTTTAAAAGCGCTGCGGGACATTTCCGCAGCGCTTTATTACTCAAAAAATATGTGAAAAGGAGAGGCCGTGTACAGCAAAGAATTGGGGGAGATCCTTAAGAAGAGACACAGCGTGCGCAATTATACCGGCGCCCCGGTCCCCGTAGAGGCTCTGGAGCAGATCCTGAACGCCGGGATGATGGGGCCGTCCGGAAAGGCTATTTATCCCTGGGAACTGATCGTGGTGCGCGACAAACAAAAGCTCATCGATCTGTCCGGGTGCCGCATGGGCGGCGCGGCCAGGATGCTGGCGGGCGCGGACGTCGCGATCGCTGTCGTGGCCGGTGAAGAGCTCTCCGACACATGGATCGAGGACAGCAGCATAGTCATGGAGAATATGCATCTGATGGCCTCCGCCCTGGGCGTGGGCAGCTGCTGGATCCAGGGGCGCGGGAGAACGGCCATAAACGGCGATGCGACCGAGGATTATGTCCGCACGATCCTGCAGTATCCGTCAGAATACAGGCTGGAGGCGATCCTTTCTCTGGGCATGCCGGAGGAAGATGAGGCCGTGGGGAAATCACCGGATCAACTGCCCTTCTTTAAGGTGCATTTGAATAAATACTAAGGAATGTTAAATGGTATTGGGAGAGGAGGTACCTAATGGAAAACAGCAATTACGGAGCCGGCGCAGGGGGAAGCTATGGAGCCGGCGCGGACAATGCGCGCATCATCGAACTTCTGGAAGAGATTGAGGAGAATACCAGAAAGCAGAGAAGATACAGTCTGATCTTCGGCTGCATCCGGGCGGTGTGCGCGGTCATTATCATGGTATTGCTTTACATAAGCCTGACCACACTCGTGCCCAAAGTGGCCGGCACGCTC
>CAJOLP010000182.1 GCA_905235465.1 uncultured Lachnospiraceae bacterium | reverse complement strand
CTGCCCGGCGCTCTTTCTCTCGATCTGCCGCGGCGGAATCAGGCACTTCTCTCCGAATCCGATCAGATCCTCCCGCCCGGCCTTTCGCAGCGCCTCTTTGACCAGCGCGTAATTCTTCGGGTCCCGGTACTGGATGAGCGCCCGCTGCATCGCCTTCTCGCGGGGATCCCGCGGCACATAGACCTCCTCCATCGTGTCGGGATCATCTCCCCGCAGCGTCGTGGGATCGAGCCCCGTGTAATACATGCACGTGGAGACGGTCCCCGGCGTCGGGTAGAAATCCTGCACCTGCTCCGGCATATACCCGAGGTCCCGGATGTACTCGGCCAGGGCCACCGCATCCGTCAAAGTACTGCCCGGATGCGAAGACATCAAATACGGCACGATATACTGTTCTTTGCCCAGCGACCGGTTGACGCGCTGAAACTCCCGGCAGAATGCGTTGTAGGTCTCCACGCCGGGCTTCCCCATCTTGGACAGGACGGCGTCGGAGACATGCTCCGGCGCGACCCGCAGCTGGCCGCTGACGTGATACTGGCAGAGCTCCCGCAGGAATGTCTTGTCGCGGTCCGCCAGCAGGTAGTCGTAGCGAAAGCCCGAGCGGACAAACACTTTTTTGACCCCGGGCAGCGCACGCAGCTCCCTGAGGAGCGCAAGATAATCCCTGTGGTCCACTTTGAGATTCGGGCACGGCTCCGGATAAAGACAGCGCCTGTGTTTGCACGCGCCCTTCGTCAGCTGCTTGTCGCAGGCCGGCCGGCGGAACTCCGCGGTGGGCCCGCCCACGTCGTGAATATATCCCTTAAAAGCAGGGTCCTCAATGCACTGCTGCGCTTCTTTTATGATCGAGTCGTGACTCCGGCACTGCACGATGCGCCCCTCGTGGAATGTGAGCGCGCAAAAATTGCAGTCGCCAAAGCACCCTCGGTTCGATGTCAGCGAAAACCTGATCTCCGACAGCGCGGGGATCCCGCCCTGCGCATCGTAAGCGGGGTGCCATCTGCGCATGAAGGGAAGCGCGTAGACATCGTCCATCTCCTGCGTCGTCAGCGGTTTCGCGGGCGGATTCTGCACGACAAAGAGCTTGCCGTCATACGCCTCATAGATGCGTTTTGCCTGGAAGGGATCCGTATTTTGATATTGGATCGCAAAGCTGTGCGCGAAGGCGCGCCGGTCACTGCGGCACGCCTCATAGTCCGGCAGGCGGATCGCGTCATAAATGCTTTCCTCGTCCCGGGTCTTGTAAACCGTGCCGTCGATATAGGTGATGTCCCGCACATCGATCCCGGCAGCCAGCGCGTCGGCGATCTCGATGATGCTGTGCTCACCCATCCCATAAGAAATGAGATCCGCGCCGGAATCCAGAAGAATGGAGCGGCGCAGGCGGTCCGACCAATAATCGTAATGACACAGACGGCGCAGACTGGCCTCCAGGCCGCCGATGATGATGGGCGTCCTCTTATAGGTGCGGCGGATCAGGTTGCAGTAGACGATCACCGCGTAATCCGGCCGCTTCCCCGCCTGCCCGCCGGGCGAATAGGCGTCGGAAGAGCGCCTCTTCTTCGCGACCGTGTAGTGATTGACCATGGAATCCATGTTGCCGGAGGATACCAGAAAGCCCAGCCTCGGCTCGCCGTACTCCTGCACGCTTTCAGGATCGCGCCAGTCCGGCTGACAGATCAGCGCGACACTGTAACCGTGAGCCTGCAACAACCTGCAGATGATCGCCATGCCAAAACTGGAGTGGTCGACATACGCGTCCCCGCAGACATAGACAAAGTCCGGCTGCGCTATGCCATTCCTATTCAATTCCTCTCTCGTCATTGGCAAAAAGCCATCCGGCATAGCGCTCCCCTCCGGTTTCCCTCTGGTTCCTCTGTCCCGTAGATATCCCGTGCCTCGCACGGGCCCTCTCTTAAGCTTTAGTCTTCGTGGGTCGCCTCGCGCGGTCCCTTCTTATGCTTTAATCTTCTTGGGCCGCCTCCTGCGGTCCCCTCTTAAGCTTCGTGGATCACCTCGCGCGGGCCCTTACGCCTCGTGGACAAGCTTGCCCGTCATGCTTTCTATTTCGATGGAAATGCATAGCGTCGCCGGACCGTCTTTTGCTATTTCTCTGTCCGCGTAACCCTCCGGCACGGGGAACTTCTCGCAGATCTTGCGGCTTACGGCGGCCATCTCCTCATAGTCTTCAACAATGCGGGCCTTGCCGAACACGACCACACTCTTCACATGATAGGCCCAGTCTCCTTCCTCCAGCTCGTCCTGCCCATACACGCAGAAAGAGACCTTCGGATCCCTTTTGATCGCGTCGACGCGGTGCCCCACCTTCGCCCCATGAAAGTACAGCCTTCCAGCCGCCTCATCATAATAGTGGTTGAGCGGAATTCCATAAGGATACCCGTCGTCCCCGATGACACACCCCTTGTCTCGCTCTTCAACAGCTCATTGCATTCTTCCTGTGACAGTGCCTGCTTCGGTCGCCTCATTTTTCTGAACATAACTGAACCTTCCTTCTGTATGGTATCCCCTCAATATCCTTTAACTTGATACCTTCCATGCTCTACCCTAATTCTAACTTTTTGACTACTTTCGGTCAATTTAGATTCCCCACGGATCACTCACCCCGCCCCGGCTCTTCATTCGCCCCGTTACCCACAAGAATTGTGGGGCCATGCTTTCCAGTCCGTACGGCGACCGTCACAGCTCGAAAATCTCCGCAGCGTTTTGACTTAAATTGCCGGATTCGCCGATTTGGGTCAATGCGCTGACCGCCGCTGCGCAATTTTCTTCGCGGCGTTTTGACTTGAATTGCCAGATTCGCTGATTTGAGTCAATACTCGGTTCGCCACAGCTCGTAAATCTCCGAGGCGTTTTGACTTAAATTGTCAGATTCGCCGCTTTGGGTCAATTCCCAAATCGCCGCAGCGCAATTCCCGCCGCTGCGTTTTGACTTAAATTGCTGGATTCGCCGATTTGGGTCAACACTCAAATCGCCGCAGCGCAATTCCCGCCACCGCGTTTTGACTCAAATTGCTGGATTCGCCGATTTGGGTCAACACTC
>CAJOLP010000181.1 GCA_905235465.1 uncultured Lachnospiraceae bacterium | reverse complement strand
AGTGACGGAGCAGCCGGATGCTGCAGGAAATATGTGAGTCAAATGCCAGAGTTAAGTGAAAGAGCCCGGAAATTCAGCGTTTCCGGGCTCTCTTTGTATTTAGTTAAGGCATTGCTGAGCGATCGCTTGATTTGGGCAGAAAAACTAGTTTAAAATGAAGTCGGCCAAGATGGAAGGTTTTGTGAGGGTTAGTCGGACGGGTGGATAATAAAAAGCAATACGGCTTATGTGCGGGGAGATAAGATGAGGCGCGGAAATATTGAGAACAGGCAAATACAGCTGGGTGAAGGCATCTACTATGGCGGCGGTCATCTCCACGTCACGGATGAAAAGGGAAGCTATAGAGCGTTCCGGTCGGAAGGAAGGCCAGGAGGACGCTATGCGTCATTCAGGAGGAGCCGGGGCGCTGGAAGCGCTGCATTGAGATCGATCTGATCACCGGAAATATTTATCTGACCGTAGATCACGCGGACGATGCCGCAAATGTATATTATTATGACTCGGCCAGCGAGAAATTGTGGAATGAAAGGCTCCTGAGGATTTTGCGGACTGCGGCGCGAGCCGGCATGGTTCTGGACGACGCTCTTCGCAAAGTCGTCGTCAAGCTTCCTTGTCCTGAGTGGCAGGAACTTTTGCGAACGCTCCCGGGATGGGAGGATGAGCTTGCACACCGCCTCGACAACATTCTTCTTCCTCAGGGGGAGGTTGAAATTATTGAGTTCTCAGGACAGGAAGGTAAGGCTGGAGCTGAGGCAATGGACCCGGAAAGAACGGCCGACGTAGAAGGGGTTGCGGCTATCGGGCCAAAAGAACCGGCCATGCTTGACATTGAGAAGGTGCAGGAGAAGCTGGGGAAGGACTTCACTCTGCGGCAGCATGGCGGCCGGTGGGAACTTCACTATGCCAATCAGGAGGCAGGCGGGGAGTTTTTTGGCAGTGAAGCGGAGTTTTTGAGATTTCTGACCGGACCGGAGCTGCTCTGGGTCGCGCGGCAGGCGGACGGCTCGGAAGAAGGGACAGCGCGAGTGATCCGATTTCTGTGGAGAGAAATAGAGCTCGTGTGAACGAATTGAGGCGTGAGCGGTGTTTTCAGGGCTTGCGGAATATGCTATACTTGGTATTGTTCTTGCTGAAGGATAAAGACCGAAGGAGGTCAGGAGGCTAACATGGAAATAGGTGTTATCGTGGCGGTCTGCACATTTGGACTCATGGCATTGTTTGCGGTTTGCTGTGTCAACGGTTTCCGGATTTGAGAACCCGGAGGAGAGAGAGTAAGTTTTGAGTCGTGAAGGGCTTTGCGTTTGACGTCGTGGCAAGGTGTGGTTCCGGGACGTTTTGAGTGCCCGCGCGTTGTAATTGACTCTTGACTTTTGATAGGAGATTCAGTAAGATTATTTTTGCGTTGAATCGAGGCGTGGCTCAGTTTGGTAGAGCGCTGCGTTCGGGACGCAGAGGTCGTGGGTTCGAATCCCGTCGCCTCGACTGACAATGAATAAAGTCGAAAAAGTTGATGCCTCAACTTTTTCGGCTTTTTCTTTTTTCTGGTGTATTGAATTGTAAATTGATGATCGTAACAAAAAAGGTATAATATACATGTGAGTAGTGCGGGAAAGTGTAGGGATGGGGTGCGTTAAGCATCGCAGTTGTATTTTTAAGGGTTGGTTATAACCAATAGCGGTTCGAATGTCTGATAGCAAAGAGAATAATAATAACAATAATAACAATGATAATAATGCCAGTGATAACAATGCCGGGTCCAACAGTCTGGAGAAGGTGAAGTCGATCTTCCGGAGTCCGGGGATGGCCGCGGTGTGGAAGTGGTCTAAGTGTGTCCGGGTGAAGGTGGTGATGATCTGTGTGATCACGGTGATTGCCACAGTGGTCTCGCTGTGCTTCACGCTGGCCACGAAGGGGCTGGTGGACGGCGCCGTGTCGGCCAATTCGGAGAATCTGGTCAAGTACGCCCTGATTCTGTTCGGGATCATTTTGGCCCAGCATTTGCTGTCGGCGAGCCGCGCGTGGTTCAGAGTCCGCGCCTCGGCGGAGCTGCAGCAGTCGCTGCAGGGGATGCTTGTGAGGGAGATCCTGTCCAAAGAGTACCCGGGGCTTAAGAAGTATCACAGCGGCGAGCTGGTGAACCGTGTCTTTTCGGACATGAGCGTGATCAAAAACGGCATCATGAATATTTTGCCCAGTCTGATCGGCATTGTGGTGAGCTTTGTGGGCGCCGCCGGTATTTTGATCGCGATGGACTGGCATTTTGTGATCCTGATGCTGGTGGGCGGGATCCTGGGTCTGGTATTGGTGATCCTGTTCCGCGGGCCCATGAAGGCGCGGCACAAGAGGATGCAGGAAGCCGAAGGCGCCCTGCACGCGTCGATTCAGGAGACGTTTGGCAACATCCGGCTGATCAAGTCGAGTCTTTCGGAGGAGCGGCAGATACGCAAGATCGGCACCGATCAGGATTATCTGAGTCAGGAGCAGGTGCGGCAGGGCATTTTCAGCTTTCGGATGAATGACAGCATGGGTCTGGTCTTTGACCTCTCATGGCTGTTTTGCATGTTGTGGGGGTGCGTCAGTATTTATCGTGGAAATCTGACCTACGGCGCACTGGCCGCCATGCTGCAGCTCATCGGGCGCATTCAGAGTCCCATCGCCAATTCAGTGAATATCGCCTCACAGCTTTACAGCGTCAGTTCTTCAGCGGAGCGGCTGCTGGAGCTGACCGATCTTCCCGCGGAGGAAGAGGGGGAGAGGTTGACGACCTTTGACGAGATCATCCTGGACAACGTCACGTTCCAGTACGACGACGGCATCGACGAGGTACTGCAGAAAGTGAACTGGACGATCAGGCGCGGCGACTTCATGGCGCTGACCGGGATCTCCGGCGGCGGCAAGACTTCGCTGTTCCAGTTGCTGCTGGGTATTTACAAGCCGACCGAGGGGGAGATCCTGTTCCGCATCGGGGACAGGGAGATCACCGCCTCGCGGGGCACGCGCGCGCTGTTTGCGTATGTGCCGCAGGGGAACACGCTCTTTTCCGGGACGCTGCGCGAAAACCTTACCATGTTCACCGACTCGGCCACGGAGGAGGAGATCCGCGAGGCGGTGGAGGCGGCGTGTCTTTCTTCCGTTTTGGATGAAATAGGGTATGACGCCGTTTTGGGCGAGCGCGGCGTGGGGCTTTCCGAAGGCCAGGCGCAGCGCGTGGCGGTGGCCAGAGCCCTGCTCAGCAAGGCACCGATCCTGCTGCTGGATGAGGCGACGGCCGCGCTGGACGACAAGACAGAGGCGCAGCTTTTGGAGAATATTTCGAAAATGCGGGACAAGACCTGCATCATTGTGACGCACCGGCAGGCCGCGCTGGGGATCTGCGACTACACGCTCCATATAGAAGATGGCGTAGTGAGCAAGAAGGCGTGAAATCCAGCCGGCGGACGCGTGAGGCGGTCGCAGGAGAACCAGAGGACAGAGGCCGTCGCAGGACCGAAGGAAGGCCGAGGCGCGAGGCAGGCAACGACAAAGGAAGGCAGACGCTTGAGGAAGGCATCGGCAGAGAAAGGGGACTGGCGGAATGAAGAAGTTTAAGAATCTGGTCATAGGGGGGATCGAGAATAAGGTCATCAATCTGGTGCTGATCACGGTGATCCTGTTGGCCATCGCGTTTCAGGCCGCCAATTCAGAACCGGATATTGACCGAGGTCAATGATGAGACTATTGAGAGTCAGGAGGAGTCCCTGACGGCGATCACGTCGGGCGTGATGGAGAAGGTTGTCGACACGAGTCTTAGCCGGACGACGCGGCTGGAGGCGATGATCGCGGATGATATGTTCCACAACACGACCGTTTATGTCAACATGCTGGCGCAGTACGCGCAGGTCCTGTTTGAGGAGCCCGACCGCTTTCCGAGAGTGGAGTACGCGCTGCCGGACAAGGCCGACGACGGCAAGGTGTGCATGCAGCTGATCCTGGGGGAAGACGTGGACGAGGAGGCTATTGCGGACAAGCTGGGGCTGGCCGCCAACATGTCTGACATGATGGCCTCTATTTTTGGCTCCTCCGCCCAGACGAATTCGTGTTTCATCGCCCTTCCGGATGGCGCGTGTCTGATCACGGACGACAAGTCGGGGTCGAAATTTTCGGAGTCCGGGAACCCTGTCCGCATCGACTGCCGGACGCGCCCGTGGTACACGCAGGCCGTGGAGAGGGAGACGCTCATCTTCACGGATGTGGAGGTCGACGCCTTTACGGGTGAGATCGGGATCGTGTGCGCCATGCCCGTCTATGTGGACGGCAAGCTGGCGGCCGTGGTGGGGTCTGACCTGTTTCTCAATACGATGTACAATGAGGTGAGGGCCTCTGATGAAAACGGCGAGTTCCAATGTGTGATCAACGGGAGCGGGCATGTGATCTTCTCCCCCAAGGATTCGGGTGTCTTTCGCGTGGTGGAGTCCGCCACCGCGACCGATCTGCGCACCCATCCCAATTCGGAACTGGCCGCCTTTGTGACGGACGCCATGGAGGGCGATACGGGGATGCACACCGTGACGCTGGATGACGGCACTTCCTATTACATGATCGGCTATCCCATGGATACGGTGGGCTGGACAATGATCTCGGCATTCAGCAAGGA
>CAJOLP010000180.1:3966-7362 GCA_905235465.1 uncultured Lachnospiraceae bacterium | reverse complement strand
GCGAGTGCGATTACAGGGATCAGTACATTGAATTCGATCTTCCGGCCTACGCCGCGCTGATCTTTGAATTCAACCTCTGATACATATACCGCCGTCAGGTGCCGCTGTCAGGTGCCGCCGGACAGTGCCGGGTATATGTATTTGTACCGGAAAAGCCGGAATAGAGTGAGCTCTCCCGTGAAAGGGAAAGGAGAAAGTCATGAAAAGCAGTTTTGAGTCTTCGGAAGACTATTTGGAGACGATCCTGATTCTTCGAGAGAGAAAAGGGAACGTCCGATCCATAGATATTGTCAACGAAATGAATTAAGCCCAGCATCAGCATCGCCATGAAAAAGCTGCGGGAGGCGGGAAAGATCGAGATGGACGCGAACGGCTATATCTCCCTCACACCTGAGGGCGAGGAGATTGCCGGGAAGATCTACGCAAGGCACAAGCTTCTGCAGGCGGTGCTCATGGCGATCGGGGTGGATCCCCAGACCGCCTCGGAAGAGGCCTGCAGGATCGAGCATGACATTAATGACGATACTTACAACAAGATCAACGAGTACTATAATGAGAGACTGAAGGAGAAACAATGATAAGGATTACGATGAAGGACGGCGGTGTGATCGATCTGGAGCTGGACCGCGAGGCGGCGCCGGTCACAGTCGACAATTTTGAGAAGCTTGTGAAGGACGGCTTTTATGACGGGCTGATCTTTCACAGAGTCATCAAGGGCTTTATGATCCAGGGCGGCGACCCGAAGGGAACCGGCACCGGGGGCCCGGGCTGGACGATCAAGGGCGAGTTTGCCGCCAACGGCTGGGACAATCCGATCTCTCACAAGAGGGGCGTGATCAGCATGGCCAGGGCACAGGATCCCAACAGCGCCGGCAGTCAGTTCTTTATCATGCACAAGGACGGCGAATTCCTTGACGGGCAGTACGCGGCCTTTGGTCACGTGGTGGACGGCATGGATGTGGTGGACAGGATCGCCTCCGCGCCGACGTCCCGCTGGGACGACCGGCCCTATGAGGATCAGCAGATCGACACCATCCGCATTGTCTGAAGCGGAGGAGCACATTTATGAATTATCTGTTGTATGGACATGGCGGCAGCGGAAATCACGGATGCGAGGCGATCGTGAGGACAACGCTGGCCATGATCGGAGACAGCAAATCCGCGGACGTTTATACTATGGACCTGAACAGGGACCGGAAATTCGGTGTGGACAAGCTGGCCAGGTTCCATCAGTACAAGCTCAGATCCGACAATGAGCCCGTGTATCTGGCCGCAAAAGCTGTGGCGAAGCTGACCGACAATTATGATCTGGTCACTTACTACAATCTCGGCGATGCCCTGAAGACAAAGGGGGCGGTCTGCCTGTCCGTGGGAGGGGACAATTACTGCAACAGAGAGCCCTCCAAATATTTGTCCTGCAATAAATTGTTTGCCAAAAACAATAAGACTGTCCTGTGGGGGTGCTCCGTCACGCCGCAGCTCATGAAACAGAAGAAGTATGTGGAGGATATGAAGAGGTACTCCCTCATCACAGCGAGAGAATCTCTGACGTACAGAGGGCTGGTCGGCGCAGGCGTCGAAAACGCCGTGCTGCTTCCGGATCCCGCCTTTACGCTGCCGGCCGCCGAGACCGAACTGCCGGAGATCTTTAAAGAGAGGGAGGTCGTGGGTGTCAATATCAGTCCGACCGTTCTCAAACATGAGAAGGAAAGCGGAAGCCTTCAGAAGGCGACAAGAGAGCTGGTAAGCTATATTTTGAAAAATACGGACTACGGCGTCGCCTTTATCCCCCATGTCATCCGCGGGCCGAACAACGATCTGCTGCCGATGACCCCTCTGTATGAGGAGTTCAAAGACACCGGAAGGGTCGCGGTGGTGGACGGGGACGACACGATGAACTGCTGTCAGCTCAAGTACGCGATCTCGCACTGCAGGTTCATGATCGTCGCGCGCACCCACGCAAGCATCGCCGCCTATTCGACACAGGTACCGACGCTGGTCATCGGCTATTCCGTGAAGTCCAAAGGCATCGCGACGGACCTGTTCGGGACGGACGAAAACTATGTTTTGCCCATCGACAGCATCTCATCGGATGAGGATCTGGCGAAAGCGTTTGAGTGGATCGCGGATCACGAGGATCAGATCCGCAGGCAGTACGGGAGGATCATGCCTGCCTATATCAAGGAGGCGTTTAAGGCAGGGGAGTATTTAAAGGCGGTCAGAGTTTGAGAAATGTCTGTAGAGGCGCATATACAAGATCATGAAGTACAGCACCATATTGCGCATATCAATGAACATATTTGTATAAACGGTAAGTACCAGCATGGCAAGAATCGTAACGGTTCTTGCCTTGTTTTTATATACAGAAAGGACAGGGTCGGTCTCGACCACATTGGTGGACATGAGCGCGTAGAACAGGACAAAGCACACATAAGTCCAGATGCCGCAGAGATAGATCATACTGCCTATGCTGCTGATGCCGAAGTGGGCGTAACCGTTCAGATTCAGGCCCTTCCAGGGGGATTCTCCGATGCCGTAACCAAATTTCCAACCCCGGGAAGAGGAAAGCGCCTCCGCGACGATCGCCAGTCTCTCATTGCTGCCCTTTACCCGGACGGAGCTGAAATGGAGCAAGGCGTAAAGGCGATTAGAGACACTGCCCGCATATTCCTGGACAGCGGGAAGGGACATCACGGCAAAAAAGGCCAGACAGGCCAGCGCTGCCGCCCCGATGATCGTGGCCAGATGGTCGTAAAGATATTTTGAGATCCCGGCGTCGGGATCGGACATGAAAAAGTACAGAACAGCGAAGAAGGGCGCGATAAAATACAGCGCCATGTTGTCGCTGAAGGCGGCGCAGTAGAGCATCACCGCTTCTAATGCCAATGTGTAGAGAAGGAACAGTATCCGGCGCCTCCGGTCGCGGATCGCAGGCAGATACTGAAGATTGAGAAGGAGCATGAACACGGAAAAGAGAGCGGCGTAATGCGTGCCGCTGAAACCGAAAATGCCGCTGCAGTGGTCCTTGTAATAGGGGTTCTCCGCCAGCCACGAGGCCTTGATCATAAAGCCCGTGCCCTTGATCTGACGGCTGAGGATGTACAGGTGAACGAGGTAGACCGCGTTGAATAAAGGGACCCGCTTCGTAAAGTACTCCGTCAGCGGCTCGATTCCTTCCGCCGCCATGATGCCAAAGGTCGCCGCGGGACAAAAGGCATAGAACAGGCCCTTCAGGTTTGTGACCGTATAGGCGTCGGAAACAGAGAAAATGATGCACAGGATGAACAGCAGGATCAGACTTAACCCCGTGATCACAAAGGCTCTGTTTTTGGACAATGTCCTGTAGATGGAGCCCGCGTACAGAATAACCGCGGCGGCAAACACGCAGACACTGAC
>CAJOLP010000180.1:0-3960 GCA_905235465.1 uncultured Lachnospiraceae bacterium | reverse complement strand
CTGCGCCACATAGTGATACGTTCGACATATCCGGACGCAAACAGCATGATCATCAGATAGTCCAGGAACGCGCCGTATGTAAAATAATTTTTATGGGAATTCGGGGCTGTTGTATGCATGGATCACCTTTTTTAATAGAATCATGATTATATATGATATTACGGATTCAAAATGAAGGCAAGGGAACTTAAAATTGGTCAAAATAGGAAACATGAGGATAAAATTCACAGATTTGTCAGATATTCGCCCCGTGCGTATATGATATAAAAAGGCGGGGGCAATGCAGGCATATCTATGCCTGTTTTGACCCTCTCTTTGCAGTGTGATACCATAGCATTGATGCAGAAAGCATTCGTTAGATTTGCGTGAGGCATATTTTTTATGAAAGCATTTGAAGGAAAGAAGAAGTGGATAGTGATCGCCGCTGTCATCGCGGCGGCGGCAGTACTTGCGTTTGTATTGCTAAGGAGAAGCGGCGGCAGCTCCGGAACGGCCTACGTCGATACCGTGGCGAGCCTTACGGGGCAGAACGGGGCCCTGGGTATTTCCAATCAATACGCGGGCACTGTGGAGTCGCAGGAGACATGGTCCGTGAACAAGAATTCCGAAGTGGATGTCAAGCAGATCTTCGTCACGGAAGGCCAGAGCGTGAATGAGGGCGACCCGCTCTTCGAGTACGACACGACAAAATATGAGGAGGACCTGCAGGAAGCGGAGATCGAGCTGGAGCGCATGGACAATGAATACAAGTCCACGCAGGAGACACTGGCGCAGCTCCAGAAGGAAAAACAGAAGGCCTCCGCCTCGGAACAGGCCAACTATACGGTCCAGATCCAGGAACAGGAACTGGCGCTGAAGGATAAGGAGCTTGATATCAGGCTCAAGCAGAATGAACGGGACAAGCTCGAGAAAAATATCGAAACCGCGGAAGTCCGGAGTGAACTCACCGGCGTCGTCAAGAGCATCAATGAGAACGGCGGAGACGAAGAGGACAGCGCGTTCATCACCGTCATGAAGGTCGGCGATTACCGGATCAAGGGGTCGATCAGCGAGCAGAATATCGGAGAGGTCACGCCCGGCGCGTCGGTGACTATTTATTCACGTTTTAACGACAATACCTGGAAGGGCACGATCACCGAGATCGACACGGAAAACCCGCTCAGCAGCAATTCAAACAACTTCTTTTCGGGATCCAGCGCCGACAGGGCGACCCGCTATCCTTTCTATGTCGAGATGGAGTCCAGCGAGGGCCTGATCATGGGACAGCACGTCTATGTACAGGTGGATCGGGAAGAAGCAGAGGAAGGGATCAAGGGCATCTGGGTCACCGAGTATCTGGTGGACATGACGGATCCGGACAATCCCTTCGTGTGGAAGGACGTCAACGGCAGGCTTAAAAAACAGAAGGTCAAGATCGGCAATGTCGACGACGAGCTGGGACGCGTGCAGATCCTGGAGGGGCTGGAGCTGACAGACTCCATCGCGGTGCCGGACGGCACGCTCAAGGAGGGCATGTCGACTGCGCCCATGGAAGAAAAGCCGGCGGACACCGGTGAAGACGCCTCGGGAAATGATGCCGGCGGCATGATGGAAGAGGGCACGGAAAACATGGAAGGCACGGAAGGCAGCGAGATGGACGAAGATATCATCATAGAGGAAAGCGAGATTGAGGGCGGCCCCGTGGAATAACAGGAGACAACTGTGAAAAAGATAGTGGAATGCAGACATGTCTATAAAAACTATGATACCGGCGAGATCGAAGTGCCGGCTCTTCGGGACGTCAATTTTGTCCTGGAAGAGGGCGAGTTCACCGCGATCGTCGGACCCTCCGGCTCCGGCAAGTCCACGCTCATGAATCTCATCGGGTGCCTGGACACCGCGACAGAGGGGAGCCTTCTGATCGACGGAAGAGCTGTGGAGAACCTTACCTCCAATGAGCTGGCGGATCTGCGGCTGGAGAAGATAGGCTTTGTCTTTCAGAATTTTCAGCTCCTTCCGGGATCATCGGCGCTGGAGAATGTGGAGCTCCCGCTCACATACGCCAATGTGCCGCACAGTGAGCGCGAGAAACGCGCCAGAGAGGCGCTGGACCGCGTCGGGCTCAGCGACCGCGTGGATTTCATGCCCAATCAGCTTTCGGGCGGCCAGAAACAGCGTGTGGCCATCGCCAGGGCGCTGGTCAACAGACCGCGGATCGTGCTGGCGGACGAGCCCACCGGCGCGCTGGATTCCAAATCCGGGGAGCAGGTCATGAATCTGTTCGAGGAGCTGAACAGAGAAGGTGTCACGGTACTTATAATCACGCACGACCGGGGAATCGCGGACCGCGTGGGAAGCATGGTGGAGATCCGTGACGGTATTTTGACGGACAAGAGAGTCCATGAGGTGACGGAGTGAAAAGACTAATAGAAGGCAGAAGAAGATTGCTGGCCCTGATCCTGGGCATCGTGCTCCTGGTGGGGGCGGTGTCAGGCATCGCGGCGGCCGTGCACGTGACGACGAGCAGCTCTGTCGTCGTGGTGAAGGCCGGTTCGGCAGACGTGGGCGCGGCCTACGACTGGGAAAGTTCCGTCATGGGAAATATCACGACGGATGCCCAGCAGGATGTTTTTCTCTCCGACGCGGAGGTCGTGGAGGAAGTCCTTGTACAGGAGGGACAGTCTGTCCACAAGGGCGATGTGCTGATGCGCTATGACATGACGACGACCTCCCTGAATCTTGGAAAAAGAGAAGGTCGCCAGAGAGAAAATAGAGCTGGCCCTGGACGTGGCCAGGCGCAATCAGAAGACGCTGGACGGCATCCGGCCCATCTCCGACGACATGGGGTTTTTAGATGATTTCGGCGCGTTCGGGGATCTGGAAGAGGAGGATCCCTACAAGGACGCCGAGGTCCACAAAAAAGAACTGAACGAAAAATCGAAGGCAGTCAACGAAAATTCCGAAGAGGAAGACCTTGGGGAAGAACATAATCCCTATGTTTTCCTATGCGAGGGCGATGAGATCACGATCACGTTCATCGCGCGCTGGCAGAAGCTCGCGCGGGAAAAGGGCAAGAAAGAACTGTATATCGAGATCCAGAAGCGCGATGAAGAGAAGAATCTGGAGAAGGCGTGGATCTTTGACGTCATGAAGCTCGATCCGGAGATCGCGATCGATCTGGATCTGTCCACGGGCGAGACCAGCTACGCGGGCATGAATACGCCGGAGAAGATGGCGAAGCTCATGCGCAAGATATTAAAGGAAGTCCCGGAGGATGAGCGGCCCGCATGGCTGGCGGCCATGCTCGACAAGCTTCTGGTCACGACAGAAAAGGAAGACAAGCGGAAGGTGCGCGGTGAGCTTCTGGCGGCGACGCTGGATGAGCTGTCCCAGGAGGACAAGGAAGAGTTCATGGCGGCCGCAGCGCTCATTAAAAATGAAACACTGACCATGCTCCTGCAGAGCCTTACGGACAAACAGGTGAAGGCGCTGGATCAGGAGACACTTTCGGGGCTTCTGGCACTTCTTTTAAAGAATATGAAGCCGGAGCAGATAAGGGACCTGGACAGCAGCGTTCTGATGAATCTCCTCCGGAATCTGACCTCCGAGCAGCTGGACGGCCTGCCGTCCGCGACGATCAGCGGCATGCTGGGGAATCTGAGCGATGATCAGCTGGAAGAAGTACTGAATGACCTGTCCGAAGAGGACAGAGACCGCATTCTGGCGATCCTTTTGAATCCGGAACCCGACGAAGGAGAGGACGGCGGCTCTGACGGGAGCGGAACGGATGACGGTTCGGGCAGCGGCTCCGGTTCCGGCGGCAGCCAGGACGACGGCTCCGGTTCAGGGAGCGGTTCCGGTTCGGGAAGTGGCTCCGGCAGCTCCGACAGCGGCAGCGGTTCGGGGAGCGATTCCGGTTCAGGCAGTGGCTCCGGCGGCAGTCAGGACGGCGGTTCGGAGAGCGGTTCCGGTTCGGGGAGC
>CAJOLP010000179.1 GCA_905235465.1 uncultured Lachnospiraceae bacterium | reverse complement strand
CCTGTGAAAATTATACGTTATTGCCTTCCGGGAACGCAACCGCCCCTTGGCGCCGCAGCCCCTTCAGATGCTTCTTCCTCTCCTCCGGCACGCGGTAACTCTCCACCGCCTTCTGGATGGTCTTGTTGTGGACCCACGGATCCAGGCGCCGCTCCTCCAAATAGGGCAGGGCGGCCTCATACTGCTTCGCGAGCGCCGTGGCAAAGTACCACGAGATCATCATGTTGACGTAGTATTCCTCCGAGCGGATCCCGGCCACCAGCTCGGCGTAGGCCGGGTCGAAGTCCTCGTCCAAAAAATACTGCATCAGCACTCCGATCCCGAAGCGCACCGTATACGTGTGCCCGGCCCGGATCCATTCGCCCGCCTTGCCGAGCACCTCCGCCTTGTGTTTTTTGAACACCTTCGGCGACAACTGGTCGCAGGTCGCCCAGTTGTCCACATACGGCAGGAAGCGCTCCACCTCCTCCACGCACCGGTCAAAATCCTTGATCCCGGCGATGATGAAGGCGTGGACCTGATTTTCGTCAAAATACTGATGCGGCAGATCCCCGAGAAACTCCCCGACATCCTCCCGCTTGCTCAGCTCCTTGGCCAGCTTGCGGAGCTCCGGCGTCCGGACGCCGATCATGTTTTCCGCATCCTTCCCCGGAATCAGCTTGCTCTGAAAATCCCTGTACTTGACATCCTGCAGATCAAACAGCGTTTGCCTGATTTCTTCTGTGATCATGATCGCCCTCATTCTCCTCATCCATCAGCGGCATAAGCCAGCCCGCCTTGCAGCCGCACCGTCAGCGTTCGCCATTTCAGCATCCATCAGCGGCAAAGGCTCAATCATTTCCCGTCCGCAAAGCTTGTAAATGCCCCTCTCTCCACCGCCGGATAGCCGCCGTCGGCTTTCGCGCCGGCGAAAGCCTTCATCATAAAGGACATATTTCGCGCCAAGTTCCGCATGGTCTGCAGCCCCTCCAGGTCCTTCTTTACGTCATCGGCCGTAAAGCCATGCACCTGATTCCAATAGGTGCTGGAGGCGATGGGCATGCCGCTGATGGTAAAATACTTGTTGAGAACATCAAAACTTGCAGTATTTCCGCCTCTTCGGCAGCTCACCACCGCGGCGCCAACCTTCATCTGCTTCGGGAAGGACGCGCTGTAAAACAGCCGGTCCAGAAACGAGAGGATCGTCCCGTTCGGCGAGCCGTAGTACACGGGGCTCCCCACCACAAGGCCGTCGGCCGCCTCGAACTTCGGCGCGACCTCGTTCACCAGATCGTCGAAGACGCACTTGCCGTTCTTCATGCAGTACCCGCAGGCCGTGCAGCCGCGGATCGCCTGATTCCCGACCTGGATCAGCTCCGTCTCCACGCCCTCCGCCTGAAAGACTTTGATCATCTCGTCCAGAGCTGTCGCGGTGCATCCGTGCGGATGCGGGCTTCCATTCAGTAATATTACTCGTGCCATAATTATTCCCCTTTCCTTGGATTGTTTTGCCGTCCTTCCGCTCTCATCCGAGCTCAACTTCCGGCAGGATTTCTGTCCTTCCTCTCTCACCCGATCTCAAACCCCGGCAGGATCTCCAGGCTGTCCGGCTCCACATGGCACGGCAGCCGCAGGATCTCCACGCCTGCCGCTTCCGCCTCGTCGAAAGCCGCGCCGAACGCCGGGTGCATCGCCACATTGGGCCACACCTGCGTGATCCCGTCCATCTGGATCACGAAAGCGGCCATCGCCCGGTATCCGTCCTTCGCCGCGCGGATGAGTTCGTATAGGTGCTTCACGCCCCGCTCCGTCGGCGCGTCGGGAAAATATCCCACACCGTCAACTTCCAGCGTGCACCCCTTTACCTCCAACAAGTACTGCTGCCCGCCGCGCTCCATGTAAAAGTCGATCCTGGAGGCGCCGTATGTGTGCTCCGGAACCACCTTGTCAAAAGACTGCCTCTCCAGCCATTCTTTCACGACCTTGTTGGGCGCCTGGCTGTCCATATTGATGAGGAGCCCGCTGCTCTTCCGGACGGCCACCAGATCGTACCTGGTCTTCCTGCCGGGTGTCCCCGGCGCAGTCAGAAAGACCTCCGCCCCGGGAACCAGCAGTTCCCTGCATCGGCCGGTGTTTTTTACATGGACCGTCTCCGTCCTTCCGCCGATCTCCACATGCGCCACGAAGCGATTCGGCCGGTCAACAAATATTCCTTGGGTTATGTTCTCGTATCTCATACTGCGTTCTCATTTCTCGCACTTCCATTCCTCTAAATCATACCAAAAAAATCACTGCAATTCATAAAATTAAAAAGAGACAGCGAGGATATATCCTCACTGTCTCTTGATTCCAGTCTAATTACCATTGGATTGCCTGCTGCCGGCCCAATTCCTGCTGCCGGCCTGACTCCGTACCTGCTTCCGCTAAGATGCCGGCCCTCACTCCAGCTCCCCGAGCATCTGCGCCGGGTTGTCGGCGGCCTTCACCTTGCCAAAAGCCTTCACGATCGTCCCGTTCTCATCGATCAAATAGGTCGTGCGCACCACGCCCATGCTGACCTTGCCATAATTCTTCTTTTCCTTCCAGACATCATAGGCCTGGATCACTTCCTTCTCCGGA
>CAJOLP010000178.1 GCA_905235465.1 uncultured Lachnospiraceae bacterium | reverse complement strand
AATTCCAGCATGCGGTCCCTGAGCTCGGCCGCGGCCTCGAAGTTGAGATCCGCCGCTGCCCGCCGCATCTTCTTGTCCACGTCCGCGATCAGCGCGCGCAGCTCCTTGAGATCCATGGATTCCGGATCCTTCTCGAACCGCACTTCCTCCTTCGAGATCTCTCTGGAGATGGAGATCAGGTCGCGCACCGCCTTGCGGATCGTCTGCGGCGTGATCCCATGCTCCTCATTGTACTGACTCTGCACGGCCCGCCTTCGGTTCGTCTCGTCGATGGCGCGGCGCATGGAATCCGTGATGGTGTCCGCGTACATGATCACGCGCCCGTCCGCGTTGCGCGCCGCCCTGCCGATGGTCTGCACCAGGCTCGTCTCCGAACGAAGAAACCCTTCCTTGTCCGCGTCCAGGATCGCCACCAGCGCGATCTCGGGAATATCCAGCCCCTCCCGAAGGAGGTTGATGCCCACCAGCACGTCGAAGACATCCAGGCGCATATCCCGGATGATCTGTGAGCGCTCCAGCGTGTCGATGTCGGAGTGCAGATATTTGACGCGGATGCCGGCGTCGGCCAGATACTCCGTCAGGTCCTCCGCCATGCGCTTTGTCAGCGTCGTCACCAGGACCTTGCCGCCCGCTTCCGTCGTCTTTCGGATCTCGCTGATCAGATCGTCGATCTGTCCTTTGACCGGACGCACGTCGATCTCCGGATCCAGCAGCCCCGTGGGCCGTATGATCTGCTCCGTCCGCATCAGCTCGTGCTCCGCCTCATAGACGCCGGGCGTCGCGCTCACGAAGAGCATTCGGTCGATGTGCTGCTCGAACTCGTCAAAATTCAGCGGCCTGTTGTCCAGCGCCGAGGGCAGCCTGAACCCGTAGTCCACCAGCGTCTCCTTGCGCGAGCGGTCGCCGTGGTACATGGCGCCGATCTGCGGGATCGTCATGTGCGACTCGTCCACGATGATCAGATATTCGTCGGGGAAGAAGTCCATGAGCGTCAGGGGCGGCTCCCCCGGCTGGCCGAAATTCAGGTGCCGGGAGTAATTTTCTATCCCGCTGCAGAATCCCGTCTCCCGCATCATCTCGATGTCGAAGTTGGTGCGCTCGCTGATCCTCTGGGCCTCCAGGAGCTTGTCCTGCGCGCGGAAATGCCTGACCTGCCCGCGCAGCTCCTCCTCGATATTGTCGCAGGCTTTGTTGATCTTCTCCTGCGGCACCACGTAGTGGGAGGCGGGCCAGATCATCACGTGATTGAGGCTCGCGTGCACGCGCCCCGTCAGCTGCTCCACCTCGCAGATGCGGTCGATCTCGTCGCCGAACCACTCCACGCGGATCAGGTAATCCCCGCCCTGCGCGGGGTAGATCTCCAGCGTGTCGCCGCGGACCCGGAAATTACAGCGGTCCAGCGCCATGTCGTTGCGCGTGTACTGGATCGCCACCAGATCCCGGATCACGTCGTCCCTGTCCCGCTCCATGCCGGGCCTCAGGGAGATGGACATGCCCTTAAACTCATCCGGGCTCCCCAGTCCGTAAATACAGGACACACTGGCGACGACGATCACATCCTTCCGCTCCGACAGAGAGGCCGTGGCGGACAGGCGGAGCTTGTCGATCTCATCGTTGATCATCGAATCCTTGGCGATATAGGTGTCGCTGGAGGGGATGTACGCCTCCGGCTGATAGTAATCGTAGTAGGAGACAAAATACTCCACCGCGTTTTCCGGGAAAAATTCCTTCATCTCCCCGTAGAGCTGGCCGGCCAGCGTCTTGTTGTGCGAGATGATCAGCGTGGGGAGATTGAGCGCCTGGATGATGTTGGCCATAGTGAATGTCTTGCCCGATCCCGTGACACCCAGCAGCGTCTCGAACTGATTGCCCTCCCGAAAGCCCTTCACAAGCGCGTCGATCGCCTGCGGCTGATCTCCGGTCGGCGCGTATTCAGAATGAAGTACAAAGTGATCCATCGTCTATCTCCATTTTGGCCCGTCTGCAAGTCTCTCTAACCATCTGTCTGACCGTCTGCCGGTCTGTCTGTCCGTCCTTCCTTGCGGCCGGACGCTATCATAGTAGTATACCACAGGAGCGCCCTCTAAAACAAGCTGGATTAGAACAAACGTTCCCTTTTCGTGCAAAAGACGGTGAGCTGTCATCAGCTCACCGCCTCGAAAACATTTCTCTTCGTCCACAAAGACATATCACTTCTTTCCGCCGCCTTTGCCCGGCTGTCCGCCGGAGGGTTTTCCGCCAGCGGGCTTTCCGCCGGAGGGTTTTCCGCCGGACGGCTGTCCTCCCGAAGGTTTTCCGCCGCTCTGTACTTTCGTGCGGGTCTCCTGCTTTCTCAAAAACTGATCCGACTGGCTGTGGAGGACGAGCCCCTTCATCGGATCCACGTAATTGCCTGCTCTCGTCTTTTGCGCCACGGGCTTCATATTGCTCTGCATGACCGAACCGGTGATCAGCGCCGCGATCGCGCCGATGATCGCGCTGATGAGATAACTGTTATTGCTGTTTTTGAAGACGACGAAGTTGAACAGGCAAAACAGCGCCGCGAAGACAAGCGCCATGATCCCGTACTTTTTGGGCTTGGACACCGGCAGATCGCCGGTCATCCGGCCGCTCTGCCCGTTCATGGCGAACAGGAAAGTCTGGTCATTCCACCTGGTGCTCAGGAGCCAGACCGGCAGCATGCCG
>CAJOLP010000177.1 GCA_905235465.1 uncultured Lachnospiraceae bacterium | reverse complement strand
CCGCAGGAACTGTGTGTTTTTGTCTGCGGGGCCGTAAGCGAAGAGGGCGTCTATATTTTGCCTGAGGGATCCCGTGTGATCGACGCCGTGGAAGCCGCCGGGGGGTTTACAAAGGAGGCGGACACTTCCTATATCAATCAGGCGGCATTTGTACAGGACGCGGAAAAGATCGACATTCCCACGGCGGATGAGGCGGCAGCCCTTCGGGAGAAGGGTGTGCAGGATGAGGTTTCCGGCCCCGATCAGAGCGGCGCGTCGGGAAGCGATGGTCTGCCGGTCGATCTCAATACCGCGGATGCCGAGACGCTCATGCGGATACCGGGCATCGGGGAAGTCAAGGCGGCCAGGATCGTTCAGTACAGAGAGGAACACGGCCGGTTCGGCGACATTGAGGAGATCACCAATGTAAACGGCATCGGCGAGAGCAGCCTTGAGCAGATGAGACCGTACATCACTGTGCGGTGACCGGGAAGGACCAAGGGGAGCCTTTGGATCCGTGACGGAGGACATTGCTTAAAAGAGCATTATTGAGAGATCATTAATTGTCAGAGAGGAGTTGTAGATGGCGACAAAGGTTTTGGTTGTTGACGATGAGAAGATGATCGTAAAGGGCATCCGGTACAGTCTTTTGCAGGACGGTTATGAAGTGGATACCGCCTACGACGGGGAAGAAGCCCTGCAGAAGGTGACGCAGAATCAATACGACATTATTCTGCTCGATGTAATGCTCCCCAAGCACTCCGGTCTGGAAGTGCTGCAGCAGATCAGGGAATTCTCTTCCGTGCCCGTGATCATGCTCACGGCCAAGGGAGAGGACATGGATAAGATCCTCGGCCTGGACTACGGCGCGGACGATTATATCACAAAGCCCTTCAATATCCTGGAGGTGAAGGCCAGGATCAAGGCGATCATCCGCAGGACCGCGGCCAGCCGCGGCGGCTCAGAAGAGGATGAGGAGAGGATCCTTCAAAACGGTGATCTCCGCATGGATTTTGACAACCGCAGGGTCAGCGTGGGCGGCAAAGAGATCAATCTCACCAGCAAGGAATTCGAGCTGCTTGAGCTTTTGGCAACACACCCCGGCAAGGTCTACAGCCGTTCGATGCTGCTGCAGACGGTCTGGGGAGAGGACTATCCCGGTGATGTGAGAACTGTGGACGTTCACATCCGAAGACTCCGCGAGAAAGTGGAGCCCAATGCTTCCGAGCCGGTCTACGTGCAGACGAAGTGGGGCGTAGGTTATTATTTCAGACAAAATGAGAGATAAGATCTTAGAGAGTATCCGAAAATTCTCGGTCGTCCGAAGTTTAAGGATGAGACTCTTTCTGATCATTTTCATTGTCGGCATCGTTCCCTGCGTAGTGCTTCACTACGGTATTTTGAGCAACTACGAGGAGCGGGCCGTGGAGGTGAGAGAGGCGGAGGTGGAAACACAGCTCCGCGCTCTCGCGAATCACCTGATCACCTACGACTACCTGTCGGACCAGTCCTCGGAACTGATCGGCGCGGAACTGTCGGAATTCTCCGCTCTCTACGACGGGCGAATACTGGTGATCAGCGATCATCTGAAAGTGATCAAGGATACCTATTCCATGTCGGACGGCAAGACGATCGTCTCGCCGGATGTAGTGAGCTGCCTGACGCAGGACAGTACAGAGAGCTCATACAATTACGACAGGAGAGATGGCTTCATCGAGATCGTGACGCCGATCATATCTACGAGTTATGCCGACAGCAGAGACGGCGAGGAGGAGAACGTTCAGGGCCTTGAGGAAGAAGGCGTGATCAAGGGCGTCCTTCTGGCCAGTGTAAGTACCGTCACGATCCGAACCACGCTTGGGATATTGAGCAGAAAAGCCATGCTCCTGGAAGTGATTCTGATCCTGGCGGTCTTTATTATTTCACTGGTCCTGTCCACGATCATGATGAGACCGTTCGAGAGTCTTTCGGAAGAGATCGCCGCCGTAAAGGCGGGATATTCCACCGAGCCCATCAAAGCACCGGCCTTTCTGGAAACGGAGCAGATCGCCGACGCCTTCAATCAGGTGCTGGCGCGCATGAACGCCATCGACGAGTCCCGTCAGGAGTTTGTGTCCAACGTTTCCCATGAGCTCAAGACGCCGATGACCTCCATGAAGGTGCTGGCCGATTCCCTGGTCCAGCAGCCGGACGCGCCCATCGAGATGTACCGCGAGTTCATGGTGGACATCAAGAATGAGGTGGACAGAGAGAATCAGATCATTTCTGAGCTCCTGACCCTGGTCCGCATGGACCGCAAGGACTCAGAACTCAATCTCAAGGACGTCAATGTCAACGAGATGATCGAGTCCATTCTCCGCCGCATCCGTCCCATCGCGCAGAACCGGGACATCGAGCTGACGCTGGTCAGCATGCGGGACGTCTACGCGCAGATCGATGAGGTCAAGATGACCATGGTGATCACCAACCTCATTGAGAACGCGGTCAAGTACAACAGGGATCACGGAAAGGTGCGCGTGACGATCAACGCGGATCCCTACAACTTCTATGTCATTGTGGAGGATACCGGTGTCGGCATCCCGCAGGATTCCCTGGACAAGATCTACGACCGGTTCTATCGCGTCGATAAATCCAGATCCAGAGAAGTGGGAGGCACGGAGGCACGGGACTTGGTCTTTCCATCACAAAGAGCATCATCCTGCAGCACCACGGCGCCATCGACGTGCAGAGTATTCTGGGTGAGGGCACCAGATTTACCGTCACCGTGCCCCTGAGCTATGTGGCGCATCCCGGCAGGAGCCGCCGCAGAAACCAGAGGCCGGCCTCCCGGCAGAGAACCGGCATAGCCCGCAGGGGACAGGCAGGGCGCACTTCGCAGTCCGGAACAAAGGGAAAGAAAAAGAGTACGGCGCAGTCCGGCGCAAAGGGACAGGCGCGGCGCAGCGCGCAGTCCGGATCAAATGGTCAGGCAAAGCGCAGCGCGCAGTCCGGGACAAAAGGACAGACAAGGCGCACGGCGCAGTCCGGGACGAAAGGACTGACAAGGCGCGCTTCGCAGTCCGGGACGAACGGGCAGACAAAGCGCACGGCGCAGTCCGGGACGAACGGAAAGGTAAGTGAGGACAGTCAGGAGTGACGATATATATTGGATATGAGTAAGTGGATGAAGAGGCTGCCGATCCTC
>CAJOLP010000176.1 GCA_905235465.1 uncultured Lachnospiraceae bacterium | reverse complement strand
GACCATCTTTTTGCGATACGCGGAGGTCTGCATCAGGCGGTCCTCCTCCGCATTCGTCATGTAGCCGAGCTCGATCAATGTCGTCGGCACTTTGCTCCAGTTGTTGCCGGTCATCGTATCCGTCTTCCACACATACTCCCGGTGGCAGCCGGTCTCCTGGACATAGCTGCCCAGAATCTTCTCCGAGAGGAGTTTGGACTTCTCGTACATCTGGGGGATATATTTGTTGTTTTTGGTGATGCAGATCGTCATCGCGCCGACACGATCCGGATTGGAACAGCCGTTGGCGTGGATCCGTACAAAAATATCCGCCTTGTTGTCGTTGGCCACCTTTGCGCGGGTGATGCAGTCGTACTCGCCCGAATTGGTGGTGCGCGTCATCACCACCTTGTAGCCGCGCCTCTCCAGCTCGGTCTTAAGGGCCTTGGCGACTGTGAGATTGAGCTGATATTCGTAGACCTTTGTGGCGACGCCTCTGGTGCCGAGCGTATCGGCATCCTTCCTCTCCGAGGAGCCGGGGCCCAGCGCCACCTTCCCCGGCGCGACCTGAGAGGAGTGTCCGGGATCGAGAACCACGAGCTTCTGTCTCCAGGTAGTGTCGATGGAGCCGTTGGCATAAAAATAATAGGCCTTGCCGTCGATCGTCTGAATGCCGCTCAAGGTCGTGCCGGCGGGCACATCGGAGCGGCGGCTGTCGGCAAAGTAATAGCGCTTTCCGCTGATGGTGCGAAAGCCGGTGAGCATGGCGCCTGTTTTGGCGCTGGGATAGCGGCTGTCGGCAAAGTAGTACCGCTTTCCGCTGATGGTGCGAAAGCCGGTGAGCATGGCGCCCGTTTTGGCGCTGGGATAGCGGCTGTCAGCAAAGTAGTAGCGCTTTCCGCTGATGGTGCGAAAGCCGGTGAGCATGGCGCCTGTTTTGACGCTGGGATAGCGGCTGTCGGCAAAGTAGTAGCGCTTGCCGTCGATGGTGCGAAAGCCGGTGAGCAGGACGCCCTTTTTGGCGCTGGGATAGAGCTCGTCGGCGAAGTAATATGTCTTTTTGTCGATCACCTGAAAGCCGGTGCACATCTTGCCATTCTTGTAATAGTAAATCTTGCCTCCCGATTCTGTCCATCCGTCCGCGGCGTTGGATGTCTGTCCGCTGTTTCCGGCCGCGAGGACCGTTACGGAGGGCGCCGCGGCAAGCTGCGCGAGCAGGATGACGGCGATCAGGCGCGCGGCGAGGCGCAGCACACGCTTTTTGTTCATAATTACAGATCCTTTCCTGTTTCGTATCACATGTCTCTTACATGGACCGACCGGGATATACCGGCCGGCTGCTGCCACTATTCTACTACAAAAAAGGAATTTCGCACAACTTTCTCATAGTCTGTGCTATACTATCAGTGTTTTCCCTGATTTCGAGCGGGAGAAAGGAGCCCCAATGGAAGGCTTTTCACAGGCAAAAGAGGCGGCGCGCGACAACATTACACTGATCGGCATGCCGGCTTCCGGCAAGAGTACCGTCGGCATCATTCTCGCCAAGGTGCTGGCCTATGATTTTGTCGATACGGACCTTTTGATCCAGAGGAGCGAAAAGCGTTCCCTCGCGTCCATTATCAGCGAGGAGGGCGTGGATCGGTTCATCGAGATCGAGAACAGGATCGGGACGGAGCTGACATGCACCCGCACGGTCATCGCCACAGGCGGCAGCGCTGTTTACGGGCGGGAAGCCATGGAGCACTACCGCAGCATCGGCGTGGTGGTCTACCTGAAGGTGTCCTATGAAACCATCGAGCAGCGCCTCCACAACATACACAGCCGGGGCGTTGTCCTTCGCGAGGGACAGACGCTGCGCGATCTGTACGAGGAGCGCACGCGTCTGTATGAAAAATACGCGAATATCATCATCGAAGAGCAGGGCGGCGTTGAGGACGAGATCGTCGCGATCGTCCGCGAGCTCTCCATGTGAGATCTGAACATACAGCTGTTGAGAGGAAACTATGCAGATTAGTCAGCGGGGGCGCTGCTTTCCTATTTATCCGAAGCGGTCAAGATCCTGACGACGCTGGTCTATACGCCGATCATGCTGCGCCTTCTGGGGCAGAGCGAGTACGGCCTTTATCAGCTTGTGTCGTCCGTCGTGTCCTATCTGGGGCTTTTGAGCCTTGGCTTCGGCAGTTCTTATGTGCGCTTCTATTCCCGCTGCAAGGCGGCCAAAGATGAGGATGAGGAGGCGCGGCTCAACGGCATGTTCATGCTGATCTTTACCGCGATCGCGGTGGTCTGCGTGCTGTGCGGCTTTGTCCTGGAGACCAATATCACCACGATCTTCGGATCGGGCCTTACGGAGGCGGAGTACGCCACGGCAAGGGTCCTGATGGCGATCATGGTCCTCAACCTGGCCATCACATTTCCCAACACCGTATTTAACTGCATCATCACAGCGCACGAGCAGTTTATCTTTCAGAAGTCGCTCATACTGATGCAGTATGTGTTCAATCCGTTCCTGACGCTCCCCCTCCTGATCATGGGGTACGGCTCCGTCGGCATGGTCCTTGTGACGACGTTCCTCACGATCGTGACAACGATTCTGAACATATACTATTGCTTTGTAAGGCTCCATGTGCGGTTCTCCTTTAGAAACCTTAAGCCGGCGCTCCTTAAGGAAATGTGGATCTTCACTTTCTTTATCTTCCTCAATCAGATCATCGACCAGATCAACTGGAGCATCGACAAGTTCCTGCTGGGAAGGATGGCCGGCACTACGGCCGTAGCCGTCTATGGCATCGGCGGCCAGATCAACACGCTTTACGTGCAGTTCTCCTCATCCATCTCCAATGTCTTCGGCCCGCATGTCAACCGGATCGTCGCGGAGAGGGATGACGACTGGGAGCTGACGAAGGTCCTGACCAGAGTGGGCAGAGTGCAGTTCTATGTACTGGCCCTTATTCTGAGCGGATTTATCTTTTTCGGGCATCCCTTTGTCCTGCACTGGGCGGGGAAGGACTACAGTGACTCCTACGGGGTGGCGCTCCTTCTCATCGCTCCGGTCACGATCCCGCTGATCCAGAACCTGGGCATTGAGATCCAGCGCGCCAGAAACAAGCATCAGGCGCGGAGCATTGTCTATTTCTTCATCGCGATCGGCAATATTTTCCTGAGCATCCCCCTGATCCGGATCATGGGCCCCAAAGGCGCGGCGCTGGGCACGGCGATCTCACTGCTGATCGGCAACGGCCTGTTCATGAATTTTTATTATCAGCGGTATCTGCATCTGAAGATGGGGTATTACTGGATGAATATCGGGAAGATCCTCCCGGGGCTGATCGCGCCGGTCGTCGCGGGCATTTTGATGAACCGGTTCCTTGATCTGAACCGCATTCCGGTGCTTGCGGTCTGCATCCTGATCTATACCTTGATCTATGCGGCCTCCATGTGGTTTCTTGTGATGAATGACTATGAGAAGAATCTGTTGGCGGGAAGATTGATCAAAAAGCGGAAGGAAAGGAAAGATTCAAAATGATGAACTGGGAGACCGGCAAGGCGTACGCGTGCCGATGTGCTGATCCCGGCGCGCGGCAGCGCAGCTCTTCCGGCGGCATCTACCCGCTCATTGCCGGGGAGATCTTAAGAAGAGGCGGCGTCGTCTACGCCGTGCGCTATGAGGGGACAGAGCAGCACATCGCGTACTGCCGGGTGACGGATCCCGCGGATCTTGAGGCCACGCGCGGATCCAAATACGCGGCGGCCGTGCCGTCGGGCATCTTTGCTAAAGCCGCGCGGGATCTTAAAGAGGACAGAGAGGTCTTTTTTGTCGGCACGCCCTGCGGCTGCGCGGGGCTTTTGGCTTATCTGGCGCAGAGAGGGATCGGGAGAGAGCACCTTCTGTGCATGGATTTTGTATGTCACGGCGTGCCCTCCGATCAGATCTGGCAGTCGTATCTGTCGGAAGCGGTGCCGGACAAGGCAAAGATCACCGGCGTCAATATGCGCGACAAGTCAAACGGCTGGATCGAATACAGTGTGCGCATCGACGCGGGGGACGACTCCGTTTTGTCCTCGCGCAGAGAAAACGCGTATATCCGCGCCTTTGTGGGCAATCTGGACCTGCGGCCCTCCTGCTATGCCTGTCCCTTCAAGGGACTGGAGCGCCCCACCGACCTGACGCTGGGCGATTACTGGGGCGTGCAGCGCTTCGCGCCGGATTCCTACGATCCCGAGGGCGTTTCCCTTTTGCTTTTGCACACTGGGAAGGGAGCGGCGTACCTGGCTGCCGCGGGGGACAGGATCCTCGCGGAAGACGCCATGATCCGCGAGGCGGTGCAGAGCAATCCCTGCATCGTCCGATCCAGCACCCGGCCTCCCAAGAGAGAGGCGTTTCTGAAAATGCTGCGGGAGGGGGTTCCCTTTGAAAAGGCGGCGGAACAGGCCCTTCACAAGTCCCTGACAGAACGCGTCAGCGGAAAGCTGTCGAAGCTCCGGCGCGGCAGCAGTGGGAAGGCACCCGCCGGCGGCGGGCAGGAACTCATGAAGGTGACCCGGTCGGGGAATCGCCTGAAGATCTCGCCCGACAAAGTGCCGGTCCTTTATGACAAAAAAGAGGAATGCTGCGGCTGCGCCGCGTGCGAGCAGATCTGCCCCGCCGGGGCGATCCGCATGGTCCCTGATGAGGACGGATTTGTCTATCCTCAGATCTCCATGCAGGCCTGTATCGGGTGCCGACGCTGCGTGAGCGCATGTCCCATGCAGGAGGC
>CAJOLP010000175.1 GCA_905235465.1 uncultured Lachnospiraceae bacterium | reverse complement strand
AGGTAGTACCGCTTGCCGTCAAGTTCCAGCCATCCGGTCTGCATGATCCCGTCGCTGTTAAAGTAAAACCACCTCTCACCCAGTTTCAGCCAGCCCTTTGCCAAACTCCCGTCTGACTTGTAGTATTTCCAGCCCGCTTCGGTCTTTTCCCAGCCGGCTTTGTGTTTGGTCCCGTCCTTTTTCCCGTCTTCTTTCCCGGAGTCGTCCTCGTCATCGTCGCATTCGCATTCCTCATCCGTCGGCTCGAAGGGATCTTTCTCGTCTTCGAGGAGCTCCATCATGATATAGGTGCACTTGCCTTGCTGTCCCCAGACCTCAGCCTCGGCGGTACCCACATCCAGTATCTTGAAGCGAGCGCCGGCGTCTAATAAGAGCTCCTGTTCTCCGCCGCTTCCCTGAGATGCCATGAAGCAGTCCAGGCAGAATGTGCCCAGGGAGTTCAGGGCATCATGGGAAGCCAGTATAATGGCCATGACGCCGTAATCCCCGATAAAGCCGTAAGATACGTTGAAACTCGCGGAGGTGCTCATCATTGCCTTTTCCTCGTATTCGGATCCGATCGAGGCGATCAGGTCGTCTGTGGTGACTTTGGTCCCCGGATCTGCGCCGACGATCCTCTCTACAAAGGCATCTGTAATTCCGCTGTACAGAACCAGATCGTCCTGTACTTTGGCCCTGTGCAGTTCGGTGGACACCCCGTGATCCGCCATCAGATACATCTCTTCATATTCGTGGCCTGATAACCGAATGGCCTCCGGCGCCCAATCCGTATCGCCGTTGAGGGCAACCGCCATCTGATTGTAGTGCTGGTCGCTCTTATACATGCTGCAGTACATGGCGATCCACAAGTTCAATTGCATATCAAAGGGCATGATCGACTTGTTGTCTTCCATGTAATCCCGGCACCACTGGTTAAAGCGGTCCGAAATATCGGAATATCCGACAAAATCCTCAGCGCGGTAAAGGCTCTTGTCCCCCGCCAGGGAAGTCATTGTATATGTGCTCGGGAAGGGGCTGTTTTCTCCCTCGCCGGCGCTATTATTTGACCCGGATCCGGACGAGAGGCCGGAGACCGGCTCCAGAGAATACAGATCGAAAGCTTTATCGCCAAAAGTAATGCCCTCTGTTTCGATGGTGATCTCGTTGCCGTCATAGTCCTCCAACATGTCCAGATCGGGCGCAATACCGCTTCTGGTAAAGGCATGATCCGAGATCTCGGTCACCGTCGACGGGAGATAGATCTTTTCCAGTCCGCACTCGAAGAAAGCATACGGGGCTATGCGCGTGACACCTTCGGGGACATGGAATATTTTCTGCTCCGCCTCCGGCGTTTTCTCGTACTCATAGTCCTCATTGAGAGCTGTGGGGAAATAGACAAAGAGCGTTTTGCCGTCGTCCGAATATACGCTTCCGTCTATGACTTCATAGTTGTTATTGTCGCGGTCATATAACCGGATCCCGTTGATCGGAGAGCCGTAGAAGGTCCCTTCTTTGAGCGTGGCCGATCCCGGAAGATCGATCTGCTTTTCGTTCCCCTCAAAGGTGTCGTAGTAATAGCTGTCAATCTCATTTTTTGCAAACACACCAAACCCAAGGGAGACATCGTCATCGAGCATGCCGGAAATGTCAATGATGCGGGAGCGCTCGAAAGCATAGTCGCCTACTTCTTTGAGCTGTGCGCCATTGATCCTTTCGAGTATCTCGCAGTTAAAGAAGGCCCTCTTTCCTATTGTCGTCACGCTCGTCGGAAGATAGATCGCCTCGAGATTAGCGCAGCTGTCGAACGCGCGCTCGGGAATGACTGTGAGCTTGTTCCCCCTGAAGGATACATTGGACAGATCGTTGCAGAAAGCGAAGGCGAATTTGCCCAGCTTCTGCAGGTTTGCCGGAAGGGCGATCTGTGCCAGATTCTGGCAGGCCATGAAGGCGCCGTCCCCGATGGAAGTAACGCCGTCGGAAAAATCTGCCAGTTTAAGAACGCCGCATCCCGAGAAGGCGCCGTCCCCTACTTCGCGAAGGGAATCCGGAAGATAGATCTTCTCCATGCGGCTGCAGCACTCGAATCCATAGTCGCCGATCTTCACTACCCCTTCCGGGACATATACGCGCTGGGGCCATGGATTGCCGCTGAAACACCCGTCCCCGATCTCTGTCACTTTTTTGCCGTCCATGGTGTCCGGGATGACAAGCTTCAGGTCCTGTCCTGTGTATCCGGTGAGCTTTATGCCGCCGCCCTTTGCATTGGTATAAGTGTAACCCTTGACGATCTTTACAGGCGTCGCGGGGGAGCTGCAGATTTCCTTGCCGTTCTCATTTCGATAGGCTTTTACGGAATAAGTGTAGGTTTTGCCGGGTTCTATTCCCTCATCCGTAAACGTCACCTGAGGCCCTGACGTTCCCGGCTTCACCCGGGCGATCACTCTTTTGTTGCGGCAGACCTTGTAGCCGTCGCAGTCGACCTTGTTCCACGTGAGTGTGGCGGACGGACTGCTCGACACCTGAATGCCAAGGTCCGATACGGCAGCCGGTTTATCCGCGGCGCGTGCATCCAAGCCGGGCACACTTGTCAAAACGGACACTGCAATCAGAAGGACAGCAGCCGCAGCGGCAACAGATCTTTTGGCGGTTCTTGCAATGGCACTCTGATGAACGGGCGCATATCGGACACTCCTTGGTTTGCGTTTTTTGAATTGGTCAACTTCATTTTAGCACGATATACCAACCTCCATCATAAAAAAGAGGGGCCGAAGCCCCTCTCATTTGAAAAATGTCACCATGGTGTTGCGTTCTCCTCACAGAGTCTTGATCAGCGCCTCCCAGGTCTTCGGGCCGGTGCCACGGTCGAGTCTGTGAAAGGAGGTTGCTATTATGATTCTTCCAGAAATTGATGATTTCTTCAATTCACTTTCAAAAGAAGAACTGCAGGATATTATCGGTAATCCCAAATCATTCCACGGAAATCTTCTGTCTTCTGATGGACTCTCAGAGTACACTACGGTTATTCTGGGACAATCCTATTTGATGACTCAGAGACTTCTGAGACTTTATCACAAATGGCTTGCTGAACAGCTTTCGAATCAAAAGTGATTTTCTCTGATCGAATTCTTTCATAAACCATTTCTGCAACAGCCTTTTGCATGCCTTCATCCGAATGCAAGA
>CAJOLP010000174.1 GCA_905235465.1 uncultured Lachnospiraceae bacterium | reverse complement strand
CTACGGTGTGAATAGCTTTGTACAGTACTCCTGAATGTGTTAAAATAGTTAGATGATGACACGTGAACTGTACAGAAGGGAGGAAGAGATTGCACAACACATTCAGAACGGAACCGGCTTTCGCGCTTATTCCGGGGGTGACAGTCACAGAGAATGGAGTGACGATTGCAGTCATCTTTCGCGACACGCATCCCTGCGGGATCCTGCTGTACCCTGTTGACGGCGGAGAGCCCGTCAACATCCCTTTCACGGACGAATACCGGATGGGAAGGCTGTATTCCGTCAAGATCACCGGCATAGACAGTCAGTGGTGGGGGTACCGTCTGTACAGTGACGGAAAAAGCTTTGTGGACCCGTGCGCCAGACAGCTGATCACCCTGGGAGAAGGGGAGGATGAGATCACGGTCGCGGGCTTTTACTATCGTCCGGACGAACAGCCCTCGCCCATTCAAAGCTGCATCGCCCGTCCCTGGAGGGAAGAATTTATCTATATCCTGCATGTCAGGGGCTTTACCAAAAACGCCCCTGAAGGCGTCCTTCATCCCGGCACATTTCAGGGCGCGGCGGAGAGGATCCCATACCTCATTTCGCTGGGCGTGACCGCTGTGGAGCTGATGCCCGTCTATGAGCTGCGCGTAAAGGATACAGGGAGCGACGCGCCCCGCACCATGGAGGAGGCACTCCGTCTTTATCCCGTCACCATCGACGGGACGCCGGCCAGGGATCACAATTTTGAGAACATCAATTACTGGGGATACGGAAAGGGATATTACTATGCCCCCAAGCGTCTGTACGGCACACCGGGGTATCCCGGCGGTCCGCAGAAGGAGTTCGCCGACATGGTGGACAGCTTCCACAGGGCGGGGATCGCCGTGTATCTGCAGTTTTATTTTACAGAGACAGAATCCGCCGAGACGCAGTCACAGATCGCCCGGTACTATGTGACCCACTACGGGATCGACGGCATCCGTCTGATGGGTCAGGTGGAGGACCTCAAGGGATTTGCGGGAGATCCGCTCCTCTCGGATATCCGGATCATCGCGGACGGCATTCCCTTTGATGAGATCACACGCGTGGATGAAACCCTTCCCGGGATCGGAACCATCAGCGTCGCGAACATGGCGAACCGCACCGACAGATTTTCCGATCTGATCCGTCACTTCGTCAAGAGCGACGATTATGTGCTCCGCGACTTTTTGCGGGAATTTCTCCTGTCCCCGGCAGGACACGGGAACATCCACTATGTCTGCGATCCGAACGGCTTTACCCTGCACGACCTTGTTTCCTACAACGAGCGGCACAATCAGGCCAACGGGGAGGGCGGCCTGGACGGCAGGGAGGACAATATCAGCTGGAACTGCGGCGTTGAGGGCGAGACGGACAGAGAGGATGTGCTTCGCCTGCGCAGGAATCAGATCCGCAACTTTTTGCTGCTCCTCTTCCTCTCGCAGGGCACGCCTGCCCTGACAGCGGGAGATGAGTGCCTCAACGGACAGGAAGGAAACAACAATCCTTACTGTCAGGACAATGAGATCGGCTGGATTGACTGGCGTGACGACGAAGAGGCGGCGCGCATTACGGACTTTGTGCGAAAGCTTATCGGCTGCCGGCACGCGCATCCGGTCTTTGTTTCGGAAAAGTCCTTTGCGGGAACCGATTCCATGGCGATCGGCTATCCGGATCTTTCCTTCCACGGCGCAGAGGCATGGAAGCCGGATTTCGAGCCCTTCAGTCACACCATCGGGATCTGCATCTGCGAGAACTATTTTGCTCCCGGTGATGAGATCGAACTGCTCTATCTGGCGGTCAATATGCACTGGGCTCCGCAGCATCTCGGACTCCCCAAACTGCCTCCTCAAAAGCTTTGGGCCGTGGAGATCGATACGAGTCTTGAGGAGCCGTTCCTCACATCGCCGCAGGCCGTGGAGGATCAGCACTTTACAGTCGCCGCGCCGCGATCCGTACAGGTCCTTCGCACGATCAAGGCCCCTAAGCCCGTGAGGAAAAGGAAGAAGAGAGCAAAGGAGAGCAGTAATGACAAAAAAACAGTTAAAGTCTCTTCCGGCACAAAAGACAGACAGCAAAATAACACCGGAGAAGTTCTGGGGGCACTTAAAGACCATCACGACGCACCGGCATCTGGTGATGAAGGGCTGCTTTCAGGTGGGATTATACCGGCAGGGCCTTCTGCATGATCTCTCCAAGTATTCCCCCACGGAGTTTTTGGTGGGGATCCGCTACTTTCAGGGAAACCGTTCCCCCAACAATGCCGAGCGCGAGGATATCGGATACAGCACTGCCTGGCTCCATCACAAGGGGCGCAACCACCATCATTTTGAGTACTGGGTGGATTACAATCTTCGCGGGGAGCTGGAATCGAGTCCCATCATCCCCGTCAAGATGCCGGGCCGCTATGTTGTGGAGATGATGATGGACCGGATCGCCGCGAGCAAGGTCTATGCCGGCGACGCCTACACCGACGCCTATCCGCTGCAGTATTTTGAAAGGGGTAAGGCCGTCATGGACTTCATGCACCCCGAGACGGCAGAGCTTTTGCACTATCTGCTGAAGATGCTTGCGGAAGAGGGAGAGGAAAAGACATTTGCCTATGTGCGCAGCCACCTGCACAAATAAAGACAGTAATGTCCGGTTCCAAGAGGCGCTGGACCAAATAATCGGGATCGCTCCCAGAGAGCGGCACGGGATCGGCATGCAGAAGGAAAAGACGCTGCATGCCGTTCTTAAGGCCTACGAGGATCCGGATGAGGATCATCAGGA
>CAJOLP010000173.1 GCA_905235465.1 uncultured Lachnospiraceae bacterium | reverse complement strand
AAAACACTGTCAGCTCGAATTCATAATACGTTTTGAGCGTTGGAAAGTCAACTCAGATCGACCTGAAGTCGATCTCTTTGAGATCCTCCAGTTCAAAATCCGGGTCCTTTTTGAGCGTCTCATCCACGAATGAAGCGGCTTTCTGCATGATCCTGCTGTCCTCATAGATATCCGCCAGCACAAAGCCCAGCTCACCGCTCTGCCTCTCCCCAAACAGATCGCCGGGGCCGCGGAGCTTCAGATCCTCCTCCGCGATGACAAATCCGTCGTTGTTCTTTTCCAGGATCCTAAGGCGCCTGGGCTTGGCCGAGGGGTCACCCGGGTCTCCCGCGCCGGGCGTAAACATAAAAATACAATAGGACTGCCACTCTCCTCTTCCCACGCGGCCGCGCAGCTGGTGAAGCGTGGACATCCCGAAACGCTCCGCGTTCTCCACGAGCATCACGGACGCGTTCGGCACATCGATGCCGACCTCAATGACAGTCGTGGACACCAGGATATCCGTCTCATGCCGCACAAAGCGCTCCATGACCGCGTTTTTATCCGCCGGCTTCATCCTCCCGTGAAGGGAATCTATGCGCAGAGGCCGGGCGGGCAGTCCCTTTTCCCCCTCCCCCTTGGGGATCTCATGGGGAAATACACTGCGCAGTCTCTTGGTATAATCGGTGACGTTTTCCAGCGCGCTGTTTTCGCCTTCCTCCACTTCCGGGCATATGATGTAGACCTGCCGGCCCTCTGTCAGCTCCTTCATGATAAAGCGGTAGACGCGGGCGCGCTGCGTATTGTCGATGGCAAGGTTCTTGATGGGCAGGCGCCCCGCCGGCATCTCGTCCAGAACGGACACCTGCAGATCCCCGTAGAGGATGATCGCCAGCGTTCTTGGGATCGGTGTGGCGCTCATGACAAGGACGGGCACCTGCTCCCCCTTGCCGGAAAGCGATTCTCTCTGCCGCACGCCGAAGCGGTGCTGCTCGTCGGTGACCACCAGCCCCAGATCGTGATAGGATACCGCGTCCTGGATCAGCGCGTGGGTGCCGATCACGATGTCCGCCTCCCCCTCCTCGATCTGCCGGTAGGCCTCCTTTCTGGCTTTTCCCTTTACGGACCCGGTCAAAAGCACAGCCCGTACAGGCAGGTCATAGGTCTCGATCAGCTCGCTCAGCGCCCTCATATGCTGCTGGGCGAGCACTTCGGTGGGTGCCATCAGCGCGCCCTGTCGGTGATTGGCCGCGCACAGGATAAGGGCCAGAAACGCGACGATGGTCTTTCCCGATCCCACATCCCCCTGCAGCAGGCGGCTCATGACCGTGGGACCCGTCAGATCGCGCCTGATCTCCTCCCACGCGCGTCTCTGCGCGCCGGTGAGGGAATAGGGGAGCCGCGCGATCAGCGACTCGGGAAGCGGATCGTCCGCAAGAGGCCTGTCATTTTTAAGGCCCTCATTCCGGCTCTTCTGTCTGCGAAGGCCCAGAATAAAGGAAAAGAATTCGTCAAAGATCAGCCGGCTCCGGGCCGCCGCCAGATGCTCATAGTCGCCGGGATCATGGATCAGACGCACCGCGTCATCCCGTGGGATCAGCGACAGTCTGTCCAGGTCCTCATGACTTATGTAATCCGCAAAGGGCGGAAGCTCCGCCAGCGCCCTTGCGGTCAGATTCATCATCTGCCTGTTCTTCACACCGGCAAACACATGGTAGACCGGCACCAGGCGCCCCGAGAGCGCGCGGTATTCCTCCAGTGAAAATACAGAGGGCTGGTCCAGATATACGCCCCCTTTGGCCGTCTTTTTGACCGTCCCGCGAAATACATGCTGACTGCCGGGCGGCAGTGTTTTGACGATATAGGGCATATTGTAAAAGGTGAGCCGGCAGTCCCCGGTCGCGTCCCCCGCCTTGAAATGACACATGACGCGCCCTTTTGCCCTGACCATGCTCCCCTTTCCGATCACGGTCAGAAGCAGGGACGCCGTCTGTCCCTCCTGCACATCGGATACGCTCCTGATCATCTCGAAAGCGTCGTAGCGGAAAGGATAATACGCGGCCAGATCCCCCAGTGTGACCAGATCTCTTTCCGCCAGGAGCCCCGCCGTTTTTGGGCCCACGCCGCGCAGCGCGCTGATTTGAGTATTAACATCCATTGATCGACTGCCTCACAAAAAAGCGGGGGAAGGTTTCCCCTCGCCGCGGCCGGCACAGCCTGCCGCCTTTAAGAACCTTCCCCCGGTTGATTATTTGCTGACCGCCTGTCACTCCGCGGACAGAATGTAATAATAGATCGGCTGTCCGCCGTACTGCAGCTCCACCTCGCAGTTCGGGAACGCTTCCGCCGCTCTCTCCCTAAGCTTTTCGGCGTCCTCCTCAGAGACCTCCTCACCGTAATAGATGCTGACGATCTCCGTCTCGTCGTCGATGATCTTGCCAAGGGACTCAAAAGCGACGTCCTCGATGTCGGTGCCGTCGGCGAGAATGCCATTGTCGCCAAGGCCCATGATATCGCCCTGATGGATCTCGATCCCGTCGATGGTGGTGTCGCGGACGGCATAGGTCACCTCGGCGCTCCGCACATTGGCGATCTCCTCGGTCATGCCCTCCAGATTGCTCTCCGCGTCCAGATCGGGCATAAAGCTTATAATGGCCGATATGCCCTGCGGCACTGTGGTGGTGGGGATGACGACGACCTTCTTGTCCTTTGTCAGCTCCGCGGCCTGTTTGGCCGCCATGATGATGTTCTTATTGTTGGGCAGAACGTAGACGGTGTCCGCGTTGACACTGTCGATCGCGGCCAGAAC
>CAJOLP010000172.1 GCA_905235465.1 uncultured Lachnospiraceae bacterium | reverse complement strand
GTAAAAGATGAAGATAGTGGATGAACGGATTGGCCTTGAAGAAAGAAAAATCCTTGAAAACTGTATCGGGAAAGAACTGATAAGCATTACTCATGATGCGTTTGATTTTAATAATTCGGTCTCTCAGAGGGTGCAAGTTGATGTAGACAATAGCTCGTTTTATATCTGCAATTTTGACAGACCGGAAGACTATTATGGTTCCGAGGAGGACATACCCATTCTTTCAATAGAGAAAACGATTAATCTGCCGGCGCTTGAACACCCGGTTACGACACCGTTTAACAGGGTGATAAAGAAAATACTAATTATTCAGGAAAACCAGCGTTTATATGAAAATGATAAGCAGATATATGACGTATGGCTTACAAGAGGTGTACTTTTTGATTTTGGGGATGGGCAGCTTGCCTTTGAGAAGGATAATTGGCTTTCGTCAGAAATATTTATCAGGCGTGGTTATGAATTGCTTAAAGAATTTGCCCCCGAGGATGAATTCATGAAGGAAGAATGGCCGGATGGCGTCAGAGGTGAATGCAGTAGAATTATTGAACAGATACCAGACGTGATTCCTAAGGCGGGCAAAGACCATTAAAAGTATCTGAAAGGAACTTACGGAAGATGCGTTTAGACAAGTATCTTGCCGACATGGGTGTAGGGACCCGCAAGGAAGTCAGGCAAAAGATCCGGGACGGGCATGTCACTGTGGGTGGCGCAGCGGCGGTTGACCCCGGCATGAAAGTGGATGAAGCGGATGAGGTCTGTCTGGACGGCAGGCCCCTTTGCTATGAGAAATTTGTCTATTATATGCTCAACAAACCGGCAGGTGTAGTGTCCGCGTCGCGGGATTCCCGTGAAAGGACAGTGATCGATCTCATGTGTCCGGAAAACGAACTTGGGCGGACGGAGGCGGGCGGAAATACCGCAGAGCCGCAGGAAAGGGCTGCGAAGTGGCCTGGACACAGAGCGGATTTGTTTCCTGTTGGCCGGTTGGACAAAGATACGGAGGGGCTGCTTCTGATCACAGATGACGGAGAACTGGCACACAGGCTTCTGTCGCCAAAAAGGCATGTGGACAAGGTCTATTATGCGCGCCTGGACGGACCGGTGGGAGACCGGGAAAAATTGCTGTTCGCAGAGGGACTTCAGGTGGAGGAAGGATGGACGGCGCTTCCCGCGAAACTGACAACTCTGGCACAGACGAGTGCGCAATGCGACGGCGTCATGGCCGAGTCGGACGAACCGTCTGAGCATGTGCTTGTCACGATCCACGAGGGCAAATTTCATCAGATCAAGCGCATGTTCGCCGCGGTTGGGCGGGATGTGCAGTATCTGAAACGCCTGTCCATGGGGCCCCTCACGCTGGACGAAGAACTTGCGCCGGGGCAGTGGCGCAGGCTGACAAAGGAAGAGGTATCTGCTATAATAGGGGCATGACGGTGGTCCCCGTTCCATCGCATGCAAGAGGGATGCTTCGTGAAACGGGGAACGATCGAACGATCCATGTTCTAGGGGGAATGTGGAGAGGACGGAAACACATAATGGCGAGGAGAAAGACAGGCAGGCTTTGCCGTTCTCTAATATATACAATAATGGCATGCATGATCGCTGCGGGAGTCAGCGGCTGCAGCAGAGCAGAGGCACTTGGGAGAGAAGATCTACCCAATAAGGGGGATTCCGGTGCCTTGTTTTTGGTGCAGGAAAAAGAAAGCCAGGCAGCGGGAAGCGTGGAAGCAATGCCGGGAAGTACGGCAGCGGCGGCGGTAGAGGAGAGCAACGAGGCGCAGTCTTTTGTCCACAATGACGGCGGGGACATCAATTACCTCAGCGACAAGGAGTGTAAGGCCATGGAGGCGTTCCTCAATGAGGAGGGCAGCTATGGGTTTCTTGTGACAACATATGAGGTGCCTGAGCAGCTGGACGCGTCGCAGATCTTTTATATCGGCGGCGGGCTGGACGTGGAAGTGCCCGAAGGAGATGAGCGGGAGGCCTATCTTGAGGCCGCGGGCCTCACAGAGGATCCTGATGTGATCAGGCTTACGGCGGCGCAGATCAACGACTATCTGCAGTATCGGGCCGGCGTGTCATTGGGGGATCTCTATGAGCAGCCGGACTGGGTCTTTTTGCCGGAGTCTACATCACCCACGGGGATGAGGACACCAACATTCGCCGCATAGAGGTGCTCGATGCCTTTGAGCAGAAGGGCGTCTACACCGTTCATTACAGAGAGGTAATTCCGGAGAAGGTGTCTCAGGGTTGGCACGTGCCCGTATATGAAGTCACGCTGCGCAGGAATGGGGACGGTTACCGTTTTTGTGCCAATCGGCTGTGGTCGCAGAAGGACATGCTGCTGGACGGGACCCGCGCCGCCACGGTCACGCCCTACGGGTTTGTGACCCTGTATACCTATGAGCCGGTGAGCAAGGAGGCGGACGCGACCTTCGTCATAGAAAGAGACAAGCATATTCTGTGGACGCTCCCGGGCTGGACGCCCGGCAATATGCGCGAGGCAGGCGTATTTGAAGGCGTGGAGGGTATTTCGTTCGGAGATTATGACGAGGACGGCAGTACAGACATTCTCATCCTCTGCCGCTATAGTTCCCTGGGGGAGGGCGGACGGCCGGACGGCCTGGAGGCCAGGCTTTATCACTGCCGGAAGGATGAGGAGCCCGAACTGGACATCGGGATGAGCCGGCAGCTCAATGAGAAACTTCCGATGCTGACCCTGTCCGGCGCCGCGCAGTATCTCAGAACAGGCAGGATCTGGGAGAAGTTTTCCTCCTATCAGGAGGCCTACAGGACAGTGCTGGACGAAGCGGCGAACGGCAATTATAAGGGCTTTGCGCTCCTCAAGATCGAGGAGGGCAGAACGCCCGAACTTTTGATGATGGGGGCGGACGAGCAGACCGGCGCGCGGATCGTGTCCTATCACGACGGCGTTGTGGAGGAAAAACAGATCAGCCGGTCTTTCTCCTATCTGACGCGCCTGAATCTTGTCTGCGCAAAGAGGGGCAAAGGAGGCGTCTACGAGGAGAATATCTACATGTTCTCCGGCGGAAAGCTGGGCCTTGCGCAGCACGGCATTTACGGATCGCTGGACAGCGCGGTCACGATCATTGGGAGCGACGGAAAGCCCGTCTACTCTTACTTCTGGGATGATGCGCCCGTCAACGAAAAGGGCTATGCGGACGCCAAAGCATTTATCTACGACACGCCCAGAGCGGAGCAGGCAAGCGACATTAAGCTGAAGAGCCGCGAGAAGATCCTGCGGGGACTCAAGTGATAAAGTTCCGCGGGGAGACGCTGTTCCGTGCGCGGGAAGGCGCAAAAATAAAAATAAAGAGGCGGCTGCACGCTGAGTGCAGCCGCCGTTTTAGTCGCCTTAGCTCTTAGTTATTTACGCCGTGGTGGGCGCCGGGGGAATCGCTTGTGATGGGGAGGAAGGTGTAGCCCTCTTCCAGCGCGTCCGTCAGGAACCGGTCCATCATCTTGACAGTGTAGTCCTTGACGTCGTGGCACAGGATGACGGAGTTCTCGTATTTGTGGATGCCCTCCATCATATTGTCGTACATCACATCGCCGCTGGTGGTGTCGCCCGCGTCCCCGCTGGTGATGTTCCAGTCAAAATACGCATATCCTTTCTCGCCGGCCTGCTGCGTCAGTTCTGTCATGATCCCCTCGCAGTAGTTGGCGCTGATCGTATTCGAGCTCCCGCCCGGGAAGCGGAAAATATCGACGCGCCGGCCGATCTGCGCCTGAATGATATCCTCCATCTCATTGAAGTCTTCCCAGTAGGCGTCGGTACTCTCATAGACATCTTCATATCTGTGGGTGGCCGTGTGGATGCCGATGGAATGGCCCGCCTTGTACTCTTTTTTGATCAGATCCCGATAGTCCTCGTAGGCCGCCGTCACGAAGAAAGTGGCCTTGACCTTGTGTTTTTTGAGTATTTTGAGCAGTTCCTCCGTGTAGGGACCGGGTCCGTCGTCAAAGGTCAGGTAGATGACTTTTTTGGGATCCATCTTTTTGGGCGCCTTTGCCGGGACGGGCTTGACCGTCACAAAGCGCTTCTTTGTGGCAGTGTTTCCCCACTCATCGGTCACCGTGTAGGTGACGGTATATGTGCCGACTTTGCGGGTATTGAGGTCGGTCTCGTACTCCACCCGGTCGGTCACGTCGCCGTCCGCGTCATCCTCGGCCCGGACGTCGTCTTTCCACGAGTCTCCCTTGAACAGAAAGACCTCTTCGGGCCCCTCGAAGCTGATCACCGGGGCATTTCGATCGTCGTAATAGATCTCGCGCTCGGCGGTCGCGATATTGCCCGCCTCGTCCGAGACGGAGTAGTAGACGATACCGTCCCGCTCCTGACTTGTGACGCGGTCGGTGATGTCGCCGTCGTGGTTGTCCGTCGCCGTATAGCCCTCCTCCTCGTAGGGGTGGTGGGGGAGCGTGTAGTGGTCCTCGACGGTCAAAAGCTCGATCTGAGGCGGCGTCGTATCCACAATGCTGACGGTGCGGGCCGCCGTCTCGCTGATCCACAGGAATTTGGCTGTGTAGGTCACCTTGTATTCGCCGGGCTCATGGATGTTGACGCCCTCCGCGGAGGCCGTCACGGGGATCTGGTGGTGGACAGAGGAAAGAATGGATCCCGTCACTTCTGCCTCCGCGCCCTGGTCGCGGTAGGGCTCCCCGCACTCGCCGGTGACGGCGGAGGGGCCGTTCACGCGAATGACGATCTCCCATCGGTTGATCACAAACAAAAAGATCGCCGCGGCAAAGAGCACGGCGAGCAAAATGACCGCAATGACGCCGGCGGTGCCGGGCCCGCGCTTTCTGGGGGCCGGCGCTGTATTTTTATAATTATTATTAACTGACATATTGATTCTCCCAAATGTCGCTTGATGACGATAGGTAGAACAATACTATAATGCGAGGCGG
>CAJOLP010000171.1 GCA_905235465.1 uncultured Lachnospiraceae bacterium | reverse complement strand
CGGCAATTACTTATTTTGGGAGGAGTTATGAAAAGCATTACATCTTTAGTTGATTCAGCCGTATCCAAATACAACAGCACAAGCCTGGTGATCCGCATCGTGATCGGCCTGGTGATCGGTCTGCTCCTTGCGCTTATTGTCCCGCAGGCGCAGTGGATCGCCGTCATGGGCGATCTGTTTGTGGGCGCCCTCAAAGCTATCGCGCCTGTGCTGGTCTTTGTTCTTGTTTCCTCGGCGCTTGCCCAGGGAAAGGAGAAGCTGGACAGCCGCTTCGGCATGGTCCTGGCGCTCTATCTGGTGAGCACCTTTCTGGCGGCGGTTGTTGCCGTCGTCGGCAGTTTCCTGTTCCCGCAGACGCTGGTCCTGGATGTCGCGGCGGTGGAACAGGCCGCTCCCTCCGGCATCGACGAAGTCCTTCGCAATCTTCTTCTTGATATGGTCACCAATCCGGTGGGCGCTGTTGCCGAAGGAAAATATATCGGCATTTTGTTCTGGGCCGCAGCCTTTGGACTGACTATGAAGACAATTGCAAAAGATACTACAAAGCGCTTCATGTCGGATCTCGCGGACGGTATTTCCGCAATCGTGCGGCAGATCATCAATCTGGCACCCTTCGGTATTTGCGGGCTGGTGTTCTCCACTGTGTCCGGCAACGGCCTGTCGATCTTCACGGATTACGGCAAGCTTCTTTTGCTCCTGGTCGGCTGTATGCTGACTGTGGCACTTGTCGTGGATCCGCTGATCGCTTTCGTCGTTCTGAAGCGCAACCCCTATCCTTTGGTGTTTCGGTGCCTGAGAGAGAGCGGACTCACTGCCTTCTTTACCAGAAGCTCTGCCGCCAATATCCCTGTCAATATGGAACTGTGTGAGGATCTGGGCCTGGACAAGGAGATGTACTCCGTTTCCATCCCGCTGGGCGCGACCATCAACATGGACGGCGCGGCCATCACGATCACAGTCATGACGCTTGCTGCCGCAAATACCGTCGGCATAAATGTGGATATCCCCTCGGCACTGCTCCTGTCATTCCTCTCCGCGCTGGCAGCCTGCGGCGCGTCCGGTGTGGCGGGCGGATCGCTCCTGCTCATCCCGATGGCATGCTCCATGTTCGGCATCAGCGCCGATGTGGCCATGCAGGTAGTGGCGATCGGATTCATCATCGGTGTAGTGCAGGATTCCGTGGAAACTGCCCTCAACTCCTCCGGCGACGTCATGTTCGCCGCAACCGCCGAATACGCGCAGTGGATCAAGGAAGGCCGGGAGCTGCCTGAATTTATGGGCGGGAAGAAAAAATAAAAGCTGTGGAATATTCTGACATCCCTCGTATATAGAGCCGATTATTAAAAGGATGAAGCTTTGTAAGAAATAGGAGGATCAAAGAATTGAAAAAGTTATTATTCGCCATAATAGTACTGTCCGCGCTCATGATGACTGCATGCTCCAAGTCTGAATTCATTATGAGCGAGAATACAGAAAAGGCTATGACCATTAAGGCTGAAAACGCGAACGTCGACGACTTCTTTATGATAGGCACCCTTACCGTCGGTGAAGGCGAGCAGATCACCATCACTTCTAATCTGGAAAAAGGCGCTGTCAAAGTGGAACTCATCGGTGTGCCCGAAAATCAGTCGATCGATGAAGTGCCTGACCTGGAGATCGAACCGACATATACGGATACCGTTGAAGTGGGAAGTGCCTCTCTTGTCGGAGATTACATGGTCAAGGCGACCGTGACAGAGAAAGCAACGGGTACGATCGATATCAACGTCATACCTGCGGAGTAATTGAATTTGTATTGAATAGCGAAATCTATATAAAAAGAGTGTGCTGCTCCATCTGAACAGCACACTCTTTTTTTGTCAATACCCGCCCCGCCGTTGACATTTAGAACCTCCGCGGGGCATTATGGAATATATCAGAAATATATTACCGGAATCAGCCCAAAGCTTAAGGGCAGAAAGGTTACCATGGCCAAAATACCCTTCCTTTTCAGAAATACCAGGACGGTACGCAACCTGAAAGCCTACATGGATATGGTTTTTTGCGAAGTCCTGCACACGACTCTGAACCCCGACGGGCCGGGCGCCATCCGCGTCCACCTGATCCCTCCCAAACCGGAGGAAGACAGTTTCAACCCCAGTATTGCCATCATCAACGGCACCGATATCCTGCCGGTCAACTTTGTCTGGGCAGTGATGCTGGCGGAGCTCATTCGGGAAACCAACCATTACGACGGCAGACAGATCAGCGAGTCAGATATAGAGAATATCCTGAACCGCGCCGCCGAAAGCGTAAAGACGATCGTTCCTGTCTACTCCATGAACCGCATTCTGGAGGATATGCAGACTATCTATACGACCATCCGCCAGATCGCCTACCGCGAGGAGGTGACCACGGACGTGTATTACATGAATATCGGTGATTACGCGCCCTTTATGCAGGCACCGCACCGCATGGATCTGATGGTCAGCGCCATGACCAAAAACGGAAACTGGCACTGCAACCAGAAATGTGTGCACTGTTATGCCGCCGGCCAGAAGCTGTCCGGCGAGGAGGAGCTCTCCACAGCTGATTGGAAAAAGGTTCTGGATATTTGCCGGGCTGCGGGCATCCCGCAGGTAACCTTCACCGGAGGCGAACCCACAATGCGGGAAGACCTCTTCGAGCTCATCAGTTATGCCCGATGGTTTATCTCCCGTCTCAATACCAATGGGATCCGACTCACTCCGGAGTACTGTCAGTGGCTCCACGAGGCTGAACTGGACAGTGTGCAGATCACCTTCTATTCAGATGATCCCGAGGTCCACAACCGCCTGGTCGGCGCGGCCGGATATGATCAGACTCTGTCCGGAATCAAGAATGCTTTGGCGGCGGGCTTGTCGGTGAGTATTAACACGCCCCTGTGCACGCTCAACCGGGATTACGAAAAGACGCTGAAACTCCTGCATGAGCTCGGTGTGATCTATGTGACCTGCTCCGGTCTCATTACCACGGGCGGCGCGGCGCAGCCCGCATCGGAGGCGCTGCAGCTTGGGAGTGAGGAACTGGAAGAGATCCTGCGGGGCGCAGTCTCCTACTGTCATGCAAATGGTATGGAGATCGCATTTACTTCCCCCGGCTGGCTGGATGAGCAGGTATTTGAAGAGCTGAATATTCCTTCCCCATCCTGCGGGGCCTGCCTCTCCAATATGGCTGTCACGCCGGGCGGCAATGTAGTGCCCTGCCAGAGCTGGCTGGATGACCAGCCTCTGGGAAATATCCTCACCGATAGCTGGGAAAAGATCTGGGATGGCGAGACCTGCAAAGCCTGCCGTGCCTTTTCCTCTCAGATGTCCGGTGAATGCCCCCTGAGGAGGTACTGCTGATGAAAAAAAATAGAGTGTTTTTCTTAACAGCCCTTCTGACGGCGCTCATACTGAGTTTCACCGCTCCCTTTGCGTGGACTGCCAGAGCAGCGGAGCCCACCGATGAGATCGAGCATTTTATCATTACCGTAGACGTGCAGGAAGACGCCTCCCTGCTGATGACCTATCACATCGACTGGAAGGTACTGGATGATGTGACTTACGGTCCTCTGGAGTGGGTCAACATCGGTCTTCCCAACAGCCACCATACCGACGTTACGGGGATTCAAAACGTCAGCAGCATCACCGATCAGGGATCTTCTCTGGACATCTATCTGGACCGCAATTATTACGAAGACGAGGTGGCGAGCTTCGAGTTCTCTTTTGTTCAGGATCACATGTACCAGATTGACCGGTATGTTGAGGGAGAGACAGTATTTGCCTACACGCCGGCCTGGTTTGACGGAATTGAGGTCAAAGACCTGACCATCCGCTGGAATGAAGACAAGGCAGGCGCCTGGCAGCCGGACTGTGTGCAGGACAACGGCTATCTGGTCTTCACCTCTTCTCTTGACCCGGGCGAACGGTACTCCATTACCGTCGCTTACCCCAATGACGCCTTTTCTTTCTCTGATGACCGTCAGTCAGATGACGCCGCAGGCGGCGGTCGGGGTGACTACTATGCCGAAAGTACGGACGATTGGCCGATGATCATAATCGGATTCTTTGCTTTTATCATCATGTTCGTAATTCCCGGCATTGGGCTCATCAAATTCTTCCAGTGGATCTTCTCGGGTGAGGGATTCGGCACTTCCTCTGAAGACACTGAAAAGAAGATCATACGCACCAAGATCGAGTATTACGAGTTCTGCCCCAGCTGCGGCGCCGGTCGGATAGAGGGCAAAGACGAGTGCCCTTACTGCGGCCGAAGTATGATCAAGAGCAAGGAGATCGTCGAGGAAAAGGATCTGGACAAGCCCAAAAACTACAGCAAAGCCGGTACATACCATTACGGAAGCGACCCCAACACCTACATCCATGTAAACGTGGTCAACGTGCCCGTTTCCCATCCCGGCGGCTCCAGACGATCCGGCGGCTCCGGGCGTTCCGGCGGCAGCTCAGGCCCCGTTCTTCCTGTGCGTCGTCCTGTGCATCCAGCTGCGCGTGCGCTTCCAGCTGTGCGTGTGCCTGCGCATGCGCTTCCTCCGGCCGCGCCGGCTGCTCTGTCAAAGAGTTCTTTAAAGACAGCCTTCACCGCGGCAGAGTGAAGGTGGAGAGCAAATCCTGAAAAGCTGATTATTAACCGCGCTAAAAAGACCTCAGAGGTTGAATACGCCTCTGAGGTCTTTTCTACATGAAGTCTTCCTCGCGCAGGTAAGCGCGCAGGTAAAATCATTTGCGCAGCGCGCCGCTCTCGCTGAAGTAGTACCAGATTCCGTCGATCTCGTGCCAGCCGGTAAACATCACGCCGTTCTCATCGAAGTAGTACCGCTCGCCGCTAATCACTTGCCATCCGGTCTGCATGACGCCCTCATCATTAAGGTAGTACCGCTTGCCGTCAAGTTCCAGCCATCCGGTCTGCATGATCCCGTCGCTGTTAAAGTAAAACCACCTCTCACCCAGTTTCAGCCAGCCCTTT
>CAJOLP010000170.1 GCA_905235465.1 uncultured Lachnospiraceae bacterium | reverse complement strand
TATTCAGAGAATGAGGAATTTCATCTCAAGATCAAGCCCGGCGACGTGGGGCGCTATGTGATCCTCTGCGGCGATCCGGGACGGTGCGAGAAGATCGCGCAGTATTATGACGACCCCGTCCTTGTGGGCGAGAACCGCGAGTTCACGATCTACACGGGAACGCTGGAGGGGGAGAAGATCAGTGTCTGCAGCACGGGCATCGGCGGGCCCTCCGCGGCCATCGCCCTGGAGGAACTGATCCACTGCGGATCGGATACATTTATCCGCGTCGGGACTTCGGGCGGCATGGATCCGAAGGTCAAGGGAGGCGACCTTGTCATCGCCACAGGCGCGATCCGCATGGAGGGGACGAGCCGCGAATACGCGCCGATCGAATTTCCGGCCGTTGCGGACCCCGTGGTGTCGGCGATGCTGTACACTTCAGCCATGGAGTGCGGGTATCGCTGCCATGTGGGCGTTGTGCAGTGTAAGGACAGCTTTTACGGGCAGCACAGCCCCCAGAGCATGCCTGTGGGGGGCCTTTTGCAGTACAACTGGAACGCGTGGCTGGACTGCGGAGCGCTCGCCAGCGAGATGGAGTCCGCGGCGCTTTTCGTCGTGGGATCCGTGCGGAAGGTGCGGGTCGGCACTATTTTGACGGTCTTCGCCAATCAGACCCGGCGGGAGCAAGGGCTGGAAGACGACGTAAAGATGGATGTGGACGCCCCCATCGAGGTCGCGGTGAAGGCGATGCGAAGGCTTATTTTAGAGGATGGCAGGCAGATGTGGCCGCCGATCCGGTGAGGGGTGAAGCGCCGGGCGGCAGCCATAAAACAGCGGAAGGAACAGCGGAAGGAAAAGGGGAAGGAAGGTAATCTTATGTATACGGAATCTATCACACATCGCAGCTATTTCCTGGACAGGGATATGCACATAAAGGTGTACGGGCATGCGGGGCTCCCGTTTTTGGGGTTCCCCACACAGGATTCGATGTGCCGCAATTACGAGGACTTCGGCATGATCGATCAGCTCCGGGATTTCATCGAGGACGGCCGCGTGCAGTTTTTTGTCGTGGACTCGGTGGATAAGGAGAGCTGGTCGCCGGGAGATCCCGACAAGGGCCGCAGGGCCTGGCGGCAGGAGGAGTATTTTCACTATATTACGGAGGAGGTGGTCCCCCTCATTTTGGAGAGGACGGGCGGCAAGCTCCCGATGACCACGGGCATGAGCATGGGCGCCAACCACGCGCTGCTCACGTTCCTTCGGAGGCCCGACCTGTTCCAGGGGTGCCTGGCGCTCTCCGGCGTCTATGACAGCGACGTCTTCTTTGACGGCTGGATGAATGAGACGCTCTATATGAACTCGCCGGAGCGGTTTTTGCCCAACATGGCGCCCGATCACCCCTATGTGGACCTCTACAACCAGAAGCAGATCATCATCTGCGTGGGGCAGGGCGCCTGGGAAGAGGACGGCGTCCGGAGTCTCAAATATCTGCAGAGCGTCTTTGAGGAGAAGGGGATCAACGCCTGGTGCGATTTTTGGGGCTATGACGTCAATCACGACTGGCCCTGGTGGTTCAAACAGATGCGGTATTTTATCCCGATCCTGCTGGAGAGGACCGGAAACTGAAATAGAGTGGAGCTGTCAAAATACTGACGATACCGGCATAAGGAGGAGAGTATGAACTTCATTTTTGTATCGCCCAACTTCCCGCACACATATTGGAATTTCTGTGACCGCCTGCGGAGGGGCGGCGCAAACGTACTCGGCATCGGGGACGCGCCCTACGACGGCCTGGAGGACGGGCTGAAGGCGTCGCTGACCGAATACTACAAGGTGGATTCGCTGGGAAATTACGATGAGGTGTTCCGCGCGGTGGCGTTCTTCTCGTTCAAATACGGCAAGATCGACTGGATCGAGTCCCTCAACGAGTACTGGCTCGAGCAGGACGCGCGGCTTCGCACGGATTTCAACATCACGACCGGCATTCAGGAGGACCGGATCGGCTTTATCAAGGAGAAGTCTCAGATGAAGCAGATCTATATCAATGCCGGGATCCCCACCGCGAGGCAGAGCAAGGTCACCACGCTGGAGGCGGCGCGCGCTTTTATTGAGGAAGTGGGCTATCCGGTCGTCGTCAAGCCCGACAACGGCGTCGGCGCGGCCAACACCTGGAAGCTGAGCAGTGATCTGGAGCTGGAGCGGTTCTTTGGCGATCTCCCTCAGATTCCCTATGTGATGGAGGAGTTCATAGAGGGCGATCTGGTCTCCTATGAGGCGATCCTGGATTCCAAGGGTGATCCGCTCTTTGAAAATATGTCGGTCTTTCCCATACCGGTCATGGACGCCGTCAATGACGACCTGAATCTGACTTACTATGTGAGCCCTGTCGTGGATCCGAAACTGAGCGAGGCGGGAAGGCGCACGGTGAGGGCGTTCGGCGTGAACCGCAGGTTCGTGCATCTGGAGTTTTTCAGACTCAAAAAGACCAAGAAAGGTCTTGGCAAGAAGGGCGAGTATGCGGGCCTTGAAGTCAACATGCGCCCGCCGGGAGGCTATACGCCCGATATGATCAATTTCGCCCACTCCACGGATGTCTATCAGATCTTCGCGGACATGGTCCTTTACGATGAGCTGCGCACGGAAGTGGCAAACAAGAACGGGTATTACTGCGTGTACTACGGGCGCAAGGACGGCCGCGATTATCTTCATTCCCACGAAGAGATCATGGAGCGGTACAGGGACAATATCGTCATGCAGGAGGAGATGCCTCCCGTGAACTGGCCGCAGATGGGACGCTATATGTACACGGCCCGGTTCAAGACCAAAAAGGAAATGCTTGCCTTCGTGGATTTCATGCAGGAGTAACGTTGACGAAATAGAGAAAAATAATAAACCATAA
>CAJOLP010000169.1 GCA_905235465.1 uncultured Lachnospiraceae bacterium | reverse complement strand
CCGTTCGGATTTGTCATGTTCATATCTCCTTTCTGACCGCGTCCGCAAACGCCGCCATCTTCTCTCTGTCCTTGCGGCCGTCCGTCTCTATGCCGGAACTGACGTCAACCGCGTACGGGTGCAGCGCGCGGATCGCTTCCCGCGCGTTTTGGGGCGCCAGTCCCCCCGCGAGGAAATACGGCCTGCCGATCCCTTTGGCCACGGACCAGTCAAATACGGCGCCATCTCCGGCTCCGGCGTCCAGCAGCAGATAATCGGCGGTACTGCCCGCCGCCCTCTCAAGATCATCGCGGCTTTTGACCTTGACCGCCCGGATGATCGGGTGATCGGTCAACTCCCGAATTCTCTCAATATACGACTCATCTTCCTTTCCGTGAAGCTGTGCGATGTCGATAACGCCGCGCTCCAAGAGGTCCGCGACTCTTTCGGGCGCCTCGTCCACAAAAACACCGACCGCCTTTATTTCTTCAGAAAGCCTCTTTTTGAGTTCCGCCGCCTGTTCTATCGTAACATAGCGCTTGCTGCCCGGCCAGAAGACAAATCCTATATAATCCGCTCCCAGCTCGTTGGCCGCCTCGATATCACAGGGACGGGACAGGCCGCAGAATTTAATTTTCGTCATCTTGTTCCTCTCCTCACCACAGAAGCTCCTCACCACAGAAGCGTGCTGCCGCAGCAATGAAAGGCTGCCGACAATTCAGCCTCTCCCCCGCAGCTCATCCAGCATTTTCTTCTTGTCAGGAGCCCGCATCAGCGTCTCTCCGACGAGAACGGCGTCCGCGCCGATCTCCCGCAGAGCCTGCACATCCCGGGCGCTCCTGACGCCGCTTTCGGAGACGAACAGGACCTCCTCCGGCACCATCGCCCGCAGCCGCCTGCTGTTCTCTGTATCCACCGAGAAATCTTTGAGGTTCCGATTGTTGACGCCGATCACCCGTGCGCCGCACCTCAGGGCAGTCTGTATTTCCGCCTCGTCGTGCGCTTCCACAAGTGCCGTCATGCCCAGCTCGTCGCAGATACCGATGTACTCGCGGATCTGTTCCTCCTCAAGGATCGAGCAGATCAGCAGTACGGCGGACGCGCCCAACACCTTTGCCTCGTAGATCATATAGGCGTCCACTGTGAAATCCTTGCGCAGACACGGGATGGAGACCGCCGCCGCGATCTCGCGAAGATAATCGCTGCTGCCAAGGAACCACTTGGGCTCCGTCAGGACGGAAATACAGTCGGCGCCCGCCTCCTCATACGCCTTCGCGATATCCAGATACGGAAAGTCCGGCGCGATCAGTCCCTTGGACGGGGACGCTTTTTTGCACTCGCAGATAAATGCGATGTCCGGCTTTTTGAGCGCGCGCTCAAAGGCGAAATCCCCTTTGGGGAGTGAGAAAGCCTCATCCCTCAGCTCCTGTTCCGGCACTTTTATCTTTGCCTGCGCCGTCCGCTCCGCGGCGTGCGACGCCAGTTCATCCAAAATCGTCATTATTCTTCCTCAGGTCTGTTGCTGATCTCGACGAATTTGTCCAATGTCTCCTTCGCCTTGCCGCTGTCGATGAGCTCGGCAGCCAGGTCTACGCCGTCCTTGATGCTGTCCGCCTTGCCGCCGATATAGAGCGCGGCGCCGGCGTTGATCAGCACAGCGTCCCTCATGTGGCCCTTCTTGCCGCTGAGGATATCGAGGGTGATCTGCGCGTTCTCCTGAGGCGTTCCGCCCACAAGATCCTCCTTGCTGCAGCGTTCCAGCCCGAAATCTTCAGGTTTGATCACATAGGTGCGGTACCATCCGTTGTTGATCTCGCAGATAGTCGTCGGCGCGCTCAGGGAGATCTCATCCATCTTGTCCTGCCCGTAGACGACCATGCCGCGCTTGACGCCCAGCCCCACCAGGACCTGCGCGATGGGCTCCACAAGGTATCCGTCATATACGCCCAGAAGCTGCATGGTGGGCGATCCGGGATTCGTCAGCGGCCCGAGAATATTAAAAACAGTGCGGAACCCCAGTTCTTTGCGGATCGCCCCCACATATTTCATGGATGTGTGGTATTTCTGCGCGAAGAAAAAGCAGATGCCCGCCTCATTTAAAAGTTCAACGCAGCGCGCGGGGCTCTCCTGAATGTTTACGCCCAGCGCCTCCAGGCAGTCCGCCGTCCCGCTCTTGGAGGACGCGGCGCGGTTTCCGTGTTTGGCAACCTTGAGTCCGCCGGCAGCCGCGACAAGCGCGGTGGTGGTGGAAATATTGAAGGTGTGCGCCCCGTCTCCGCCTGTTCCGACGATATCGATCAGATCCATCCCCGAATCCACTTTGGTCGCGTTGTCCCTCATGGCCGCAGCGCACCCTGCGATCTCATCGGTGGTCTCCGCCTTCGCGCTCTTAGTGGAAAGCGCGGACAAAAACGCCGCGTTCTGGATCGCGGACGTCTCGCCGCTCATGATCTCATTCATGACGTCATAGGCCTCCCGATAGGTCAGATCTTCTTTGTTTACGATTTTGACAATTGCTTCCTTGATCATTTTACATCTCCTTCTTCCCGTGAATACAGCGCCGCATACATTTTGCATGCATTTTTTCTGCCCGGCGGGCCTAAAAAAAGCCCCTGACAGAAATACTACTTTCTGTCAGGGACGAATAGAACCTATCCGCGGTGCCACCCTGATTTCACGGTCTGACCCGTGCGCTTTGCGGGATACCTTCATATCCCCGGCATATGACGTCTGCCTCAACGTCGCAGAATACTCAGCGCTCACTGCGCTTTTGACTGCGCCCTCCGCGGTCCATTTGACAACTTGTTTCCCGCCTGATTCTCAGCATCGCAGGCTCTCTGTACGGGCGCATGACTGCCGTTATCTCCGCTTCATCGGTTTACTTATATAAATTTATAGAGATTCTAGCACCCATCAAAGAGAATGTCAAACGAAATAAAGTATAAGACTTGACCCGCATCACTTTATCACGGTAATATGTTAATGCAACAGCGAAATTGAGTTTGGGGGAAATATTTTTATGGAACTAAGCGGACAAAAAGCGGATAATCCGGCCGCGGTGGAAGCACTGCGCCGGGACCCGGTATTTTCATGGTTCTACGAGATTTCGCAGATCCCTCACGGAAGCGGCAACGAAAAGGCCCTGGGGCAATATCTTTTTGAGCGCGCCGCCAAGATGGGGATCTCAGCGTCCATAGATGACTATGGAAACGTTCTTCTAAAGAAAGACGCCTCTCCCGGCCGGGAGGACGCGCCGCCCATTCTCCTTCAGGCGCATCTGGATATGGTCTGTGAAAAG
>CAJOLP010000168.1 GCA_905235465.1 uncultured Lachnospiraceae bacterium | reverse complement strand
TCCGCCGCGTCAGAGATCTGCATTGCCTTTTCTATTTCCTCGCGCTTTGGAATGAGCGCGTCAAGGCCTCTTCCCAGGCCCCCGGTTCTTCTCGCCATAGTTTCTCCCGACTCTTCTCAAGTCACAATTTATCTTTATCCCCACTCCGAAGGTGACAGCTGCTCCTGCAGAGTATCTGATCCCTGCCCTGAAGCCGGCCGCTCATCCTGCAGTGATTTCTGCTTCGAAGCCGGCTGCTCCTGCAGCGATTCCGGCTCCGCGGTCAGCTCCGAAAGCGGCTCCGGTTCCGGCTCTGACGGATCATCCCTCCGGATCACCTCCACGGCCAGGGCTCTGTAGGCCGCGGCGCCGGAAGATCTGGGATCATACGTCGTGATCGGCTCCCCGTAGCTGGGCGCCTCCGCAAGGCGGATATTGCGCGGTATGACCGTTCCGTAGACATACTGCTGCACATTATCCTTGACGTTCTCCACCACCTGCGCGGAAAGGTTTGTCCTGGCGTCAAACATGGTGAAGACGATGCCCTCCACATCCAGCCTGCGGTTGAGTCTTTCCCGCACCAGGTTGATGGTGTGAATGAGCTGGCTCAGCCCCTCCAGCGCATAGTATTCGCACTGGATCGGCACGATAACCGAATCCGCGGCGACCATGGCGTTGACCGTCAAAACATTGAGCGACGGCGGGCAGTCCATAATGACGTAATCGTAGTCATCGCGCACATAGTCCAGCGCGTCCCTCAAAATGAACTCCTTGCGGTGGATGCCGATCAGTTCGATCTCTGCCGCTGCCAGATTGATATTGGCGGGAATCAGATCGATGCCCGGAACCACATCCCGGAGGATACATTCCTGCGTGGAACATTCATCCAGAAGCAGCTCGTACAGCGTGTTTTCCTGCTCATTCTTCTCAATACCAAAGCCGCTGGTGCAGTTTCCCTGCGGATCCGCGTCAACGACCAGTATTTTTTTGCCTTCCAGGGCCAGAGCCGCCGAAAGATTGATGGAGGTCGTCGTCTTTCCGACGCCGCCTTTTTGATTCGCGATTGCGATGATCTTCCCCATGATATAACTCCGGTTCGTAAATCCAATGTTTACCGTTCTAATATATCATATACACGAAAAAAGGAGAATGTTTCACGTGAAACATTCTCCCTTTGATTATTCTGTATTTAATAAGAATTCTGATGATAATTTGGCATTATCCAGAAATTCTTTTGTTTTTTTGCCCTGCGAACTCCTAATTAGCGTTTCTAATCAGTGTCCCCGGATTATTAATTAGTAACCCCAGGTCAGAAGCACCCAGTCGCCGCCTTCCGCTCTTCCGAGGATCCAGTTGTAGTCATTGTAATCCTTGTCCGCCTCCCAGGCTGTATTTTCGCCGGGATCCACAGGGGAGTGGAAATCGCTCATAAAAATGATCGCCTGATCGAATTTCTGGCCATTGCCGAGCTCGTTGACATAGCTGAGGTTGTCCTCGCAGGTCTTGTCGTCGGTAAAGCGGATCTCTTTCATCACGCAGCCGTCCCATTTGTCGAACTCAGCCATGATTGCATCGATCGCCTTGTCCATATCTTCCTTGGTATAGATATCAGATTTGCCGTAGTCGACTTTATACTCGCCTGCAGGCTGCTCAATATCCTCTACCTGTTCCTTTACCTCTTCCTCGATTACCTCTTCCTTTTTGCCGCAGCCGATCATTGTAAATCATAGCAGCGATCAAAACAAAAGCAACTTTCCTGATAATATTCTTTTTCATCTTATTTCTCCTTATACAATCTGTGTTGTTGGACTGTTCAGGTCCAGCGTTTGGGGTCAATTGTCCTAACACTATATTATACGCACGGCCTTGGATTATCCACGCCAAAGACTGAATTATTTAATGAAAAAGGCACAATGGCGGTTCATAGCGGCTCTTTGGCCGGCAGGCCGGCCTTCCGCGGATATTTGCGCGGCGTCGCGCCGGTCTTGGGGACGAGCACCAGGGAGCGGTGATAGTCTGTGCCCGGAAGGGTATAGTAATCGACCTTGGGTTCGCCGCCGCCCAGGGTCCGGATCGCCTTTCTTCCTTTCTCCAGTTCCTCCGAAACGCTGTCCGTCTTGTAGGAGCAAAACTGTCCGCCCGGTTTCACGAAGGGAAGGCAGTATTCGGAGAGTGTGCTCAGGTTGGCGACCGCCCTCGAGACGCTGAGGTCGTAATGATCCCGGTATCCGTCTTTTCTCGCCAGTTCCTCCGCGCGGGCGTGCACGGCCGTCACATTCTCAAGGCCCAGTTTCCCGATCGTATCCTCCAAAAAGCGCACGCGCTTTTGCAGGGAATCCATCAGCGTGACCTGAATCTGCGGCATGCAGATCGCGATGGGAAGGCCCGGAAAGCCCGCGCCGGTGCCCACATCGATCAGGGTCAGCCCGGTTTCCCACTGCGCGGGGGGCAAAATACGGAAGATCATCAGGCTGTCCATAAAATGTTTCTCATAGACGTCCTTTTCCTCGGTGATCGCCGTGAGATTCATCACTTTGTTCCATTCCGTGAGGTTTTCATAATAGAGGCGGAACATTTCCAGCTGCTGTTCCGTCAGCGAAAGGCCTATTTTCTTGGTATTATCTCTTAGGTAAATATCCATCACGCAAGATTCCTGTGTATTTGAATAATAAATGTTTCACGTGAAACATTTACGTTCTGCCCCTGTTTTTTTCGAGATAGATGAGCAGGACGGCAACATCGGCAGGCGTCACGCCGGAAATGCGGGAGGCCTGTCCCACGGAAGCCGGCATGAACTCTTTTAGTTTCTGTCTGGCCTCCAGGCGAAGGCTTCCGACGTCATCATAGTCGATGGAAGAGGGGATTTTGCGGTTTTCCATCTTCTCAAACTGTTCGACCTGTCTCTGCTGCCGGTTGATATAGCCCTCATAGCGGATCTGGATCTCCACCTGCTCTGTCACCTCTTTGGGAAGGGGCTTTCGGTCGGGATCAAGGCCCGCGATCTGTTCGTAGCCCAGTTCCGGTCGGCACATGAGCTCCGCCAGAGAGCACGCGGTCTTGAGTTCCGCGGAGCCCAGCGACTTGAGGTACGCCTGATTTTCTCTGGAAGCGCCGATTTTGACGCTCTTAAGTCTCTGTACTTCCTTTTCGATGGCCTCCTGTTTCCTGCAGACGTGCTCATAGGCCTCCCGGCCGATCAGCCCCGCCTCATATCCGTATTTGCGCAGGCGAAGGTCCGCGTTGTCCTGGCGGAGCAAAAGCCGGTATTCGGCCCGGGAGGTCATCATGCGGTAGGGCTCCCGGTTGTCCTTGGTGACCAGGTCGTCGATGAGAACGCCGATATACGCCTCCGAGCGCTTTAAGATCAGCGGGTCTCTGCCTCTGAGCTGATTGGCGACGTTGATCCCCGCGATCAGTCCCTGCGCGGCCGCCTCCTCGTAGCCGCTGCTGCCGTTGAACTGCCCGGCGCAGAAGAGGCCCCTGACCGCTTTTGTCTCCAGCGAAAGTTTGAGTTCGTTGGCATTGATGCAGTCATATTCGATGGCGTACGCGTTTTTGACGATCACGCAGTTTTCGAGGCCCGGCACCGTCCGGTACATCCTCTGCTGCACGTCGTCCGGCATGGAAGAGGACATTCCGTCCACGTAGACCTCATTTGTGCCCCGTCCCTCGGGCTCGATGAAGACCTGGTGCCGCGTCTTCTCCGCGAATTTGACGACTTTGTCCTCGATGGAGGGGCAGTAACGCGGCCCCGTCCCCTCGATGATCCCCGCGTAAATGGGGGAGCGGTCGATATTCTCGCGGATGATTTCGTGAGTCTCCTCATTGGTGTAGGTGAGATAGCAGGGCACCTGCTCGATCTGCACATCCGCGGGATCGGTGGAGTAGGAAAAGGGGACGACGACGTCATCGCCCTTCTGTATCGTCATTTTGGAATAATCCAGTGTGCGGCCGTCCATGCGGGCGGGCGTGCCGGTCTTAAATCTTCTGAGATAAATACCGAGTTCCTGCAGGCTGTCCCTTAGGCCCGTGGACCTTTGCATGCCGCTCGGCCCCGTCTCGGTGATGGATTCGCCTACAAGGCACCTGGCCTGCAGGTAGGTCCCCGTGCATATGATCACGGCGTCGCAGTCGTAGATGGTGCCTGTGTGGATCTGAACGCCGATGACGCGCTTTTGACCGCTCTCATCGCCGGTGACGCGCCTTTGACCGCTCCCATCGCCGGAGTTCTCGCCGGAGGTCTCATCGGAGGTCAGTATTTTGACCACTTCCGCCTGGCGGATCGTGAGATTCTCCTGCTTTTCCAGCACCTGGCGCATGGATTTGGAGTACTCCGCCTTATCCGCCTGGGTCCTTAAGGAGTGCACGGCCGGTCCCTTGGATACGTTGAGCATCTTGGACTGGATGAAGGTCTTGTCTATATTTTTGCCCATCTCCCCGCCGAGGGCGTCGATCTCCCGGACCAGGTGTCCCTTGGAGGAGCCGCCGATGTGGGGGTTGCAGGGCATCATGGCGATGCTGTCCACATTCATGGTAAATATGAGTCTCAAAGCCCAGCCGGCTGGTGGCCAGCGCGGCCTCCACGCCGGCATGTCCGGCGCCGATCACGCAGACCTTTGTCCCAATGTGATAATCCATCTTCGTGTCTCCTTTTATTTGCCCAGGCAGAACTCGCTGAATATCTCTTCCACCAGGTCGTCCTCCACAGCCTCTCCGATGATCGTGCCCAGCGCCCGGTAGGCGTTCATCAGATCCACCGAAAAGAACTCCTCGCTCATTCCCGCTTTGATGCTCTCCATGACGAGCTGTATGGAGGTGAGCGCCTCTTGCATCGCTTCTCTGTGGCGCACGTTGGCGAGGAAGACCTCATTATTTTGCGCGATCTCTCCGATATGGAACATGGAGGAGATGGTGTCGGCGAGCGCCTCGTATCCCTCGCCCGTCTTCATGGAGCAGGAGATGACCACCGGGAACAGCGCCTCGATCTCTTTGCGGCCTGTCTGTCCCTCCAGATCCGTCTTGTTAAAGACCGCGATGCACTTCGCGCCCTGTTCCATTCTGCCGCGGATCTTTTCCGCGAGCTCCAGGTCCTCATCGCTGAGCTTCTGGGAGCTGTCGATCACGAAGAGGATGAGCTCCGCCTCCTCCAGTGCCTTCTGTGCCCGCATGACGCCGATCTTCTCCACCTGATCCTGTGTGGGGCGGATGCCCGCCGTATCTGTGAGGTACAGGGAGACGCCGCCCACGCGCACGGACTCGCTCAGGGTGTCCCGGGTGGTGCCGGCTATGTCGGTGACGATCGCGCGCTCCTCACCGGTCATGTAGTTGAGGAGAGAGGACTTGCCCACGTTGGGGCGGCCGACGATCACGGTGCGGATCCCCTCCTGCAGGACGCGCCCCTGCTGCGCATAGGTCAAAATACTGCCCATCTCCTTTTCAAGGGAAGCGCAGACGTCCATGAGTTTTTCCGAATACCCCCCTAGGGTATAATTCTCAGGGTCATCCAAAGCTGATTCGATAAAGGCGATCTCATACAGTATTTTTTCCCGAAGGGCCCGGATCCTCTCGGACACCGCGCCGCTCATCTGCGCGGCCGCATTTTTGCGGGA
>CAJOLP010000167.1 GCA_905235465.1 uncultured Lachnospiraceae bacterium | reverse complement strand
ATTATCCCCCTCCATGTGTCTGTTGTCCCAGGCCACCACAGCGTTTACGGATGGGATAGCCGCAAGCGGCAGGTGACAACGCTCGCTTCCGTTCCCTCCTCAAGCTGCCAATCCTCTGCCGCGTTTTCAATCAACGCAACGGAAACCGGATCACCTTGCCGGAGCGGATCGAAGTCCCCGCCCGAAAATGTTGTACGCATACCGATCCTGCCCGTCTGTTCGCTGTATTCAAAGGTGATCACAATGTCCGGCGACGGGGCGCAGTGCCGCATCAGTATGGAAACGCCCAGCTCCTCGGTGAGCACGATCATGCGCCTTAGCGTCGTCTGGTCGAGCATATGCCTGTGAGCAAAGGCCTCGATTTGTGAAATCGCGCCGGCAAAATCAAATTCAGCGCTGTCGATTCTTATGCGCAGCACCTTGAGATGGTGGATGAACTGTCGCGTCCGCTCGCGCCGGGGATGCTCAAACACCTGCTCCGGCGTGCCCTCCTCATAGATGACCCCCTCGTCCATATAGAACACGCGGTTGGACACGTCCCTGGCGAACTGCATCTCATGGGTCACGACGATCATGGTCATGCCGTTGGCGGCCAGGTTGCGCATAATGGACAGCACCTCGCCGATGGTCGTAGGATCCAGGGCGGAGGTGGGCTCGTCAAAAAGGATCACCTCCGGGTTCATGGCCATCGTGCGGGCAATGGCGACGCGCTGCTGCTGTCCGCCCGATAGTTCCGAAGCGTAGCTGAGCGCCTTTTCGGCAAGTCCCACGCGCCGCAGCATCAACATGCTGTGATCGAAGGCCTCCTGTCGGTTCCTTTTCAACAGCTCTGTCTGGGCCAGCATCACGTTTTCCACCACGGTCAGGTGCGAAAACAGATTAAAGGTTTGAAAGACCATGCCCACGCGACGGCGCAGCCGGTTCAAGTCGCATCCTTTGTCGCCTGTATTTTCGCCGTTGAACAGGATCTCGCCGCTATCCGGCGTCTCCAGGCGGTTCAGCAAATTGAGGAACGTGCTCTTGCCCGTGCCGGACCCACCGATCAAAGCAATGACGTCGCCTTTATGAATGTCGCAGCTGACATCGCGCAGCGGCGTAACGTCCCCAAAACTCTTTTTGAGGTGGGCGATGTGAAAGACCGTAGAAGAGCCGTCCTGTTTTTCACCGTCGCCAGAGCTTTCCCGAGAGGTCATAACCGCAGCCCCGTCCGGTGTCCACCCCTCCAGCATCGCTTCGAGTTTGCCTGTCCGCCGCTTTCCCGGCGTGATGTGCCTCTCCAGTTTGCGCAGCAGCGCTGTGAGCAGCGCACACAGCAGGAAATAGATCAGCGTCGTGACGATCAGCGGTGGGAAGGCATCATAGGTGCGGCTTCGAATGATGTCGGAGACCCGCGTGAGATCCATCACAGAGATGTATCCGGCCACAGAGGTCAGCTTGACCGTCGAGATGAGCTGTCCACTATAGGATGGCAGTATGTGGACGAGGGCCTGCGGGAACACGACTTTCCAAAAGCTTCGAAGTCCCCCAAAGCCCAGTGCCCGCGCCGCCCGCGTCTGGCCGGCGGGAACCGCCTCAATGCCGCTTCGGAATATTTCAGAAGCGTATGCCGCGAAATCCAGCGAAAAGCCGATGACGCACACCCAGAAGGCGGGAAAATACGCGCCTGAAAACACCAGGTAGTTCAGTACCAGAAGCAGCACCACGATGGGCACGCCATGGAACACGCGGATGTACAAGTCCGCAAACGCACCTGCGAGGTCGCCCCTGCGCGTGTTGAGCCAGCAGATCAGCGCCGCCAGCAGCGTTCCAAATAGCCCGGACAGCGCGGAGAGGCTCAGTGTGACCCCAAGGCCAGATAGCATCATTTTCCACCGGTTTTCCCGGATGAAGTTTTTCTCGAAGCTGGCCGCTATCGATTGGAAGAAGCCCCTTGCGCCGGATGCTGCCGCCTCGGAGACCATGGCGGGAACAAAGGCGTAAACCTCATTACTAAACAGCGGATCCGTGATATTGATGGACTCCAGGCGGTCCGGGATGCGCACGATGTTGTCGGCAATGACATCGTATTCCCCGGCGTTCAGCCCGGCAATCTCCGAGGCGTAGGGCATGGATTTGAAGGACGGCACATAGCCGCTTTCCGCGCAAAAGCCGTTCATCAGCTCCACGAACACGCCCGTCAGCGCATCCCCCGCATAGAAGGTCATGGGGCTCCAGGTGCCCAGCGTAGCGATTCTCAGCGTACCTTTTTCGCCGGAAAACGTATATTCGTCCATGCACTGCGCGCCTTCGCTGGCATTCCATTTATCCAGCAGCGCCTCAAATTGTCCACTCTCCACCAGATCCTCAAAATAAGCGTTCATCTCGCGCATGAGTCTTGCGCCGGCCGCGTTCTTCTGCGTGCCGAAGCCGTAGCAGTATTCGGTGACCATTTCCGGGACGACGGCAAGCCCTGGATACGACTGGCGTACCAGCGAGATATTCGTATCGAACCCAAGCGCGGCTTCCACCTTCCCCGCATCCAGGGCATAAAACACGTCCGCAAAGGTATCAAACTGTACGGGTGTCGCCTGTGGGAAGTTTTCCTGTACCGCCGTGTAAAGCTCGGAGCCTGTCAGCACAGCAATGCGCGTTCCAGGCTTGCCAATATCGGAAATGGCAATGGACGGGACAGGCGCGCCGTCGTCTCCCACTGCATAGGTTTCGCTCCCGTCCCCGAACAGGCTCGGCAGCAGGAGCGGTACCGCGATCAGCACTACGATGATGATCTCATACAAACTCTTTCTGTTCATTTCTTCACTCGTAGCCCTTCATTCTTCTGTTATAATTATATTTAGATATAGCCATACTTGTCATCGACGGCCTCTTTCATCACCATCAGCAAGGCAGTCAGATATTGATTATCCGTGCCGAAAGCGAAGAATCCGTCTCCGACCAATTGGAG
>CAJOLP010000166.1 GCA_905235465.1 uncultured Lachnospiraceae bacterium | reverse complement strand
ATGATGCCGCTTCCATACCGGTATCTCACCTCGCTCCTTGTCAGGTACAACGGGCACAGTATTTTGATCGATTGCGGCGAGGGGACCCAGGTCGCCCTCCGCAGGCGGGGCTGGAGCCCCAAGCCGATCGACGTGATGCTGTTCACACATTACCACGCCGATCACATCAGCGGCCTGCCGGGGATGCTGCTCACCATGGGCAACGCCGAGCGCACGGAGCCGCTTCTGATGGTGGGCCCCAGGGGCCTGGAGAAGGTGGTCAATTCGCTGCGCGTGATCGCGCCGGAGCTTCCGTTTGAGATCCGGTTCCGCGAACTGCGGGAAGCGGAGGAGACGATCGAGCTGCCGGGCGAGCAGGATTTTGTCATACACGCGCACCGGGTGCGCCACAATGTCACCTGTTACTGCTACGACATGGAGCTGAGCCGCGCGGGGCGCTTCGATGTGGAGAGCGCGGCGCGCCGGGGGATCCCGAAGCAGCTTTGGGGCAGGCTCCAGAGGGGCGAGACGATCGTTTCCGAAGAGAGCGGCGATGTCTGGACGCCGGATATGGTGCTCGGGCCGCCCCGCAAGGGGATCAAGATCGGATACTGCACCGACACGCGGCCCTGCGAAGGCGCGGTGCGGGCTGCCGAAGGCGCGGACCTGTTCATCTGCGAGGGCATGTACGGCGAGGAGGACAAGCTCGCCAAGGCCAAAGAGCACAGGCACATGACCTTCCGCGAGGCGGCGCAGATCGCCCGCAAGGCCGGCCCCGACAGGATGTGGCTCACGCATTACAGCCCGTCGCTGATCCATCCGGAGGAGTTCATGCCGGATGTGTGGAAGATCTTTGAAAATACAGAACCCGGCAAGGACGGCAAGACCATCGAGCTGGGATTTGCGGAAGAATAAATAAATGAGTCAAGATATTCAAATTCTGGCCATCGAATCGAGCTGCGACGAGACCGCGGCTTCCGTGGTGGTGAACGGGAGAGAGGTGCTTTCCAACGTGATCTCCTCCCAGATCGATATACATACGCTGTACGGCGGCGTCGTGCCGGAGATCGCTTCGCGAAAGCATGTGGAGCGCATCAACCAGGTCGTGCGTGAGGCCTTAAAGGACGCGGACAGAACGCTGGACGACATGGACGCGATCGCGGTCACATACGGCCCGGGGCTGGTGGGACCGCTCCTGATCGGCGTCTCCGAGGCAAAAGCGCTGTCTTTTGCCACGGGCAAACCCCTGATCGGCGTGCACCACATCGAGGGCCACATCAGCGCGAACTACATCGCGGACCGCACGCTGGAGCCGCCCTTCGCCTGCCTTGTGGTGTCCGGCGGACACACGCATCTGGTGCTGGTGGAGGATTACGGCGTCTACCGGATCCTTGGCCGCACGCAGGATGACGCGGCGGGGGAGGCCTTTGACAAGGTGGCGCGGGAGATCGGCCTGGGCTACCCCGGAGGACCCAAGATCGACAAGGTTTCCAAAGACGGCGATCCCCACGCGATCGAATTTCCGCGGGGGAAGGTCACCGGTTCGAGATATGATTTCAGCTTCAGCGGCATGAAATCCTCGGTGCTCAATTACCTGAACACCTGCAGGATGAAGGGGATCGAGATCTCCGTGCCGGACGTGGCGGCCTCCTTTCAGCAGGCCGTAGTGGATGTGCTCGTCTCCCACGCCATGTGGGCCGTGGAGGAGTACCATCTGGACAAATTCGCGCTGGCAGGAGGTGTCGCCTCCAACACGGCGCTTCGCGCCGCCATGAAGGCAGGATGCGAGGAGCGGGGCGTGCGTTTTTACTGCCCGCCGCCGATCCTGTGCACGGACAACGCCGCCATGATCGGCTGCGCCGGCTACTACGACTACATCCGCGGCGAGCGGAGCGGGCTGGACCTGAACGCCAAGCCGGGGCTCAGGCTCGGAGAGAAATGAGAGAAAGATCCTTGCGCAAGAAGTGATCACGACGAGGAAAGATTATGGATTTTAACAAAAAGAAACCTCACTGTACGGCCATTCTTCTGGCGGCAGGTCAGGGGAGCCGCATGGGCGGCGAGATCCCCAAGCATTATATCGACCTGGGCGGCGTGCCCATGATGATGCACTCGCTCCGTGTTTTGACGGAGAGCGAGGTGATCTCGGACATCGTCCTGGTGGTCCCCTCGGGAGATGAAGAGTACTGCGCGCATCTGTGCGCCAAGCACAACCTGAGCCGGAAGATCCGTGTTTTCAAGGAGGGCGGAGCCGCCCGCTACGATTCCGTCTACAACGGCCTTATGGCGATCAAGTGGCACTGCGATTATGTATTCATTCACGACTGCGCGCGCCCCTTCATCAAGGAACAGAACCTGAAGGATCTGTTTGATGAGGTGTGCGTCCACAAGGCCTGTGTGGCAGCGGTCCCGGCCAAGGACACGGTCAAAATATCGAACACCGACGGCTTCGTCGACCGCACGCCGGTGCGCAGCAGCGTCTGGATCGTGCAGACGCCGCAGGTCTTTGAGTGCAGTCTGATCACGGAAGCCTACAGGAGGATGAAGGAGGATCTGCAGGCCCACGACGGGGCGCTGACGATCACGGATGACGCCATGGTCGCCGAGCGCTACAGCAATTGCCGCGTGAAGCTCGTCATGGCCTCCTACCGCAATATCAAGGTCACGACCCCGGAGGATATGATCACGGCGGAGGCCCTGCTGGAGATCGAGGGCTCGCCTTTCGCTGAGACAGAGGCGTCATCCTACGTGGAGGCAAGAGCGGGGGCGTGATGTTCGGCAATGTGGAGAACGCCACCTTTGACACCCTTGGCATGTACACCAGGAATATTAAGGACAGGAAGGAAGCGGAGAGGTCCGCAAACCAGAAGGGTATAAAGGGCAGTAAGAGCGGGCAGGCGGACGTTTCCGGCGCCAAAGTTTCCCGGTTTGAGGATTCCGCCGGCTATTCCCGCATCAGCGGCAAAAGCATCGAGGAGCGGGAAGAGGAGGCACAGGAGGAGAAGTCCCTGCTGCACATCGATTCCGACGTTCTGGCAAGGATCATTGCCCGCCGCATCAACGCCAGCAACACGACGACGGAGCGCGCGCTGGCAATGGGAACAAGTTTGAATTACAACCTGGACTAAGATAACCATCCGGAGAAAGGATCAGGACCATGGCGTTTACCCATTTACATGTTCATACAGAGTACTCGCTGCTGGACGGATCCAACAAGATCACAGAGTATGTGAACCGTGCTTGGCATGGACAGCGCAGCAATTACCGATCACGGCGTCATGTACGGCGTGATCGATTTTTATAAAGCGTGCAAAAATGCCGGGATCAAGCCCATCATCGGGTGCGAAGTCTACGTCGCGCCCGGATCGAGGTTTGACCGCGAGACGGGAAACGGGAGAAAAACGGCTTCGGGCGCGGACAGCGACGACCGCTACTACCACCTCATTCTTTTGGCGGAGAATAATCAGGGCTACGCCAATCTCATGAAGATCGTCAGCCGTTCTTTTACAGAGGGCTACTACTACAAGCCGCGCGTGGACGACAAGCTGCTGAGGGAGTTTCACGAGGGGCTCATCGCCTCCAGCGCCTGTCTGGCCGGCGAGGTCGCCCGCAACATCGTCCGCGACAACCTTGAGGGCGCGGAACAGGCGGCCCTCAAATACAAGGAGATCTTCGGGGAGGACAATTTTTTCCTGGAGCTTCAGGACCACGGCTACGCGGATCAGCAAAAGGTCAACAAGGCCCTTCTGGAGATGAGCAAAAAACTGGATATTCCGCTCATCGCGACAAATGATGTGCACTACACGTACGAGGACGACGTGGAAGCGCACGATATTTTGCTGTGCATCCAGACCGGAAAGAAACTGAGCGACGAAAACCGCATGCGCTATCCGGGCGGCCAGTTTTACGTAAAGAGCGAGATGCAGATGCGGGAGCTCTTTGCCTATGCGCCCCAGGCGCTGGACAACACGCAGCGCATCGCGGACAGGTGCAATGTGGAGATCGAGTTTGGCGTGACGAAGCTCCCTCACTTTGACGTGCCCGAGGGCTACGACTCCTGGACTTATCTGAATAAGCTGTGCGAGGACGGACTGCGCGAGCGGTATCCGGAAGCGTTCGGCCCGGATTCCGCGCAGGGCGGAGAATCAACTCTTCGCGAGCGCATGCAGTATGAGCTGGACACTATCCGCCAGATGGGGTATGTGGACTATTTCCTCATCGTGTGGGATTACATCAATTATTCCCGCAGAAACGGCATCATTGTCGGGCCCGGCCGAGGGAGCGCAGCGGGTTCGATCGTGGCCTATTGCCTGCACATCACGGACATCGATCCGATCCGATACAATCTTCTCTTCGAGCGCTTCCTCAACCCGGAGCGCGTGTCCATGCCCGATATCGACGTGGATTTCTGCTTTGAGCGCCGGGGTGAGGTCATCAAGTATGTGACCGAAAAGTACGGCGATGACAAAGTCATGCAGATCATCACCTTTGGTACGCTGGCGGCCAAGGGCGTCATCCGTGACGTGGGACGCGTCATGGATCTTCCCTACGGATTTGTGGACAGTATTTCCAAAATGGTGCCCGCCGAGCTCAACATGACCCTGGATAAGGCGCTCGTGCAGAATCCGGAGCTCAAAAAGGCCTATGAGGAGGACGAGCGCATCCACAAGCTCATCGATATGAGCAGGCGTCTGGAAGGACTGCCGCGGCACAGCTCTGTGCACGCGGCGGGCGTTGTCATCTGCTCGGAACCCGCGGAGGGCCTGGTGCCGCTGGCGCGCGCCGCCGACGGTTCCGTCACGACGCAGTTCACCATGACGACCATCGAGGAGCTGGGACTGCTCAAGATGGACTTTTTGGGCCTTCGCACGCTCACCGTCATCCAGAACGCGGTGGAGATGGCCAACCGGTCCATTGAGGAAGCGGCGCGGAAGGTCGGCAGCAGTGCATCGGCAGGCGGCAGTGCAATAACAGCGGGTAACCCCATCGGCTATCCGGTTGATCTTGGCAATCTCGACTATGCGGATCCGGCAGTATTTGCATCGCTCTGCACCGGACACACCGAAGGCGTCTTCCAGCTTGAATCCGGCGGCATGCAGAATTTCATGAAGGAGCTGCGGCCGGAGAATCTTGAGGACATCATCGCGGGTGTTTCGCTCTACCGCCCGGGGCCGATGGACTTCATTCCGAAATATATTTTTGGCAAGAAAAATCCGGACAAGATCACCTACGAGACGCCCGAGCTGAAGCCGATCCTGGAGGCAACCTATGGGTGCATTGTGTATCAGGAGCAGGTCATGCAGATCGTGCGGGATCTGGGCGGCTATACGCTTGGCCGCAGCGATCTCGTCCGCCGCGCCATGTCCAAAAAGAAGCAGAAGGTCATGGAGCAGGAGCGCCAGAATTTCATCTACGGAAATCCCGAGGAAAATGTGCCGGGGTGCGTCGCGCGCGGCATCAGCGCGGAGGCGGCGTCCAACATCTACGACACGATGATGGACTTCGCCAAGTATGCTTTCAACAAGAGCCATGCGGCCTGCTACGCGGTCGTGGCCTATCAGACGGCCTGGCTCAAATACTACTATCCGACAGAATTCATGGCGGCACTGATGACCTCGGTCATCGATTTTCCCACAAAGGTGGCAAACTATATCCTCACCTGCCGCAGCATGGGCATTGAGCTCCTGCCGCCCGACATCAACGAGGGGCAGGCCGGGTTTTCGGTGGCGTACGACTATAGTGGGAGCGGCGCGATCCGCTACGGCCTGACCGCCATCAAGGGCGTCGGGCGGCCGGTCATTGACTCCGTCATAAAGGAGCGGAAGGAGCACGGCAAGTTCCGGGATCTGCAGGATTTCCTGTCGCGCATGATGAAGGCGGACAGAGAAGTCAACAAGCGCGTGGTGGAGAGCTTCATCAAGGCGGGCGCCCTGGACTGCTTCGGCGCGACCCGCAAGCAGCTCATGAGCGTATATATGCGCATCATGGACGACCTGCAGAATACCAAAAAGAATGAAATGACCGGCCAGATGTCCCTGTTCGATTTCGTCGATGAGGAGGACAAGCAGGACTACGTCATCAAGATGCCCGATATCGGCGAGTATTCCAATGAGATGAAGCTGGCCTTTGAGAAGGAAGTGCTCGGTATTTATGTCAGCGGGCACCCGTTGGAAGAGTACATGGGCCT
>CAJOLP010000165.1 GCA_905235465.1 uncultured Lachnospiraceae bacterium | reverse complement strand
TCCTTATACTGCTCCTCAGCATCTTTATAACTGCCGGCCGCATGGTATGCCTCAGCCGCCTGGCTGTAGGATTTGGAAGCAAACAGTTCCTGCGCATGGCCATATTGAGTTTCTTTGATCAGTTCCTCAACCTCTTTCACCCGATTTTTGGCGTCCGCTTCGCTGTCAGCTGCACCGGCACCTGATCCTGCGTCCGCTTCGCCGCTCACTTCATCCAGCAGCGGCAAATCCCGACGAACGAAGCCTCTCATAGATTGTAATTGCTTTGTCCCATGCCTTATCGTCTTTGAATTTCTTCGCAAAGCCCATTGTCTCCGTATATCTGCGGGCAACTTCCGCCGTCAGGGTATCTTCCGCCTCCGCCAGCTCATCCTGTCCGACGTCATCCCGGTAAGGCAGCAGCGCCATATACGCGGCCAACGCCCTGTCGAGCGAATATGCGCTCCAGCCCTTGCTGAAAGCGCCAAAGTTCTCCCGCGCCGCGTTCAGTGTTTTGACCGCGCCGGCGTGCCAGTGCTCCTGCGCGTCGACCGCGCCATCTTCGAGCAGATCGTGCAGCGCCTCCAGCCCCTCGCCATAATTGCCTTGTGCCAGAAGGACGTCGGCCTTCGCATAGTCGAGGAGGGCGTCCCAAATCTCCGCCTCCCCGTACTTCTCGGTCAAAATACGGCTCACCTGGCGCGCCTTGTCTTCGTCATCCCGTTTAAAACACCGCTGCATGATATCGCCCATGCCGTCCCGCACCGCCTTTTGCTGCGCGGCATTCATGGATGCATAGGGATAGGCCTCCGCGAATTCCGTCACAGTGCGCTCGATATTCGTTCCGCGGACATCACTCTGTGTGACAACCTCCAGCGCCGCCCTGAACTGGCGGTCGGCTTGGGCCGGCCGGACAGCAAAAAACAAGACGCCCAGGGCGATCAGGCAGCAAACCATGAGGCAGGCGCCCGCCAGCCCGGCTCTTGCCCGCAGACGGTGCTCCCTGCGCAGGGGATCATAGCCCGGAATTTTCTCAAAGATCCGGTCCAGCCCGGAAACATTCTCCCTGATCCTCTGGATCTGCGCCTTCATCTGCTCCGCCGAGGTGTAGCGCTTCTTGGGATCCATCTCCGTGGCCTTTTCGACGATCCGCTTCGCGTCGACATTGTCCGGAAGCATGCGCTCGATGAGCTTGCCGAGCGCGTACAGGTCCGTCCGCACATCGGACTGCGCGAATCCGTACTGCTCGGGCGCGGCCAGCCCCTGCGTGCCGATCATCATGGTGTCCTTGTCCTGACCGGCAATGTAGATCTTGGCGGCGTCATAGTCGATGATCTTGACGACGCCGTCGTCTGTCACCATGATGTTCGATGCTTTGATGTCGCGGTGGATGATCGGCGGGTCGGCGCTGTGCAAAAACTGCAGCCCGTCACAAATCTGCGTCAAAATATCGATGCGCTCGGAAAACGGCAGCCCTGAGGCGGCGATGTCTGTCCCGCCCTGCGTTGCCGCCTCGGCCTCCTGCAGTATTTCGCCCTGCGCTGCCGCTCCCTCGGCTTCCTGCAGTATTTTGTCCAGAGTTCTTCCCTGGATCAGCTCCTCGATGACCACGAGCTTGTCGCCGTCTTTCCAATACGCCTGAATCCCGGCCACATTTCGATTGCGATGGTCCTTGATGAAGGCATAGACGCGTTCATTGTAGACATCCAGGGTCTTCTTAAAATATAATTTTCCTGTGGGAACATCTCTGACGACGGACTTGCCGTCATCCAATACACGCATTTCCTCATAAAGTGCGTTTTCGCAAAGCTGTTCAAGTTCTGTCATGGAGTCCTCCCTCTGCTGATTGGCAGGGAATGTGCCGCACCCCGATGCGGCCGCTGTTCTTATCAGGATCACTCAACATAAATTATAGCACGAACACGACAACCACCAACAGCTCAGGTGCATGATCCCCCAGGGTGGCGGCAGCCTGTGCAAAACTGATCAAAAACTTATCTTAAGGAGAAACCATGGACGAATCGACCACAAAGAAACTTTCAGACATCTTGTCGAATATTGACAACACAAAAGAAATGGAAAAATTTATGGAGGAGCCCAAAGTTACAGACAGCTTCAAAAGCTTCCCCGAATACTATCGCTCCCTGCCCGCTGTACAGCAGTTCGAAAGCAGCGACTTGATCCAAAAGAGCGGCCTCGAGCGCTCCTATTACTATCAGGTGATGAAGGGGACCCGCAGCCCGAGCCGGGACAAAATACTGCGCCTCTGCATCGCAGCCGGCCTTTCCCTGCGCGAGACGACCCGCGCACTTGAACTGAACGGCAGCGCTCCCCTCTATCCCAAGAATCGCAGGGACATCATTCTGACCGTGGCGATCAACCAAGGCGCCTCCGTGGATGACACAAACTTGCTCCTATACAAATACGGCGAGGAGCCGCTCGCATAGGATGTTGTGAAGGCCTTCCGTTGGCCGCTGCCGCGCTGACCCCGTTGGACACTTCGGCGCCCTTAGAAAGTAGTCTAAGGGCGCCGAAGCGGCAAGTGCTCTCTATTCAAGCAAGGGCTGCGCCCTGCGCTCTGCATTCTTCCAGCGCGCTGTCATCCGGGGTCCCATTCACCGTGAGGCCGTCAGCGGCAAGGACTGCCCCGGCGTTGCGGCACCGCTCTTCCCAGTCGCGCATCCACTGGCCGTCGCCCCATCCGAAAGAACCGAACAGCGCGATCTTTTTGCCGGAAAGGCTTCCCTCAACCTCTGCAAACATGGGTTCAAACTCCGACTCCTCCAGCACTTCAGCTCCCATCGCCGGGCAGCCGAAAGCAATCGCATCATATTCTCCGACTTTGTCTGCGCCAAAATCCGCTGCCGAAATGCATTCCGCCTCGGCGCCCTTTTCTTTTGCGCCCTCCGCCACAGCCTGCGCCATAGCCTCTGTGTTGCCGGTTCCACTCCAGAAAACAACTGCCACTTTGCTCATAATAATCGCTCCTTTCTTGTGCCGCGGTCTGGCCGCGGTCTCTGTCTTTTTGCTGCCGTTAAAGAGCGTCGCTCCTCACGGACATGTCGCCGCCCCCACCAAAATATTCTCAAGTGATGCGAGGGAGCTCGTGTGGCTGCGTATGATGCGGCTTTCCTTAGAGGCGTTTTTCATGACGCTCCGGACCATTTTGTGTGAGACCGTGTGGGTAAACAG
>CAJOLP010000164.1 GCA_905235465.1 uncultured Lachnospiraceae bacterium | reverse complement strand
ACTAAGGAGACAATTACAGTATGCCTAAAATTGCAGTTGTCACAGACAGCAACAGCGGAATATCGCAAAAAGAGGCGGACGAGAGAGGTCTGAGTGTTGTCCCCATGCCGTTTACCATAAATGAGAAGACATATTACGAGGGAGTCAATCTCACCCGTGAGGAGTTTTATCAGTGGATGGAGGACGGCGCGGATATCTCAACGAGCCAGCCGACGCCTTCCTCTGTCAAAGAGGCTTGGGACAAGGCGCTGGAGTCCTGTGACGAGATCGTTCATATTCCCATGAGCAGCGGGCTGTCAGGCTCCTGTCAGAGCGCCATGCTCCTCGCGCAGGACTATGGCGGAAGGGTGCAGGTCGTGAACAATCAGAGGATCTCCGTGACCCTCAAGCGCTCCGTCCTGGACGCCCGGGAAATGGCTGCGCGCGGCATGACGGCGGCGCAGATCAAGGACGAGCTTGAGCGCGTGAAGATGGAGGCCAGTATTTATATCATGCTGGATACGCTGACCCACCTCAAAAAGGGAGGGCGTATCACGCCCGCGGCTGCCGCTGTGGGGTCGCTTTTGCGCATCAAGCCCGTGCTGCAGATCAAGGGGGAGCGGCTGGACGCGTTCTCGAAGGCCAGGACCCTGAGCCAGGGCAAGAATGTCATGATCAGCACCATGAAACACGATATAGAGACGCTGTACGATAATGACGTCTGGCTTTACGCGGTGCAGGGATATGTGCCGGACCGCTTCGCGGAGTTCGCCGCGGAAGTGAGAGAGGCTTTTCCCGGCAGGGAGGTGGAGGAGGACATGCTGTCTCTGAGCATCGCATGCCATATCGGCCCCGGCGCGCTCGCCATTGCCTGCTCCAAAAAGATTCGGGAATGATCCATGACAAATTCAATGAGAGAAAACAATCAGTATGACGCGGACAGCATTAAGGTGCTGGAAGGGCTGGAAGCGGTCCGCACCAGACCCGGCATGTATATCGGGAGCGTTTCCGCCAGGGGACTCAATCACCTTGTCTATGAGATCGTGGACAATGCCGTGGACGAGCATCTGGCAGGTTTTTGCAGCACGATCCGGGTGACGCTGGAAGCGGACGGCTCCTGCACAGTGGAGGATGACGGCCGCGGAATCCCCATCGACATGCACGAGAAGGGCATCAGCGCGGAGCGTGTTGTTTTTACGACCCTTCACGCCGGCGGAAAATTTGATAATAACGTATACAAGACCAGCGGAGGACTGCACGGTGTGGGGTCCTCCGTTGTGAATGCTCTCAGCGAGAGGATGACCGTCAGCGTGGGGCGCGACGGTCTTATTTATGAGGACAGATATGAGAGGGGCGTCCCGGTCACGGAGCTTGTGGACGGACTTCTTCCCGTGGTAGGGGAAACGGACTGGACCGGCACCAGGATCAACTTTCTGCCGGACCCTCTCATCTTTGACGACACTGTCTTCAAGGAGGAAGACATCAAGAGGCGCATGCATGAGACCTCCTATCTCAATCCGGAGCTGACGATCCTTTACACGGACCTGCGCGGGGATAAGGCACAGGAGATCACATTCCATGAGCCGGACGGGATCGCGGGCTTTATCCGCGCGCTCAACAAAAGCAATGAGCCCGTCACCGAGATCGTCTATTATAAGGGCGCCTGCGACAATATCGTCGTGGAGGCAGCCTTTCAGTTTGTGAGCGAATTCCACGAGAATGTGCTGGGATTCTGCAACAACATCTACAACGCGGAGGGCGGCACGCACCTGACAGGTTTCAAGACCGCCTTTACGCAGCTCATCAATACCTATGCCCGGCAGCTGGGTGTCCTCAAGGACAAGGACAATAACTTCACCGGCGCCGATATCCGGAGCGGCATGACCGCCGTCATCTCGATCAAACATCCCGACCCCCGCTTCGAGGGGCAGACCAAAACAAAGCTGGACAATCAGGACGCCGCCAGGGCCGTCAGCCAGGTGACCGGCGAGGAGGCTGTGCGCTATCTGGACCGGAATCTGGACACGCTCCGCGGCATCATAGGCCGCGCGGAGAAGGCGGCCAAAATACGGAAGGCGGAGGAGAAGACGCGCACCAACCTGCTGAGCAAACAGAAATTTTCCTTTGACTCAAACGGAAAGCTGGCGAACTGCACCAGCCGGGACCCCTCCAAATGCGAGATATTTATCGTGGAGGGCGATTCGGCCGGCGGCAGTGCCAAAATGGCCAGGAACCGCATGTATCAGGCGATCCTGCCGATCCGCGGCAAGATCCTCAACGTGGAAAAAGCGAGTATCGACAAGGTGCTGGCCAACGCTGAGATCAAGACCATGATCAACGCCTTCGGCTGCGGCTTTTCGGAGGGGTATGGCAACGACTTCGATATCACAAAGCTCCGCTACGACAAGATCATCATCATGGCGGACGCGGATGTGGACGGCGCGCATATTTCCACCCTTCTTTTGACGCTGTTCTACCGGTTTATGCCGGAGCTTATATATGAGGGACATGTCTATGTGGCGATGCCGCCGCTCTACAAGGTGGTGCCAAAGCGCGGGGAGGGCGTCTACCTTTATGATGACCGCGCGCTGGCCAAATACAGAAGCAGCCACCGCGGATTTACCCTGCAGCGCTATAAGGGCCTGGGGGAGATGGACCCGGAGCAGCTCTGGGAGACCACTCTGGATCCCGAACGGCGGTATTTGAAGCAGGTACAGATCGAGGACGCCATGAGCGCCTCCGCGATCACGGAACTTCTGATGGGGAGCGAGGTGCCCCCGCGGCGCAGCTTTATTCACGATCACGCAAAGGACGCGGAGCTGGATGTCTGATCTTTATTAAAAGGTGACGTTTATGGCAGGATCAAAGAGGAAAGGCAAAGAGGATAAGGATCAGTTCAGGCAGACTCCGCCGGAGCAGATCCTGGGGACGGAATACTCGGAGCTGATGCAGAAGTCCTATATCGATTACGCGATGAGCGTGATCATATCCAGGGCGCTGCCGGA
>CAJOLP010000163.1 GCA_905235465.1 uncultured Lachnospiraceae bacterium | reverse complement strand
TCTTCGCTGTCACTGCCGTCATCTTCGCTGTCGCTGTTGTCGCCCTCTCCCGGCACAGAGGAGATCACGTCTATGATCTCCTGGGCATTGTCCGCCGTCACCTTCACATAATCGGAAAGGATCTCTTTCGGGACCTCCTCGCCGCGAAGATACGCGAGCGCCGCGTCGGACATATCCTGCGACTGCTTCAGGGAATCATTGAAGATCGTCCCGGCAATATTCCCGCCGGCAACCTCTTTCAGACTGTCCTCATAGGCGGAGAACCCGAGGATCACAACCCCGTGTCCGACCCTTTGCTTGTAATCTTCCACCGCCTCACATGCGCCCATGCTCAGCGCGTCATCGGCACTTATGATCACTTCCAGATCCTTGCCGTACTCATTGATCCAATCCGTGACCTGATTGTAGGCCTCATTTCGGCGGTCCTCGATGATGTCCGGAGCTTCCTCTTCTTCTTCCTCATCATCCCCGTAGTCATTCGCGTCATTCGCGTCGGTATCTTCGTCTTCGTAATTCTCGCCCGCGCCGTCATTTTCATAGTCGCCGTCGGTTCCTTCGGTATTTTCCTCCTCTTTAGGCGCGTCCAGCCGCTCCACCGTAAAGTGATAGGTCCCCAGGGCGTCCAGGGACTCAAGATTGATCCTGTTGCCGAGTGAATCTTCATTGGTATTGAGCAGGACCGCGCTCACATGATGATCCTCATTCGCGTCCACATCGTCAAAGTCGAGCTGATCGAGGATCTGCGCGCGAAGATCGCCGACCCCGGCTGTATTTCCGCCCACATAGGCCACTCTCCACCCATTCTCGGTCCATCTGTCTGTCTCGCCCTGCTCAGGCGCCCCGCCAAAATACAGCAGCGCCGCGCCGCTCTCTACCACCAGATCGGTGATCTGAGGCATCGTCTCACCGTCCGCGCCGCCGACCAGGATCACATCTTTCGGCTCCGCGGTCAATCCCTTCACCGCTTCCAGAAGATCGTTCCCGCCGCTTACGGCCTCCGTCCTGGTGATCTGTCCTTCGGGAATGCCCGCGTCCGTGAGATTTTTCTGCGTTCTGTCGGCAAGCTGACGCATAAAGATGGCGTCCGTGCCTTCCCCGGTATACATGGCGATGCCGACCTTGGCGTCGGAGGGCAAAATAACGCCGGGCACCTCCACCTCATTTTCCGCCGCGGTTTCCGCTGTGCTCGCCGTCCCCCCTTCCTGGGGATTCTGTGCGGTCGTGCTGCCCGCGCAGCCGGCAGCGCTCACCGTGATCATCACCGCCGCCATGCAAATATATAACCATCTTCTTGTCATAACAGGTCCTTTCCTATATCTTTTCAGCAATAATTACAGTTGTGATTATACATAAAAAGCTGCTGTTTTCCTAGGCATTCCGCGGCAATAGGAGATGTTTAAGAAATATTTAATTAAAAAGCGCAGGCCGATAAAGGCCTGCGCGTATTTTTGTTTTTTTCTGACAGCGATTCCAAGTGATCAGATCTCAAACAGGTCACTGTAGACCTTCAGCGCGCCGTCCGTCTGGTGCGCGAGGACCTTCTTGGCCAGAAGCTTGCCGAGCTGGACACCTTCCTGATCGAAGCTGTTCAGGTTCCAGACAAAGCCCTGGAACATGACCTTGTTCTCGAAGTGCGCGAGCAGCGCGCCCAGGGAAGCCGGCGTCACCGACTCGCCGATAATGATGCTGGACGGCCTGCCGCCGTCAAAGGTCTTGTTGGGATCCTCATTTGCCGCAGGCGAAGGCCACGATCTGCGCGGCCACGTTCGCGCAAAGCTTCTTCTGGCTGGTGCTGCCCTCAATGATGACGTCGTTGCCCAGCTGGCTCTCCTTGTATCCGATGAACTGCATGGGCACGATGGTCTTGCCCTGATGGAGCAGCTGGTAAAAAGAGTGCTGCCCGTTCGTGCCGGGCTCGCCGAAGATGATCGGTCCCGTCGCGTAGTCCACCTTCTCGCCGTAACGGTTGACGCTCTTACCGTTGGACTCCATATCCAGCTGCTGCAGATGTGCCGGGAAGCGGCTCAGCGCCTGAGAATACGGAAGCACGGCAGTGCTCTCATAGCCGAGCACATTGCGCTCATACACGCCGATCAGGGCGTCCATCATAGCCGCGTTCTTTTTGATATCCTTCTCGGTGGCAGCCTTGTCCGCCGCTGCCGCGCCGTCCAGGAACTGCCGGAAGACTTCGGGCCCAAAGGCCAGTGCCAGCACGGTGTTGCCGACCGCGGAAGAGGAAGAATAGCGGCCGCCGATATAATTGTCCATATAGAACGCCTGCAGATAACCCTTGTTGTGGGCCATCGGAGACGCCTCACTGGTGACGGCGAGCATATGCTTTGCCGGATCAAGGCCTCTCTTTACGAGCGCGTCCTTGACAAACGCCTCGTTGGTCAGGGTCTCAAGGGTCGTGCCGGACTTGGTCACGACGATAAAGAGTGAGGTCGCCACATTGATGGACTCAAGGACTGCCGTCGCGTCGTCGGGATCCACATTGCTGATAAAGCGGGCTTCCATCTTGAGTGCGTCATGCACTCTCGCCCAGTTCTCCAGCGCGATATAGATCGCGCGGGGGCCCAGATCGCTCCCGCCGATGCCGATCTGCACGACGGTGTCAAAGGGCTTGCCCTCCTCATTGGTGATCTCGCCCGAATGTACCTTTTTGGCGAACTCCGCGATCTTTTTCTGCTCGCCCACATAGAATTCGCGCTTGTCGACGCCGTCCGCGTTCACGGGGCTGCCCAGCTGGCCTCTGCAGAGGTGGTGAAGGACATGTCTCTTCTCGCCCGTGTTGATCACAGCGCCGTTATAAAGCTCCTCAAACTTCTCCGAAAGCTCCTGCTCATCCGCCAGCGCCGCCAGCTTATCGATGATGTCGTCATCCACCGGCCTAGCCGCGTAATTGAATGTCAGTCCCTCTGCCATGGGGATGCTGTAACCGCGCACGCGGTCCGCGCCGCTCTCACCTGACATTACCTCTTTAACATCAACCTTTTTTGCCGCCAGAAGCTCGGCATACGCCTTTGCCTGGTCAAGATTTTTCCATTCTGCCAACTTTATTTCCTCCTTATTTCTCCTGTGCCGGATCTCTCCGCGCAGGTTCCCAATACAGCCGATACTCCATTTTCATTATAGCATCATTCCGGCGCCGCCCCAATATATATCTGTCAAAATACGGCATATGCCGCCCGTTCAGACCTGCGCGCCTTCGTCCGTCCTCTCGCTTCCGTCCGGCACAAAGGCGGGCATGGGCTCGAGCTTGTGGAGATTATTTTTGTGCATCCTGTCTATTTTTTCCTTCGTCGCCTGATCCTCACATTCGCCCGTAAGGACATAGTGGTCCAGCACCGCGTAGGTGAAGCCGAGCTTCTGCTCATCGTCCTGTCCGCTCAGGCCGTCGGAGGGCGTCTTGTGCACGAGATCTTCCGGAAGCCCCAGACAATCGCCGATCTGCCGCACTTCATGCACCAGAAGGTGCGACAGGGGGCTGAAATCGCCCGCGCAGTCACCGAATTTTGTGGAGTACCCGACATAATCCTCGGAGGCATTGCATGTGTTGACCACGCGCGCGCCGCCGGGCACCATCTGCCCCACCGCATAGAGGGTCGCCATGCGAAGACGCGGCGGCAGATTGATCCGCGCGTCCTTTGACAGCCCGTCCAGACCGCACATCTCCATCAGCTTTTCGTTGCCGGCGAGCATCTGCTCCATCCCTTTAAACGCCGCGTTGATATTGAGCTCCACATAGGGGATGCCGAGCGCCTCCACCAGCTTTACCGAATCGGAAATATCGCTCTGAACACCGTTGGGCATCAGAACGCCGACCACGTTCTCTCTGCCGAGCGCTTCGGCGCAGAGCGCCGCGGCGACGCTGGAATCCTTGCCGCCCGAAATACCGATCACGGCCTTGCATCCCTTTCCGTTTTTGTCAAAATACTCCCTTATCCACTGAACGATCTCATTCTTGGTTTTTACCGGATCTCGCAGCATGGCAGCCACCATTTCCTTTCTTTTAACTTAAAAACCGGTTCCACTGATCAGCTTTTGATCGAAACTATTGTACATTATATCGTTTGCCTTCTCAAGAGGCGCCAAAGCGCGTGCGCGCATTATTAAAAAAACTGCCGGGCATATTTCAATACGCCCGGCAGCCGCCTCATAAATCATATTCCATGTTCAGATATTTACAACTGCCGGATCTGCAGCAGGATTCCGCAGAGACAGAGCAGCACACCGCCGGCGCCGACGGCCTGGTTGATCAGAAACGGGCCGTATGCCCGGCCGCTTATATACCCTATGCCCGCAAAGATCAGCGAGAGCACAAAGATAGCGATCATCCAGAAGACCAATTGTGTGTCCAAAAGGCCGCAGGCGATCCCGACGAAAAGAGCCTGCAGACAGATGCGCAGCGAAAGCAATGAGTCGTGCTTGAGGTCGACGCTCTCCATGCGGTGTTCAAGAAGCGTCTTCTTCTCGAACGCCTGAAGGAGCATCCTTCCGCCCACCAGGATCAGCAGAAAGCCAGACATCATCTTGATCCAGAACTGCGCGGGGCCGCTGGTCTCCGCTCTGGTCAGGATCAGGCGCCCGATCCCGTATCCCGCACAGGCGGCGCCCATCTCCAGGATCCCCCAGATGGCAGACATAACGACTGTCTTTGTATCAAGTTTGACGATATTCGCGCCCCTTTGCGCCGCGGCCGCATAGATGCCGAGGGAAAGCGCAAGTGCTACGATTATCACGCT
>CAJOLP010000162.1 GCA_905235465.1 uncultured Lachnospiraceae bacterium | reverse complement strand
AAGTTCACGGTGGAGATGAAATCTGTGAACAATCGCTATTTGGACATAGGGATCAAGATGCCCCGCCAGCTCAACATGCTTGAGGCCCAGATCCGCGCCGTACTCAAGGAGTATATCGGCCGCGGCAAGGTGGACGTCTTTATCACTTATGAGGATCTGTCCGAGAGAAATATGCAGGTCAAATACAACAGCAAGCTTGCCGGGGAGTATTTGCAGCAGCTGCGCGCGATGTCGGTGGAGTACAGTCTGGAAATGGACATTCACGCCTCGAACCTGTCACGTTTCCCCGATGTCATCACCATGGAAGAGGAGCCGGTGGATCCGGACGATCTTTGGGCCGGTCTTGAAAAAGCACTGCGCGCCGCGGCGGCTCAGTTCGTCGAGGCGAGGGTTCGCGAGGGCCAGTTCCTGCGCGCCGATCTTTTGGCCAAGCTGGATGAGATGGACGGCTATGTGGCGTTTATCACGGAGCGCTCGCCGGAGCTGGTGGCGGCCTACAGGCAGCGTCTTTATGAAAAAGTGCAGGACCTTCTGGGGGATGCGGGCATCGATGAGAGCCGTATTTTGCAGGAAGTTACGATCTACGCCGATAAGGTCTGCGTCGACGAGGAGCTGGTGCGCCTGAGTAGCCATATCCAGGCGACTCGGGATGCTTTGAACGGTGACGAGGGCGTTGGCCGCAAACTCGACTTCATCGCGCAGGAGATGAACCGGGAGTCGAATACGATTCTTTCGAAGTCGGACGACCTGGAGGTCTCCGAGCGGGCCATCGGGCTCAAGACGACGGTGGAGAAGGTCAGAGAGCAGATTCAAAATATTGAATGAGCCGCGGCGGAGAATGCGCTGCAGCGGAGGATGACCCGCGGCGGTGAATGCGCTGCATCTGCGGCGGTGAGTAAATGAGGAAAAGGTTTGGGGACGACTGAGGACATCAAATTAATTCATATTGGATTTGGCAATATCGTCAACGCCGGCAAGATCATCGCGATCGTGAGCCCTGACTCGGCGCCGATCAAGCGTCTGGTCTCCCGAGCGAGGGAGGACGGACGCACCATTGACGCCACCCAGGGACGAAGGACAAAGGCCGTCATTGTGATGGAAAATGACCGCATTGTACTGTCCGCCCTGCTTCCGGAGACGATCCGCGGCCGCGCGCAGGGCGCAATTGCGGGGAGCGACGCAGAAAGCGATGCGGAAAGCGACGCAGAGGATAGCGTGGAGTAGATTTATAGTGCGGAGGATAGCGCGAAATAGACTTATTCTATGGAATAGACTTATTCATTAGCGTATATAGAGACTGAGAGGAGCAGCAAATTGGCACAACAAGAGCGCAGAGGAAAGCTTGTCGTGATCTCCGGATTTTCCGGAGCCGGCAAGGGCACAATGATGAGGATGCTTACAGAACAGGATGACAATTATGTACTCTCTGTTTCCATGACGACGAGACAGCCCCGGGAAGGGGAGGTAAATGGGAAGGATTACTTTTTTGTCTCCAATGAGGAGTTTGAAGAGGCGATCCGGGAGAACAAACTGCTCGAACACGCGGGCTACGTCGATCACTATTACGGAACGCCCGCCGCGTTCGTGGCCCAAAACCGCGATAACGGCAAGGATGTGCTTTTGGAGATCGAAGTACAGGGCGCCATGCAGGTCAGAGAGAAGACGGATGACGCTATTTTGATCTTTATCATGCCGCCCACCGCCCGGGACCTTTTGAACCGGCTGGTGGGGCGCGGCTCCGAGGATATGGGGACGATCACCAAGCGGCTGGAACAGGCGCTGGTCGAGGCCTCCTATATGCCAACATCGTCAACGACGATCTTGAAAAGAGCACGGCGCTGCTCGATGAGGTCATTCAGACGGAGCCCGACGCCTATCATTACGACGCCGCGCAGGCGGAGAAATTTGTCGGGGAGCTGAAGGAGATCATTGAGGAGCTGAAGGGGCAAGCGGTGTGATAAGCGGCCAGGGTGGCACACTTTAGCGAATGAGTGTCGGCCTGGATGGAAGGTTTTTATAGCTTTAGTCTGACGGGCGGCGAGTGCAGTACGGACTGATAAGTGTGGACCCACAATTCTTGTGGGTAACGGGGCGAAAGCGTGTCGGCCTGGATGGAAGGTTTTTATGGCTTTAGTCTGACGGGCGGCGAGTGCCGTACGGATTAAAGAGACCTGTTTCCACAAATCAGTCTGACGCGGGATGAAGAGGGTACGGATTAAAGAGGAAACAATTGTGAAAAGTGGCCGACGGTCAGGGAATGCCGTACGGACTGGAATGCGTGGATTAACAATTCTTGTGGGTAACGAGGCGAAAGCGTGTCGGCCTGGATGGAAGGTTTTTATGGCTTTAGTCTGACGGGTGGCGAGTGCCGTACGGATTAAAGAGACTTGTGTTCACAAATCAGTCTGACGCGGGATGAAGAGCGTACGGATTAAAGAGGAAAGAATTGTGAAAAGTGGCCGACGGTGAACGAGTGCAGTACGGACTGGAGAACGTGGCTCCACAATTATAGTGGGAAACGGGGCGAAAGCGTGCCGGCCAAGATGGAAGGTTGTGTGGTGAATAGTCGGACGGTCAGCGAAAGCCGTACGGATTAAAGAGACTTGTGTCCACAATTCAGTCCGACGCGGGATGAAGAACGTACGGATTAAAGAGGAAAGAGTTGTGAAAAGTGGCCGACGGGCAGCGAGTGCCGTACGGACTGGAATGCGTGGATTAACAATTCTTGTGGGTAACGGGACGAATGAGTGTCGGCCTGGATGGAAGAGATCGGCCGAATTGGAAATCGGTATACAAACACAGAAGAAAATGTGTTATAGTAAAGTTTCGAAGTAAGCAGGCAGCAAATTTAGGCCTTAGGCATTTAGAATTTAGTTTAGATTAGAAAGGTACAGGTATCAGAATGATTCATCCTTCGTATGTGGACTTGATGGAAGTCGTCAATAAGGGCGTTGAGGAGGGAGAGACTCCCGTGATCAACAGCCGTTATTCTATCGTCATGGCGACCGCCAAGAGAGCGCGCCAGATCGTGAACGGCGATGATGTTCTCATCGACACCGAGGAAGGCGAGAAGCCTTTGTCGATCGCGGTGGAGGAGCTTAATCAGGAGAAGATCCGTATTTTGGCAGAGGATGAGCCCGATGAGGAAGTGGTCCTTACCGAGAGCGACTTGATTGTGGACGATTTTGCCGACGCGGAGAGTGCTGAGATATCAGGCGAAGTAATCGGCGAGTCTGCGGAAGATGTCATTGAGGCAGCAGACGCGGCTGAAGCAGCTGAGGCGGTCGAGGCAGCTGAGGCGGTCGAGGCAGTGGAAGATGCTGCAGCTGCAGTTGAGGCGGCCGAAGCAGCGGCAGACAGTGCCGGCGACGGTGAACTCCAGGATTGATGGACTCAAATATATGAAGGTATTGTTTGTTTCCCTCGGCTGTGATAAGAATCTGGTTGATTCTGAGCACATGCTGGGGGCACTTTTTGAAAAGGGTTTTACGTTTACCGACGATGAGGCGGAGGCGGAAGCGGCAGTTGTCAACACTTGCTGTTTTATCGAGGACGCGCAGAAGGAAAGTATAGATGAAATCCTGGCTCTGGCGGAGCGGCGGACGGCAGGCGAGCTGAAGGCCCTGGTCGTGACCGGCTGTATGGCGGAGCGTTACCGCGATGAGATCCTCAAGGAGATCCCGGAAGTGGACGCGGTCGTTGGCATGAAAGAAGAAGAGCGGCTGCCGGATATTCTATGGGAAGTACTGGGCGCAGGCAAAGCAGGCACCGCGGCCACCGCATCTTCTGACCGGGCGCTGCCCAGGAGGATCCTGACGACGGGCGGCGGGTATGCCTATCTCAAGATCGCGGAGGGGTGCGATAAGTGCTGCACTTATTGTGTCATTCCTTCGATCAGAGGGGGGTATCAAAGCGTTCCGATGGAGGAACTTGTGGCGCAGGCGCGGGAGCTTGCCGAGCAGGGCGTCCGGGAGCTGATCCTTGTGGCGCAGGAGACGACTCTGTACGGCACGGATCTTTATGGAGACAAGAAGCTTCCGGAGCTGCTGCGGCGGCTGAGCGAAGTCGAGGGCATTGAGTGGATCCGGCTTCTGTACTGTTATCCCGAGGAGATCACCGACGAGCTTCTGTACGCGATGCGCGACCTGCCCAAAGTACTGCATTACCTCGACATGCCGGTGCAGCATGCGGCGGACAGTATTTTGAAGAAGATGGGGCGCCGCACGGACCGTCGGGAACTGGAGGAAAAAATACAGAGGATTCGCAGTGTTTTGCCTGATGTGTGTCTGAGGACCACCCTGATCACCGGGTTCCCGGGCGAGAAGGAGGAGGATCACAGGCAGCTGATGGATTTCGTGGAGCGGATGCGGTTCGACCGGCTCGGCGTCTTCACCTACTCCAAGGAGGAGGGCACGCCGGCGGCGAAGATGTCGCCCCAGATTCCGGCCCGCGTCAAAAAAAAGCGCCGGAAGGAGCTGATGCTTTTGCAGCAGCAGATCGCCTTTGAGGAGGCGGAGGCCATGAGCGGGCGCGTCGTGGACGCGATCGTGGAGGGGCGGATCGCCGGCGAGGATGTGTATTTGGCACGGACTTACAAGGATGCACCGGGCGTGGACGGCGCCCTGTTCATAGAAACAATGAGGGAACTTATGTCCGGCGATCTGGTCAAAGTACAGATCACCGGCTCAAATGAGTATGATCTTATTGGAGTCCTGGCGTGAGGAGCGCCGCGGGACTTCGGGAAGGAGAGTGTGATGAATCTTCCTAACAAGCTGACAGTACTTCGTATGGTAATGGTGCCTTTCTTTGTGGCGTTTCTGCTGCTGTCCCCGCAGCACCCGTCATTTAAGTGGATCGCGCTTGTGCTGTTTATTGTCGCGTCCCTGACGGACCTGATTGACGGAAAGATCGCCAGAAAGTACAACCTGGTCACGGATTTCGGCAAGTTCATGGATCCGCTGGCGGACAAAATTCTGACCATCTCGGGTATGATCTGTCTGATCGAACTGGACCGCATTCCGGCATGGATCGTCATTATCATCGTCGCGCGTGAATTTATCATCAGCGGTTTCCGTCTGATCGCAGCGGAGAAGGGCGTCGTCATCGCGGCCAATTATTGGGGCAAGTTCAAGACGACCTTCCAGATGATCATGATCATCCTGATGATCGCGAATATCCCGCAGCTGCAGATCGTTACTACGATCGTCATGTGGATTGCGCTCGTGCTGACAGTCATTTCGCTGGTGACTTACATCTACGACAACAGAAGCCTGCTGCAGGGTGGTCTTTGAGTGAGCGCTGACAGCATGGGCAGATGTATTCTTGTGTGCGCGGGGGAGTACGCGCCGATCGCCGATGAGGCCTGGCGCCTTGAGAGACGGCCGGGCGATTTTATCATCGCGGTGGATGCCGGGCTCATCTATCTTATGCGCGAGGATATTGAGCCGGATCTTATCCTCGGCGACTTTGATTCGCTGGAGGAGAAGATGGACGGGCTGCCGGAGAGTTATGCGGCGCGCTTTGCGGCGCGTGGCGGCGATTCGATCGTACATCTCCCCGTAATCAAGGACGATACGGACACGATGGCGGCCGCGCGGATCGGCATCGAGCGCGGCTACAGGGAATTTTGGATCTACGGAGGACTGGGCGGACGCCTGGACCACACCATTGCCAATATTCAGACGCTGACATGGATCAGCAGGGATGGCTGCTTAAAGAGGGCAGCCGGACAACTGTGATCGGTCCGGGTGAGTTTTTGATCCCGGAGGCGTTTGAGGGGACGATCTCACTTTTCGCGTTGGACCAAAAACTGAGCGGCGTGGATATTGAGGGGACTGCGTATGATGTCTCCGGGGCGGAGATCACCAATGATTTTCCGATCGGCTGCAGCAATGAAAAGACAGCCGGCCACAAGGCCCGCATCCGCATCGCGGACGGGACGGCGCTGGTCGTCCTGACGCCCGGGCTCCTAAACCATTGCGCAGAGTGACTAAAAAAACCATAGAGAATAAAAAATAAGCCGCCGTGCTGCTATGATAGCAGCGCGGCGGCTTCATTGTTGAGATAACAGCGCCGAGCTCAGCTCTCGCTGAACAGGAGGTCGGAGTAGGTCGGGAAGGGCCAGGCGTCCTTGTCGGTGATGGTCTCCAGCTCATCGGCGTAGCTCCGGCACTCGTTCATGTCCGGGATGACCACGTCGTGGCAGTAGCGCATCGCCTTTTCGGGGTCCGCGGGAACTTCGCGCAGGTCTTTTTCGAGTTTGCCG
>CAJOLP010000161.1 GCA_905235465.1 uncultured Lachnospiraceae bacterium | reverse complement strand
CTTCCAGCATCTGTATGACGCTCTCGTACTGTTCGTCAGAAAGCGCCATATCGCGGAATTCCGAATAAATATCCGTCTCCTCGATCACGCCTTTTTTCTTTCTCGCCGCAGCGATGAGCTCATTGACTCTCTTCATGAACTCATCCTGTGAGAATCCGCCGACTACCTTTACTACTGCTTCGTTGCTCATGCTTCCTCACTTTCAGTTGTTTATTGTGGTAAATGAATATTGATCTTCTTCAGTTCCTGCAGGTCCTTCTTGCTCTTAAGGATCCTCTGCATAGCGCCGGCATCCTCGCTCCCTGTGCCGGCACTGAGCGCCTTTCGCTCCCGCTCCGCCGCGTCTTTGCGGATGGCGATCAGGATCTCCTTCAGCGCCTTTTCCCGTTCCTTTACGGTTCCCAGTCCCGACAGGCGCATGTTGAACAGGGATGCTGCGATCTCCTGCTCTTTATCCGTGTCGAACATGCCGATCACGGAAGCGAGATTGCCGCTGTCGTTCTCCTCCAGCACCTTCCAGTATCTCTCCGCGGTCCTTCGCGGCACGCCCTCCTGAAAATGAGAGGGCGAAAGGTAAGGCCTTATCTGGTGAAAGATCGAGGGTTCATCCGCGAGCCACGTCAGCATCAGTCCCTCGCTCCTGGTGGTATTGGGCTGCAGCACCGGCTCGGAGTCCTTCGTCTCTGCCGTATTCCCGCCGCTCCCCGCGGATATGTTTGCCGCGGGACCGGGGGGTTCCGGGCCCTTTCCCAGATAAGAGGCATTTCCCGTATGGCGCGCCGCATAGGCGCTCCCCCGGATCCTGTCATCCCCGCGCGTCCTGTTTCCGCCGCCTTCGCTTCGCGCGACATTCGCGTAGGAATCCGTAAGCCGCCTAAGGCTCTCCGCCTTTATATAATATCGGGAGGCTGTCTCCTCCAGATAGTTTTCCCTCTCGATCTCATCGTCGATCTCGCTGAGCCTTCTGGCCACCGCGTGGTGAAACTGCGTCCGCTGGCCGGGATCGTCCATGCGGTAATCCCTCTCCATGATGCGCAGTTCGTAAAAAAAGCTGTTCTCCGCGTGATCGATCCTGTCCTGAAAGGCCTCCCGGCCGTTCGCCTTGATAAATTCATCGGGGTCCTTCTGCGGCCGCAGGTCGATGACGGCGGCGCTGATCCCCGCTCTGTTCAAAATACCGATCGCCCGCATGGCAGCCCGAACGCCCGCGCCGTCGCTGTCGTACGCCAGAAGGACACGCCTTCCGTAGCGCCTGATCAGCGCCGCCTGTCCTTCCGTAAAGGAAGTGCCCAGAGAGGCCACGGCCTGCGGATAGCCGGCCTGATGCATGGCGATCACGTCCATATAGCCCTCGCAGAGAATAAAGTAGGGGGCGTTCGATCTTTTTGCCAGATTCAGGCCGTACAGATTACGGCTCTTGTCAAAGACAGGCGTCTCCGGGGAATTGAGGTATTTGGGCTTTCCCTCGCCCAGCACTCTTCCGCCGAAGCCTATCACATGACCGCGGACGTCCATGATGGGGAACATCACACGGTTCCAGAACTTGTCGTGCATGCCGCGCCGCTCGTCAAAGACGGCCACGCCCGCCTCCAGGATCAGGTCATCCGCAAACCCTTTGTCCCGCAGATGGCGCACGAGATCGCTGGATGCGCCGTCGGCATACCCGAGCCCAAACTGCTGCATCGTCTCAGGCGTAAGTTTTCTGTCCTTAAAATAGGCGGCGCCGCTCCTGCCCCGGCCGCTGCGAAGGAGCCTGTAATAGTAAGTGGCTGTCTCTTTGTTGATCTCGAGCAGTTTTTTTCTCTTCTCCTCCCGTTTTGCCGCCTCCTCACTGTAGCTGACCTCGGGAAGCGCTATACCCGCGCGTTCCGCCAGTGACTGCAGCGCTTCCTGAAAGCTGTAATTCTCATACTTCATCAGGAATGTGGCCGCGTTGCCTCCCACGCCGCAGCCAAAGCAGTAAAAGATCTGCTTGGACTCCGAGACGGAAAAGGAGGGCGTCTTCTCGCTGTGAAAAGGACACAGGCCGAAATGATTGGCGCCTCTCTTCTGAAGGTGAACGTAACTGCCGACCACATCGACTATATTGTTGGCGCGAAGCACCTCTTCGACTGTTTCGTCAGGATAATACATATTGGCAGTTCCGTCTCCTATCAAAGTACATCCCAAGTCTTGGGAATAAACAATTCATTGTATTTCATGATCGCAAAGCGGTCGGACATGGAGGAGATGTAATCGCACACAGCGACCTCCACGGGTGTCCCCTCGCCGATCATTCTCAGCTGCAGTTCCGGCATCTCTTTCCAGTTATGCGCATAGTATTCGTACAGCGACTCCACGAGCCCCTCCGCCTTGTATTCCTGTCCCTTGGAGACCGGATTGGTGTAGACGTTCTCAAACATAAACTGCCTTAGCGCTTTGAGGGCGTTCTCCACGGGCTCCGACATGGCGATCTTGGGCTTTCCCTGGCTCGTCCTGACAATGTCGTGAATAAAAGTGTCCAGCCGCTGGCCGGGCGTATTGCCGACGACATCCGTGATCTCTTTCGGCACGTCCTCCTCACGGAGGATCTTCGCATGGAACGCGTCGTCCATATCGTGATGAATATAGGCGATCTTATCCGAATACCGGACGATCTGCCCCTCCAGCGTAGAGGGCGACGTACTCAGCTTGTGGTTGAGGATGCCGTCTCTGACCTCCATCGTCAGATTGAGGCCCTTCCCGTTCTTCTCCAGAATATCCACCCGCCGAAGACTCTGCTCGTTGTGGCGAAATCCTCCGGGGCACAGCCTGTCAAGTACTCTCTCCCCGGCATGTCCGAAGGGCGTGTGGCCCAGATCGTGTCCCAGCGCGATGGCCTCCGTCAGATCCTCGTTGAGCCGCAGCGCCTTCGCGATGGTCCTGGCATTCTGCGACACCTCCAGCGTGTGCGTCATCCGTGTCCTGTAGTGATCCCCGTCCGGATACAGAAAGACCTGCGTCTTGTCTTTGAGCCTCCTGAAAGGATTCGCTGTGAAGGATCCGGTCCCGGTCGCGCTGAAAGACCGGACGGATATCACACTGTTCCTCCGGTCTGGTCCTGCCGCGGGACTCACTGGACAAAGTCGCCCATGGCGCCAGTATTTCTCTTTCCCTCTTTTCTAACTCTTCTCTAATGGTCAATGATATGCCTCTTTCAGTATCAGAAATATGCGCAGACTTGATGCGAAATAAAATATGCGCTACATACTTTATTCTGTACAACGCATAAAATTTCCTTTATATATTTCTCATTTTCGTAATTCTTTAGAAATTTTTTATGCTCTGTTTCCCCCACAAAAACGCGAAAAATTCTTGTTGACAATTTACTCCTTTGATTATAGAATTACATTTGTTCGCAGGAGTGGCGGAATGGCAGACGCGCAGGCTTCAGGTGC
>CAJOLP010000160.1 GCA_905235465.1 uncultured Lachnospiraceae bacterium | reverse complement strand
CCGGAGAGCTCATAGCGCACGCCCAGCAGCGCGTCCGCCGGCAGAAAAGCCGTATTCACGATATTGAAACTGTTGTACTCCTCCCTGTAACCTATGCTGTCCAAAAAGGCCAGCTGGTCATTCTCCGGGCAGGAGGTGTAGCCGCCCACAGAGGCGTATCCGTACGCCAGCGGATCCTGATATCCGGACGTCAGCCCGTCCACGTTGTAGGTGCGCGTCGAGGTCTCGTTGATGCGGTAAAACGGCGCCGCCCCGCCCCGCTGCTCGTATTCCCGGATCGCCGCGATCTGCTCCTGCGCGCGCGCCGAGTAATTTTCGTACTGCCGCGCCGTATCCGAATGATAGATGTTGAACATGGCAGAGGCTTCCATAAACAGATTCACGCAGACGGCGGCGATGAGCGCTGCGCCGGCGATCCTTTTCAAAGTACTGCTCAGCCTGCCCTTATATACATTTCCAAGGTCCCCAAGCCGATCCGTCCGGAGCCCCTCCGCGGCCAGCGCCAGCAGGACAAAGCAGCCCAGATATCCGTACCGGGACCAGTAACTGTCCACATCGCGAAACAGGGAGAAGACAAAGAACAGCGGCTGCCAGTAATACATCAGCACCACAAAGGCCAGAAGGCCCGCTGCCGCCGGCAGATCCCGCCTGCCTATCCATCACCATATCCGGATCCATGTCTGCGCCGCAGGACCTCCCGGGCCGCGAAAAGCCCGATTCCGATGACCGGCAGCACCCCGCAGTACAGGGAGACCTGGTGGGCGTCGCTCATGGCACCGATCCTGTAATGGCTCAGGATCCCCAAGGGATTCCCGCGAAAACCCGCTGTCAGCGCCTGACTCTGCACGACAGAGGCACCCTTGCCGAGGCGGAGCGCCATGATGTTGGGGACCATCAGCGCGGAGGACATCAGTCCTCCCAGCGCCATGCCCGCGGCATAGCGGCCCGCTCCCCGCGCGCTGCCCGCGCGCACCGATTCATAGACGAACCAGACAAGGCTGAAGAGACAGTTGATCGCGCCCGTGTACCACGCGCAGAGAAGGGAAAGCGCTGTGGCCGCCGCGAGAGAGACCGCGCTCTGTCTTTTCTCCTTCCACACGGTTTCCGAGACAAAAGCGAGCATGACCGGCAGCAGGATCACGCCGTCCAGCCACATGATATTGCTCGCCTGCGCGAGGTCATACTGCATAAGGCCGTAGCTGACCGACAGCGCCAGCGCCGGCGCCGGCGACAGCCTGCCGCCGTATCTGCGGGCGAGAAACCAGCGAAAAGTCATGGCCGCCGCGCTGAGCTTGAGCGCCGCCAGGACGGTCAGAAACAGATTCATTTGCTCTTTGGGAAACAGAAGGACCAGGAGATTAAAGGGGGAAGCGAGATAATACGAAAAGACACCGGCCATGCCGGTCCCCAGCATATAGGAGAAGGTGGCGCCGGCGGTGTTTTGACCGGTCAGGACGTCCCTGTAGTAGGCGAACAGGTCCAAATACTGCACCCGCGCGTCCGTCACGGCGAGCGTATTGCTCCCAAAGGGCACGATCCCCTCCGCCGCGAAGGCCGCACAAAGCACGACCGCCGTGATGATCCCGGCGGCCGCACAATGTCCTGTTAACTTGAGGCGCTCATTCCCGCGCATAACGCCCTCTCCTCATTTCGGAAGTGACTGCAGCTGCTCGTTGCTCTCAAATACGAGCACCGTATAGTCGCCCACGGTCAGCGTCTCCGGATCAAGGCTGTAAAAACGCTCCTCGATGGTCTCCGGCGGCGTAGGATCCACCCACGTGCTCCTGCCGTTTGCATCCAGGCCATGTTCCTCGTCCCACTTGGCCTTTTGCTGCGCGTCGTCCGCCGCAAAGTTCTTTAGCAGCACAAAGCAGCGCCCGGGGTGACTCTTCACATCATACCACTGCTCATTGTTGAGCCAGTTGCGGTGGCTCTGCGGGTCATAAGGTTCACGGCTGCCGTCTTTGACCTCATGGTCCCACAGCGGCAGCACCTGCACCTCCCCGTTCGAGAGCACCGTATTGACGCTGGCGTTCCAGAACGAGGCGAAGCCATAGGACAGATCGTTTTCCTCAAGGAAACTGATCAGCTCCGCGTTGGGATCCGTGCCGATCTTGTCCCTGTAGTGACCCCAGAAAAATACATGGCAGACCGCGCAGTACATCACCACGATCAGCCCCAGCGTCATCGCTGTCAGCCGCTCCCTCTTTTTCATATACTCGGAAAACATCGCCGCCGTCAGCAGGATGTCGTCCAGATAGATCGAGAGCAGGTAGCGCGGCGCCCACTGATGGCAGGCGATGAACACCCCCGCCACGATCAGGTTGCTGATCCACGTGTAGACCACGAGGAAGCGGGTGAACCGGCTCTCAAAGTTTTTGTACTTAAAAACAGCGACTACCGGCAAAATGAACATCAGGATCAGCTCATAGAAGTAATTGAGGAACTTCGTCAGTCCCGGGAAGGACATAAAGACCGCGCTGTTGACATTGCCGAAGATGATCGTGAGGTTGTTGAAGAAATTTTGCAGGGCGGACCAGAAATCGCTGTATTTGCCCATCGTCAGAAACTCGCCCTTGCTCTCGTTCCAGTAGCGCACGGCCAGCCCGCGGTAGCATACATAGCCGGCGCAGACGACCACCAGGACCAGGACGACAGTCATGACGCACCGCTTCGTGCGCAGTACTTTTGACACGCTCTCTCCGTTCTCGATAAAGTAGAACACCAAAAGCGCCGCCACAAGCGGGAGCGTCAGGATCATATCCATGCGGATGCTCCCCAGAAGCGGCAAAAATACGACGACCGCCAGCGCGATCATCAGCTCCGCCTTGCGAAGTGCGCTGTCCTCTTTCTTCAGCCAGAGGATCCGGTTGATGATGCCCAGCGTCAGAATGATGTCAAAGAAGATCGTGAGATAGGCGCCCTGGAAAAAGAGCATGTCCGTCGTCTCATTGGCCACATCCTGCGTCATATAGGGATTCATGACCAGCAGCGCCGCGATGACCGCTGCTAAAAAGCGGCGGTCCCGTCCGGGCATGAAGCAGTAAAAGATCGCCAGGATCATGGCGATCCACATGATGATGACCATGATCTCGCGGGCGAGCATCCAGTCGCTGATCACTTTGAGGAGCGGGATCAGGATCAGATTGGGGGAGCGCACAAAAAGGACAGTGCTGTAACACATGCCGGGCGGAAAGAGCTTGCCGCTCTTTATCTGCTCCAGCGCCAGCTGTACGTAGAACGCGCTGTCCGAGTGGAAGAAAGCCTTTGTAAACGCAAAGACGATCCCGCACACACTTGCGAACATGGCTCCCGCTGCCAGCAGCATCAAAAACCCGCCGGCCTTCCCCAGCCCGAGCTTGACCGCCGCAGGCGCCGTTTCCTTCACTGCAGGTGTTGCTTCCTCTGCTGCAGGCGCCGCTGCCGGGGCCTCGCTCTCCACTATCTGTTCTTTGTCCTTTAATTCCTCGACAATTTCCTGTCCGGCCATACTACTTCTTTTCCTTCTTACCCTTCTTATTCTTCTTTTCTTTGCTCATGGCCTCGCGGAAGCTCTTCTCATCCGCCTTGGCCATCTCGTAAAACTTCTGGGCGTACTCGTCCATGAAAGCCATACCCTCTTCGTTTTCCTGAAGTTCCATGGCGATCTCGTTAAGTTTCTCCATCGCTGACTTTCCCATTGCTGTCTCCTCTCTTAATCAGATCATCCGATACGAAACCCCGCCTTACTGTTCCGTTAAGATCAGCGCTCTCATTATTTCCCCGACGGCTCCTTTTTGCCTTGCACCTTAATAGCGTCGCTGATCATCTTGCACCCGCAATAACAGATGAGCGCGCCAATCGCCGTCAGTGAGGGGACCCACCGCGGCATTGCGCTGCGGGAAAGGAGCTCCATCAAAAACACAGCCAGAAACACCTGACCGCCCGCCATACCCATGTTTGTCACGCGGTCGTATCCCTTCGTCACCTGTTCAGATGTGATGATCTCACTCTTTAAGGAGCGCTCACGGAATATCTCAACAAAGCCGCTGGCCATATAGATGACCAGCCCCGCACCGACGACCATCACCGCATAGCGAAGATCACCCAGATGAAGTTTAAACATAAAATAGATATAGATGATCAGTCCCGCGGCGAACGCGGCTGCGCCGGCCAGCGCCATAGCCAGATATAAATTCTGATCCTTGGCCGACATATCAATGCGGAAAGTCAAGTTTTTGACCCGCTGTTCCACCGGTTCGACCCTTCGGCCGCCCTTATTTTGTTTCTCTTTGCCCTGACTGTTCATTCCCCTGAATCCTTTCCCGGTAAAATGTGAAAAAAGACCTGTGTTCCGTGGATACATCACACAGGTCTTTTTCATTATAGCCGGAAACAAATCGTCCCGCAATTTTTAATTAACTAAAAGCGAACAGACTCTCTGTTGACCGGCAGGCCCGAACTGATTGAGCTGCGCCTTAAAGTCCGAAGCTGAGCAGCCATGCGATGATAACTGCGATCGGTCCGGTAACAAGACGGCAGAACAGCTGTGACGGAACACCGTAGTTAACGGTCTCGTCTTCTGCTTCCGCAAGGGTCATGGCGACAGGGATAAAGTCGCAGCCGACCTGCGAGTTGATTGCGAACAGTGCGGGAAGCGCATAGTTGACCGGAATGGTTCCCTTGCCGATCTCGTTGCCGAGCAGCACGCCGATGATCTGGGCGATAACTGCGCCGGGTCCAAGAAGCGGAGAAAGGAAAGGCAGACCGCAGAAGATCGACAGAATGATCAATCCGGGAAGGCTTCCTGCCAGGGGCTTAACGACATTCGCAAGCGCGGTGCCGACGCCCGTGTAGTTGATAATACCGACGATAACGGAGATGAAGATCATGAACGGCAGAATACTGTTCAGCACGATATTCAGGGAATCCTTCGCAGCGCCGTTCAGAATGCCGACCACGTTACCGACAGCCTTACCCATCTTGGAAATGAGGCCCATGACGCCGCCCTTACTCTCAGCAGCAGGGGCTTCTTCCTTCTTCGGAGCCTCTTCCTTTGCGGGCTCTGCAGCCGCCTTGGGCATAGCCGCCGCCTCACCTTCGAGAACGGTGACATCCTCAAGCCTTGTGCCGGAGCAGAAAATGTCCTCCGTCATATACTTGGCAAGCGGGCCGGAAGGGCCGATGGGATGAAGGTCGATCGTGGGAACGCCGAGCTTGGGATAGGTTCCGCAGCGAGCGGTTCCGCCGCAGTCGGTGATTGCTACGATGATCTCATCGGGTGTTACTCTGTTATTGAAAGCATCGACCGCAGGAACGCCGAGCATATCGGCAATTCCCTGTGCGAGCGGATCTACGCCGCCGCCGGTGACAGATGCCACAACTTTACGGGTTTCTGTTTCACTGACAACAAGAGGGCCGCCCCAGCCTTTGGGGCCGTGTTCGATCTTTAATACAATACTCATATCTATATCCTCCCTCCTTTATCCTCTGGACGCGATCGCGTTGTAGATGATCTCATTGACAACGCCGCGGATGAAACAGACAATGAAGCCGACCAGCAGATAACGGATCGCCAGCGGAGTTGTGGAAATGCCCAGGGCCTCAACACCTGATGCAATACCCATCCAGACGAAGAGTTCGCCGGGGTTCGCGTGCGGGAAAATACCGGTGATCGGGTGTGCCATTGTGAATGTCGCGTCGATGGTCGGTCCCTTGTACTTCTCTTCCACGAAACGAGCCATTGTGTAGCACATAGGGTTCGTGAAGAAGAAGAGTGAGATAAACGGGATGATCGTGTAACGTGTGACGCGGAAGCGCGTCATCTTCTTGGCCGCAGCATCAACCTTCTCTGTTCCGATAAACTGAATGATCGAGTTGACCATTGTAAGAAGGATAAGGACATTGGGCAGGATTCCCGTGATCAGTCCGACCAGGTTGTCCGCGCCGGCGCCAACGATGCCGACCAAGCCATCAGCAAGGAAAATTAGAAAATTCATACACTTCCTCCTTCTGTACTGTTAGATGCCGGTAAAGAGTCATCCTCTTCTTCCCCTTCTCCGGCTGTTCCTGCATTACGCAGCATATCGAGCTGCTCTCTCGCGTTCGCGAAAGCGCGTTTCTCGTTTTTCCTGGTGAGAGTCTGCTCCACTTCATCCAGGGTCTTGCCGATATACTCCTCTCTCCTCTTGGGTGACGCAAAAACCGTATAGCCGTCCATGCCGTAATATTCGATGATCACATCATCTTCGTTGACCACCAGGATGATAAAATATCCTCTCGCGATCAACAAAAACGCCGTCCTCCCGGTCCCGGTGACCAGCATCACCGGCTCGCCCCGATGTCGGGCCTTAACATCCGCGATGACCTTGTAGGAACGTTTGAGCTGAAAATACGCAAGGACGCTCTGCATCACATAGGCGAAGAAGATGACCAGCAGTACCTTAGTTATTGTGCTCATATCTCTCC
>CAJOLP010000159.1 GCA_905235465.1 uncultured Lachnospiraceae bacterium | reverse complement strand
TTCCTCTATTATGACAACTCGCCTTCCGGCGAACGGATCCTCAAGAATAACGGGGAAGTCTATATCCTGAGCCCCTACTGCACGGCTTACAGCGACAACCGTTACTATGTGATGGGCTATTCGGACAAGCGGATGCAGATCGTGTGTTTCCGCATCGACCGCATGCTCAGGGCCAGCGTTCTGGAGGAGGACGCGGTAGAGATGGATGAATCCTTCGAGCTTGACGGGTATGTTGACAGGATGTTCAGCATGTACGTGGGAAATGAGCAGGAGATCATCCTTGAGTGTGACAACGATCTTATGCGCGTGATCAAGGATACCTTCGGGAAAGACACGGACATCTGGAAGTCGACGACAGAGAGATTTTATGTGAAGACGCATGTGAGCGTGAGTCCTGCATTCTGGGGATGGGTATTCCAGTTCGGCGGCAGGGTCCGCATTATCTCGCCGGTCAGCGTCCAGAACGAATATATGGAGTTTCTGCGCGCGAGCGTCCGAAACGCCGGAAAATAAAAGAACAGATCATATCGGTTACGTCAGGGCCTTAACGCGAAAGAGGGCTTCCCCAAAAGGGAAGTCCTCTTTTGCCGCTTATTCGGCCTTTTCTATGACGCCGCCGCCGATGACGATGTCCCCGTCGTACAGGACGACGGACTGTCCGGGTGTGATGGCGCGCTGCGGCTCATCAAATTCGACTCTCAGAAGGTCGTCCCCCGGCTGTGTGACGGTGCAGGGCTGTTCCCTGTGCCTGTACCGGATCTTGGCGCTGCACCGAAGAGATCCCTCGATGCGGTCTGTTGTGATCAGGTTGATACGGCGGGCATAGAGCGTCCGCTTCATCAGATCGTCATTGGTGCCCAGGGTGACAGTATTGTGAACCGGATCGATATTCGTGACATACAGGCGGTGCGCGCCGGGTATGCCCAGGCCTCTGCGCTGCCCCAGCGTGTAGTGGATGATCCCCTTGTGGCGCCCCAGGACATTGCCCTGCGCGTCGATGAAATCTCCCTCAGGGCACCCGCGCCCGCTGTAGCGGCGGATAAATTCCGCGTAGTCGCCGTCCGGCACGAAGCAGATGTCCTGGCTGTCGTGCTTTCCCGCATTGCGAAAGCCGCTCTCAGAAGCGATCTCCCGGGTCTTCTTTTTGTCCTGTTCCCCCAGGGGGAACTGAATGCGGGCGAGCTGCTCCTGCGTCATCATGTACAGCACGTAGCTCTGATCCTTGGCCGGGTCCAGGGCCTTTAAAAGGAGCCAGCGCCCGCTCCCGGGGTCATACTTCGTCCTCGCGTAGTGGCCGGTCACCAGGATGTCGCAGCCTGACTCCTTCATCTCCTCAAAGAGGTGCTCGAACTTGAGACACCGGTTGCACTCGATGCAGGGATTGGGGGTGCGCCCGCGCAGGTATTCTTCGATAAAGGGGTCGATGACCTCACCGGCGAAGAGATTCTCGTAGTGAACGATGCGGTAGGGAATGCCGATCTTTTCCGTCACGCTGCGCGCGTCCTTCGTATTTTCCAGCGAACAGCATGTGTCGAGCAGGTCCATGCCCACCACATCATTTTCATAAAGGCGCATCGTGCAGCCCACGCAGTCATAGCCGCGGGACGACATGATCTGCGCGGCGACGCTGCTGTCCACACCGCCGCTCATGGCGATCAAAGCTCTCATCTGACTATTTCCTTTTTGAAGATTTCATTTGGATCCGTTGGCCGGGCCGGCGGGCGCGGTCAAAATACCGTGCGCGCTCCCGGATCAGTCCATCTTACCACAAAAAAAGAGTATCGGCATTATTTTGCATGCGGCGCGGAATAATGATATTATAATTCTATTACGTTTCTTATTACATTGGATTTCGGACGGGAGAGAAATGAGCGCTGCAGACAAGCTTTACGAGATTTACACGGACGATTCCGGCGCGTTTTCCGTGGGCATGATCCACGCGCAGAACAGCGAGGATATTCTGTTTCGGGGCGTCGATGAGGAGGGTAAGGTGTCCGCGTATTACGCGATGCCCAGGAAGGCCATCCTCTCGATGGAAGAGGGTACAGAATATCTGGCCAGGATCAGCGCCTACATGGACTACGCCGCGGAGCACCCATACAGTGCGTGGTACTCGCTTCCGGATCTGGAGATCGATCCCGAAAAACCGATCCTGTCGCAGATACTGCGCCTGGCCGCCAAAGACGGCGAACTGGTGTCCATGGGCCGCGTCGGAGATGAGGAGATCATCTGCGGCTATGTGAGCGAACCGGCGGGCGGACGCGTGACGGTGGACTGCGTCGACCCCGCCTCCGCGATGGATCTGCCGCAGGTCAGGATCAGGATCAGGGACCTGGAGTACGTGGAATACGGGAGCCTTGCCAACAGACTCCTGATGTTCGCAAATAAAAAGCTTGGCGGAAGGTAGGAGAATTGGAATGAGATCAGGGAGAAATCGAAACAGACTCGTTGTATCCGTTATGACGCTCGCTGTGGCGGCACAGACGCTCTGGGGCGGCGCGGCCCTGGCGCTTGCGGCAGAGGCGGGCAGCGGCGCGGCAGAAACGGAAGTCACGGAAGTCTATGAAGAGGAAGCCGCGGCGGTCAACGAGGCAGAAGAGACTTTGGACGAAGAGAAGCCGGAGGATGAGGCAGAGGGTATTTCCGCCCAGGATGACGAGATCACGGATGACGTGAAGGCGGATGATGAGACGGCGACCGATGAGGACGCAAACGATGGGAATGCCGTCGAAGAAGCGGAGAATGACGATCCTGAGACCGACGGGGAGATAGAGACAGACGAGCCGGAGACTGCCGAGGAGACAGAGACCGACGCGGAGGATGTGGAAGAAGTTCCCGCACAGGAAGAGACGCAAGCGGTGGTGCGCGTCGAAGAGTCCATTAAGACAGAGGCTCCGTCCGATGTCGATCTGCCGGATAATGATGAACTCCTCATGGAATATCTCAACCGCGAGATGTTTGGGGCACCGGCGCCAAAGCTCAGGGCTAAAAAGACTGCCGGCAGCGCGCTGAGCGACTTCAGCCAGCAGGTGTACGGCGTGGTAGTGGATAGCGCCACACAGATCGCAGACGGCGGCCGGAATTCTTCGATCCTCCAAATCAATATCACCCAGATGAATCCGAGTGTGCAAAGGGAATATACAGCAGATGATTTAGAAGTCGAGGCACTCTTTGAAAAGGGCACCGCTAAACTGACCGACGAAGCGGGCGACGCGCTCAGAGAAAAGATCGGTTTT
>CAJOLP010000158.1 GCA_905235465.1 uncultured Lachnospiraceae bacterium | reverse complement strand
AATTGTGTAATAAGGAATTCCCTTATCTTGAATGATGTTTATATCGGAGATAATACAAGCATTGAGAACTGCATCGTGGAGAGCGGCGACACCATTCAGGCTAATTCCTGTTACAGAGGCGAAAATGGTATAAAGATAGTGGATATCAGAGGAGAACGGTATACCATTTAGCAGAAATGGAGAACGCTATGCAGGTGACAGATGTAAGAGTTAGAAGGATTGCCAAAGAAGGCAAGATGAAGGCTGTCGTTTCCATCACGATCGATCAGGTATTTGTCGTACATGATATAAAGGTCATTGAAGGCGAGAAAGGCTTGTTCATTGCGATGCCGAGCAAGAAATCGGCGGACGGCGAGTACAGGGATATCGCGCATCCCATCAACACCCAGACCAGAAGCATGCTGGAGCACATCATTCTGGAAGAGTATGAAAAGAGTCTGCAGGAGGATCCGCTGCCGGAGACTGCTGAGTGACAGGCGCGGGGTCTGCCGGACCCGATGGGAAAGCTTCATAACGCAAAATACAGAGCGGCGCCTTTTGGGGCGCCGCTTTCTTGACGAAAAGGCCCAACTGTGGTATGTAATAGCCGACACGGAAAACGCAGGCGGCGGAAAGGAGAGAGCGGTCAGATGGAGGACTGTTATATCATAGTGGGACTGGGAAATCCCGGCAAAAAATATGACGGGTCGAGGCACAATGTCGGATTTGACGTGATCGATGAGCTTGTGGACCGCTACGACATCCGCCACCCGCAGAGATTCGGAAAATCCATGATCGGGAAGGGCCGGATCGGGAGCGAAAAAGTGATCCTGGTCAAGCCCCTGACATACATGAATCTGAGCGGCGAGGCCGTCCGCGAGATCACGGATTATTACAAGGTCGATCCCTCCTCGCAGCTCATTGTGATCTCCGACGACGTCGATCTGCCGGTGGGAAAGCTCCGGATCAGGGCGAAGGGAAGCGCCGGCGGGCACAATGGTCTTAAGAGTATCATCGGGCACCTGGGCAGGAACGACTTCAACAGGATCCGCGTGGGGGTCGGCGGCAAGGCGCACCCGGATATGGACTTGGCCGACCACGTGCTGGGTCATTTTAATAAGAGCGAGCGGGCCGTCATGGACGAGGCGGTGACCAGAGCGGCGGACGCCGTCGAATGCATCCTTTCGGACGGCGTGGATAAGGCCATGAATATCTACAACACGAATGCGGCAGGCGCGCCGGACGCGTCAGTCGATTAAGGGACTGACCGCACGACGGTCCGAATAAACGGATGGCGGGCCGGATGAATGTACTATATGTAGAAACGGGAGAGATATGCCTACACTGACTGAGCCGCTGCGCGGCTACGCACCTTACGAGACAATTGCATCTGCCCTTCAGAAAAGGCCCTGCGCCGTCATGGCGGAGGGATGCGTTGACGCGCAAAAACTGCATATGATCTACGCGCTGACTCAGGAGCCGGCGCTGCGTCCCGCGTCCCGCATCAGGCTGATCCTCACGTACAGCGACCAGAGAGCCAGACAGATCCGGGACGCTTACTCTTTTTATGACCGGTCCACTGTCCTTTTCCCCGCCAAGGATCTGATCTTTTATCAGGCGGACCTGCGGGGCCGGGAGCTGGACAAGGAGCGGGTCCGGTGTCTTCGCCGCCTCGTGGAGGGAAAGCCGACGACGATCGTCACCACTTTTTCGGCGCTGATGACGCCCCAGGTGCCGCTGTCCGAGCTGCAGAGAGCTGTCATCACCATCGGCAAAGGCGAGGAGATCTCCCTGCCCGATACGGTAAAAAGGCTCGTCACGCTGGGCTATGAAAAGAATTATCAGGTGGAGAGGCCAGGGCAGTTCGCCGTGCGCGGCGACATACTCGACATCTTTGAGCTCACGGAAGAGAACCCATACCGGATCGAGCTGTGGGGGGATGAAGTGGAGTCCATCCGCGCCTTTGACGTGCTCAGCCAGAGGTCGGTGACAGCGCTGGAGGAGGTCAGTATTTTTCCCGCGACGGACATGATCCTGTCCGACCGGCGCCTTGCGGACGGGCTCGCGCGCATCCGCAGGGAAGCGGACCAGACCGAGAAGGCCCTCAGGGAGAAGGGCCGGATCCAGGAGGCGCACCGCCTTAAGGAGACGGTGGGACAAATACTGGAAGCGGCCGGCCAGTGGCACGAGCTGGACGGGCTGGAGAGCTATATTCACTACTTTTACCCGACCACGGAAAACTTCCTGGACCTGATGCCCGCCGAGGCATCCATGGTTTTTTGCGACGAGCCGCAGCACATTCTGGAGCACGCGCACGCCGTGGAAAAGGAGTTTACGCAGAGCATGCTCAGCCGGGCCGAAAAGGGCTACACGCTGCCGGGACAGATGGCGCTTCTTAAGGGGAGTGAAGAGGTCATCGCGCAGCTGTCGAAGTTTCGCCGCCTGGCGCTGACCGGGATCGCGCAGAACACGGAATTTATGACGCCATCGCTGACGGTGTCCATGAACGCGCGGGCCGCCGCGCCGTTTAACCGGAGCGTGGAGATGCTGGAGCGGGAGCTTCAAGGCTTCAGGGAGAAGGGATACAAGGTCATTTTGATCTCGCCCTCGGGGACCAGGGCCAGGCGCCTGGCGCAGACGCTGACCGATGACGGGGTCACTTCTTTTTACAGCGAGAATCCCGAGCGCTCTCTAAAGCCCGGGGAGATCATGACCTGCCGCGGCAATATCACGCAGGGGTTCGAGTACCCGGCCATCCCCTTCGCGGTGATCGCGGAATCGGATATTTTCGGCGCGCGGCCGGGGCGCAGGGAAAAGAAGAAAAAATACGACGGGGAGCAGATCAAGGCCTTCTCCGAGCTCAAGGTCGGCGACTACGTGGTGCACGAGGACTACGGGATCGGCATCTACCGGGGCGTCGAGAAGATCGAAGTCAATCATATCTCGAAGGATTATATCAAGATCGAGTACGGCGGGGGCGGTATTTTGTACGTGCTGCCCACGGAGCTGGGCGTCCTGCAAAAATACGCGGCGGCCGGCGCCGCCAAACCCAAGCTCAACAAGATGGGCACCCAGGAGTGGACCAACACGCGGCGCAAAGTGCAGAGCGCGGTGGAAGAGGTGGCCGACGATCTGGTGCAGCTCTATGCCGCGAGACAGGAGCAGAAGGGGCACTCTTTTGAAAAGGATACCGTGTGGCAGCGCGAGCTGGAGGAGATGTTCCCCTATGAGGAGACGGAGGACCAGCTGACGGCCATCGAGGACACGAAGCGGGATATGGAGAGCGACCGGATCATGGACCGCCTGATCTGCGGAGATGTGGGCTACGGCAAGACGGAGATCGCGGTGCGCGCAGCCTTTAAGGCCGT
>CAJOLP010000157.1 GCA_905235465.1 uncultured Lachnospiraceae bacterium | reverse complement strand
CCCGCATGGGACGCGTTCTGCTCGTAAACGTCCTTCACCGCCAGCAGTGTCTCCTTCAGCGCGGTGGAACAGTCGGCGATCTGTCCGTTGGGAAGCACCTTCCCCGGTTCGATCGCATTGCGCCAGCGGATCTCCCAGGGGGAGATTCCCACCTTCCCGGCCAGCAGGTTGATGAGCGTCTCCAGCGCAAATTCGCTCTGGCACACGCCGAAGCCGCGGAATGCGCCTGCCGGCGGATTGTTGGTATACCAGCCGAAGCCGCGCAGGTCGGTGTTCTGGTAGCAGTACGGTCCGACCGAATGGGTGCAGGCGCGCTCAAGCACCGGCCCGCACAGGGAAGCATAGGCCCCGGTATCAAAGTTGATCTCGCAGTCGAGTCCGGTGAAAATGCCGTTCTCGTCGCAGCCGAGGGTGAAATCCGCCTCCATCGCATGGCGCTTCGGATGAAAGTTGATCGATTCCTGCCGGTCCATTTTTGCCTTCACGGGCCGGCCGAAGCGGTATGCCGCCAGCGCGGCCAGGTGCTGGACGGACACGTCCTCCTTGCCGCCGAAGCCGCCGCCCACCATCTGGTTCTCGACGACCACGCGGACCGGATCCCAGCCAAACATCATGGCGACCTCACGCCGGGTGTCGTAGGCGCCCTGATCGGCGCTTAAGATCTTGACCCCGTCCTTGTAGGGGAACGCGACGGCGCACTCCGGTTCCAGGAAGGCGTGCTCGGTGAAGGGCGTTTTGAAATGCCCGCTCACCGTGTAGGCGGAGGAGGCAAGCGCTTTCTTCGCGTCCCCTCTCGTCACGTGCCTCACCTGGCACAGGTTTCCGTCCGGATGAATGGCAGGCGCGTCCGGCGCCTTCGCCTCATCGATGGAACGCACCGGTTCAAGAACATCGTATTCGACCTCCACAAGCTTTGCCGCCTCCTTGGCGGTCTCCCGCGTCTCGGCCACCACCACGGCCAGCGCGTCTCCGACGCACCTGGTGATGTCTCCCTCGGCGATCATCACGTCCCAGTCGGGCTGAATGTGACCCACCTTGCTGAAGGGAACGTCCGCGGCGGTCAGGACGCCGACCACACCGTCAAATGCCTGAGCCCTGGAAGTGTCGATCTTCAGCACTCTGGCGCGCGGCCAGCGGCTTCTCACCGTCACAAGATGCGCCATGCCTTCCATGTAGATGTCATCGCAGTAGACGCCCTTACCGAGCACCTTGTCCCTGGCATCCACCTTGAAGACGCTCTCCCCCGCGCCGCTTCTCGCGTGCTTCTCCCTAAGCGGGTCGATCTCTTCCTCCCCGCGCAGGATCCGTCCGGCCAGCTCGATTCCCTCGATGATCTTCCGGTAGCCGGTGCAGCGGCACACATTTCCGCGGATGGCTGCCTTGATCTCTTCCTTTGTCGGATCCGGATTCTGATCAAGCAGCGCCTTCGCGCTCATCACCATGCCCGGGATGCAAAATCCGCACTGGACCGCCCCTTTGGATCCGAAGGCATAGACGTAGATCTCCTTCTCCCTCGGGGTAAGGCCCTCCACCGTGAGGATGTTTTTTCCGTGGGCTTTGGCCGTCGAAAGGATGCACGCCCTGACCGGCTTCCCGTCCGCGAGGATCATGCAGGCGCCGCAGGCGCCCTCACTGCAGCCGTCCTTGACCGAGGTGAGATGCATCTCGTCGCGAAGGAAGCGGATCAGCGGAATGTTCCTGTCCGTCTGCACTCCCTGCCCGTTTACCGTAAACAGATAAGTACTGTTCTCTTCCATAGCTTTTCACTGCTCCGTGCCTGACAGATAAGCATATTCCGTCATCACGGTCCTGATCAGGATCAGCACTTCCTCCGGTATCTGTTTTTCTTCCGCTTCGGGGTCGATCGTAAGACACTCCCCGTCGAGGCGCACCAGCACCCCGGTGCCATCCAGAGGAAGGAATCCGTCATTATCACTGTCGTCAAAGTCTTCCCTGCTCCAGAACAGGGTGAACTTGTCTTTGTAGGGCCTGCCGCTGTACGGGCAGAAAACGGCGCAGTTGCCGCACTCGTTGCACATGCCGTCCACATGAATGATCTGCTCTTCCAGAACACCCGGGATCCGGATGCTGACGTTGGCCCTGTTGGGACATACCTCGGCGCAGGTCCGGCACAGAGTCCGGCAGGCAAGGCATCTGCCCGATTCGAGGGCCGCCCCGTCACACCTTGAAACGATCGTACCGTGCGTTTCGGATGCTCTTTGCGGGTCGCTGCTGACATTCTTGCCGGCAAAGCGCTCATGATCCGCGCCGGTGATGGCCGCTGCCGCTGCCGCGGCTCCCGCGATGCCCTTCACCACGGTCGCGGGGCCCTTCGCGCAGTCGCCGATCACGAAGATCTCCGGGCGCGAGGTCCGTCCCTGCTCATCGGTCACCGGAAGTCCCTTCCTGTCTGTTTCGATGCCCGCCGCCTTAAAGAGCGTATCATCGACCTTCTCGCCGACTGCCGCGATGACCATGTCGGCCTCCAGGCTGATCTGCTTTCCGGCAGGTTCAGGGGATCTCCTGCCGCTCTCATCGGGAGCGCCAAGCTTCATCTCTTCACAGGTAAGGACGCCGTCCTTTACGCCGACCGGGGAAAGAAGCTCCCTGAACACGACCCCGTCCTCCAGGGCCATGACAAGCTCCTCCTCATCCGCGGGCATGTAGCGGCGCGTCCTGCGGTAGACCAGGGAAACGCTCTCTACGCCGGGAAGGCGCTTTGCCGCTCTCGCCGCGTCCATGGCCGTGTTGCCGCCGCCGATCACGACGATATGTTTTCCGGGCCGGAAGGTGTCCGGCTCTTTCTTTGCCTTCTCCAGAAAGCCGATCACATCCTCGCTCTGACCGTATTCCAGCTTCAGGCTGCCTTCCTTCCAGGCGCCGGCGGCGATGATCACATGCGTGAATCCGCCGCGAAGCAGCTCGTCAGGATCGGTCACCTCTTTGCCGAGCTCGATCTTCGTCTTCTCAGAAAGACAGAGCGCCAGATCCTGCTCGATCGTCTCGTCGCTGATCCTGAAAGAGGGGATCACGTGTCGAACGATGCCGCCCAGGCTCTCCCTGCGCTCAAAGATCGTCACCTCAGCTCCCTCCCTTTCGAGGAAAGCCGCTGCCGCAAGGCCTGCCGGGCCGCCGCCGATCACCGCTGCCTTCACGCCGCGGCCGCCTTCTCCCGAAGCGGCGCCGGCGCGGATCTGATCCGCCGCTGCCTGCGCGGCCGCCAGCTTGACGCCGCGGACATCCAGAGGCTCGTCGTAATAGCTTCGCATACATCTGTCCTCACAGGTGTGCGGACAGATCGTGCCGGTGATGAACGGAAGCGGGTTGCGCTCAAGGATGATCTCCAGCGCCTCCTTT
>CAJOLP010000156.1 GCA_905235465.1 uncultured Lachnospiraceae bacterium | reverse complement strand
CATGTCGTAAAGGACGTAGCTGAGGGGCCGCTCTATATCGGTGTAAAGGGCCATCATTTCGTCCCGGCAAAGGCGCTCCGCCACGGCAGGCATCGCGTCCCTGAGCGCCGTGGAGAGCGAAGCCGCGTATTCTATGAGTTTGTCCCGGTCGTTTTCCAGAGCTTTGGAAGGGCTTTTCTTGTCAAAGAGCTGCTTCCAGGTGGGGAGGGTCCTTCCCAGATATTCCGAAGACACCATCTCCGGCTGATAGTGACTCTCCAGAGGGTTGTTCAGATACGCCATGATGAGCAGATCGTACATGCCTTCCAGCCGGATCTCATCCTCAAACGCGTTTTCCCCCTCGATATCCCAGAAGGGATACTGGTGTTTGATATCAAATACCGCGATCCGCGCGGGTTCCGTTTCTCCCAAAGGATACTTTTCATTGGCCTCCTCTGCCGCGCGCCGCATCTGTCCCAAAAGATGGCAGAGGTCCGCCTCTGTGAGGGCGTCCTCTCCGGTCCCTGAAGGGATAAGGACCGCGTTTTTCCCCTCAGTGCTGACGGCAGCGGCCAGAAGCGCCGGCGGCTTTTGGGATCCGTAATGGATCTGGTCGAATACCGGATACACGCCGACTGTGACCGGCGCGGAAGGGGCCGCATTTCGAAGGCTGTCCGCCACTTCCTGCAAAAAGTCGGACGCCTCTGTCCCCTTTACGATCTCGCTGTATGTGAATTCTTTCTTCGCGGGCGCGGCCGCGCTGCTGTCAAAGTCCTTCAAAAAGGAGCGAAGGCCCAGCTCCGTAAAAAGAGTGAAAGCCTCCGGCGTATAGAAATTGCCGATCTTCGCCTTCTCCCAGTCCGTATCGATGGGACAGTCCGTCTTGATCGTCACGAGATACTTGCTCAGTCTTGCCAGATCCTCATTCTCCGCAAGGTTACGATGAAGCGCCGGTTTCGTGATCTCGTCAAGGTGTTCGTAGACGCCGTCGACACTGCCGTATTTGCAGATGAGTTCGGTGGCCGTTTTCTGGCCTACCTTGGGAACCCCGGGCACGTTGTCTGAGCTGTCGCCCATCAGCGCCTTGACATCGATAAACTGCGTGGGCGTGACTTTATAGGCCTCCAGCACATCGTCCGCATAATAATTCTCGGTGACCGTCTGCCCCTGCTTCGTCTTGGGGATGCGCACACAGATCCTGTCCGACGCGATCTGCAGCAGATCCCTGTCGCCCGACACCAATGACACCTCCATGCCGTCACTCTCCGCGCGCTTTGCCAGCGTGCCGAGGATGTCGTCCGCTTCCAGACCCGCCTGCGACATCATCTCAATGCCCATGGCGGCCAGGACCTTTTGGATCAGCGGCACCTGCTCCCTGAGCTCCGGCGGCATGGGACTGCGGTTCCCCTTGTATTCTGGATACGCCTCGTGGCGGAAGGTGGGCGCGTGCACGTCAAACGCGACGGTCAGATAGTCCGCCTGCTCTTCACCCAGTATTTTGAAAAGGATCCTGAGAAACCCGTAGACAGCGCCCGTGTGCACGCCGGCGGCATTCGTCAGATCCGGCATGCCGTAGAACGCCCTGTTCAAAATACTATGTCCGTCCACCAATACGATTTTGGAAGTTTGCTCTTTTTCCATAACGATCTCCTGCTCAATCAGTAAAACCGCAGCAGTGCCATGACAATGCAAAAAAGTGTCACCGTAAAGATCTCCGCCGCGGTCGCCAGATGCGTCAGCGCGGTGCGGGTGCGGAGTCTGTGCCGCTCCCTCTCGACGATCTCACTCAGATCCTTATCCACATCAAAAGTAGCGCCTGTTTCAAGACGCTCCAGTCCCTCATAGACAAGATACTGTGTGCTGAGTTCGTCGCGGCAGTCCGCGCAGCTATCCATGTGCTCCAAAAACTCATTCAGCGTATTGTCGTCCAGGGAGTCATATAAAAAATCCTGAATATGACTGCAAAACTCTTTGTGATCCATATGCCTACTATACCATTACTTAAACTAAGTTCACAAGAGATAGTGACAGGTTAAAAGGACATTAAAAATGGGGCGCCGCATCAAAGCGCGACGCCCCTTGGATCCTTATTCCTTGCCGCTCCAGCAGTATGTGCACAGCTTGCAGGGCTCGATGGGGATCGCCTGTTCCATGTCGTCCAGTCTGTGATAGTGAAGCGATGTAAAATTGAGCTCCCGGCGGATGTTCTCCAGCATCGCGTGATACTGGTCCGAATCGGGATCCGTGTATTTTTCCAGAACGCTGTCGGAATAGTCTTTCGTACCCTCCAGATTTTCGATCGTGCGCCTGGTGATGAGTTCTCCCTCGGATTCCGATCTGGAGAAATTCAGATACTTGCATCCGAACACAAGGGGCGGACATGCCGGCCGGATGTGCACCTCCTTCGCGCCGCTCCGGTAAAGGTATTCCGTCGTCTCCCTTAGCTGCGTGCCGCGCACGATGGAATCGTCTATGAGAAGAAGGCTCCTGCCGTCGATCAGGTCGTGGATCGGGATCAGCTTCATCTTCGCGATGAGGTCGCGCCTGCTCTGGTGCGTCGGCATAAAGGAGCGCGGCCAGGTGGGCGTGTATTTTACAAAGGGTCTGGCATAGGGAATGCCGGATGTATTGGAATAGCCGATGGCGTGCGCGACGCCGGAATCAGGGATGCCCGCAATACAGTCGGGGTGGATATTGCCCCTGCGCAGATCCCGCTCTGCCAGCTTCTGTCCGCAGCCGTAGCGCATCTGCTCCACATTGACGCCCTCATAGGAGGACGCGGGGAATCCGTAGTAGATCCAGAGAAAAGTACAGATCCGCATCTCATCGCGGGCAGGGGAGACGGTCTCACACCCGTCCGGGGTCATAAAGACGATCTCGCCCGGGCCCAGCTCCCTGTGATAGGTATAGCCGAGATTCAGGAAGGAAAAGCTTTCAAAGGAAGCGCAGTATCCGCTCTCTTTTTTGCCCAGGATCACCGGCGTTCTCCCCCACTTATCTCTGGAGGCGTATATGCCGTCCGGGGTCATGATCAGAAGCGTCATGGAACCCTCGACCACGCTCTGGGCGTATAGGATGCCCTCCACGATGGAGTCCTTCTGGTTGATGAGCGTGGCCGTCATCTCAGTGGGATTGATATCGCCGCCGCTCATCTCAAGGAAATGGGAATGGGTCCCCGCAAAGAGCTTATTGGTCAGCTCGTCTATGTTGTTGATCTTGCCGACCGTCGTGATCGCGTAGGTCCCGTGATGAGAGCGGACGATCAGCGGCTGCGGCTCATAATCGCTGATGCAGCCGATGCCCAGATTTCCCTTCATCTTGGCGAGATCCTTCTCGAATTTCGGTCTGAAATTCGCGCTCTCGATATTGTGAATGGCCCGGTCAAA
>CAJOLP010000155.1 GCA_905235465.1 uncultured Lachnospiraceae bacterium | reverse complement strand
TAGCTGCGGTTCAGTTCGCTGTACTGCGCGCCGCGTTCGATCAGGTTGAGGTCGATCATGCTCTGTGAGTAGCGGCTCCTCTTTGCGATGGAATCGCTTGGGGCATTCTGCATCTCGATGTCGTAGATGACGCCGTCGCTCCCCTCCGCATAAACATCAAACCGCACGCCTTTCCCGTTTGCTGTGATCTCGACCGGTTTCTGCCGGTTCACGCTCGCGAGCTCCCCGACCCTACGGCCAAGCACCAGCTCGAGAAGCTCCCGGCACAGCACAGGGTTTTGTTCCAAAACCTTGCAAAAAATAAAATCGTCATGAAAAGTTAGATCGTCATACCTTTTTGCCAAACACATACCTCCTGGCTTACTGCGGAAAAAGCGGAGCAGGAAGCGGATATGGCAAAAATACAGCCTTCCCGGTCAGCCGGCCTCCGAAAGTTCCTGCTCATTATAAAGTTACGAGCAAGGAATTTCCGTGGAGAATAACCTGACGCGGCGACCGCCGCATAGAATTGAAATGCGACTTGCTTTCCATAAGGATAGCATATTTGCAAGGGGCGTATAAAGATGAGTTCTCCGGAACGAGCTATTTTTCAACAAAATAGTCAAAAAATGTGATCCAAATCGGTCCTGACCCCAAATTCTCAGACTTCTGATAGCGCAAAATGCGCTGTCCTATCAAACATTCAAAAAGAGCAGGCCCTCCGGCCTGCTCCCTTCCATTCCAAACATTAACAGATCTGCAGTCAGCTCAAATCACTCCCCCGCTTCGGCGCCGGCCCCGTCCACCAACTTTTTGTAGACATCCCGCTTGGACATCCCGCGGTCCGCCGCGACCTTCTTCATCGCTTCCTTCCGCGGAATCCCCTGCGCCGTGTAAAGCGCCATATGTTCCTCCAAACTCATGCTGTCGAACGCCCGCTGTTTCTGCGCCTCGAGCGCCTTCCGGTCTGCCCCCTCCAGCACAAGCACATACTCCCCTCGCGGCTCCTTCGACTCGTACATCGCGACCGCCGCCGCAAGCGTCGTCGGCACAGCCTCCTCGTAGCGCTTTGTAAGCTCCCGGCACAGCGTGATCCGGCGGTCCCCCAGCGCCTCATACAATTCGGTCAAAGTACTGCCCAACCGATGCGGCGCCTCATACAGCACCGTCGTCCTCTCCTGCGTGCGCAGATCGTCGAGAATGCGGCGCCGCTCTTTTTTATCCGTGGGGAGGAACCCCTCAAAACAGAACCGCCTCGTAGAAAGACCGGAGAGCGTCAGGGCGGTGATCAGCGCGCACGCGCCGGGCAAAGAAGTGACTCCTATCCCCTCTTCCAGACACCTCGCGACAAGCACCTCGCCGGGGTCTGAAATGGCAGGTGTTCCCGCGTCGGTCACAAGCGCGATGCTTGTGCCGGCTCTGAGCTTGCCGATCAGCTCCTCCGCCTTATCATACTTATTGTACTCGTGATAACTGGTGAGCGGCTTTTTGATTCCAAAGTGATTGAGCAGCCGCAGCGTGTTGCGCGTGTCCTCCGCGGCGATCAGATCCACGCTCCGCAGCGTCTCCAGCACGCGCTCGGTGATGTCGCCCAGATTGCCGATCGGCGTCGCGCAGAGATAAAGCATAGCCGCCCCCTCTTCTCTTCTTGTCTGCTCAGTTTCCATCTTCTTCACTCCTGCATCTGCCTCAATAACCATAAATTCGGTGTATTTCCTCCGTATACACCCCCGGCCGCTCGTACACCACCAGCGGCGGCTCCACCTTCAGCCGCGGCCGTCCCCCGCGCACCGCGTCCAACAGCACCATATTCGGCTCCTTGTCCGCATAGGGATAGACCAGCCGCATCCGCTTGGTCTCCAGGCCGTATTTCTGCAGGGTCGACAGTATTTCCACCAGGCGGAACGGCCTGTGCACCAGACACAAATGCCCGCCGTGCCTGATGAGCCGCGCCGACACCCGCGCGACGTCCTCGAACGTGCACAGGATCTCGTGCCGCGCGATCGCCTTGGGCGAATCCGGGTTCGTCAGCCCGTGCCGCGCGATCATATACGGCGGATTGCATGTGACCATACCAAAAGAGGCAGGCGCAAACAGTGCATCTGCCTCTCTCAAATCTCCGGTCAAAATACTGATCCTCTCCTCCAGCCCATTCATCCTGACACTGCGCGCGGCCATATCCGCCGACTCCTCCTGGATCTCAATGCCGGTCAGGCTGGAAAAATCCGTTTTGGCGGACATTAGGATCGGAATGATGCCCGTCCCGGTCCCCAGATCAAGCAGCCGGTCGCCCTCCGCGGACCTCCCGCCGAGACTCTGCTCGGCGAAGTCCGACAAAAGTACCGCGTCCATCCCAAAACAGAACCTCGCCGGATCCTGAATGATAAAAAGACCGTCTCTCTGCAGATCGTCTATTTTCTCCCCCTCGCGGAGAGACACTTCCCGGATCAAAGCCATAAAACAACCCTCAGCTGCGGTTCTTGCCGCGATTCCTGCGATTGCGATGGTGACCATGGCCTCCGCTTCCGCCATTCTTGCCGCCCTGGCCATTTCCCTGACCATTGCCGCCGCCCTGGCCACGGTCGTTTCCGCCGCCCTGGCCACGGTCATTTTCGCTGCCTTGGCCACGGTCGTTTCCGCTGCCCCGGCTGCCATGACCGCCTCCTTTGGAGCCGCTGCCGCCGCTGCCGTTACCGCCGCGACCGCTGCCTCCACGACCATTGCTGCCGCCCTGGCCCTTTCCCTGACCATTGTCGCTGCCCTGGCCGCTCCCGCTCTCCTTCTCAAGCTTCTCCAGCTCCTTGAGCTCCTGCGACTCCTCCGCGCTGTCTTTCTTGGCACGGTTTCCACGACGCCGCCTGCGGGTCACTGTGATCTCCTCCACCGGATACTCGTGAAACTCCTTCTCGTCGTCGACTTCCGTAAGGATCCGCACGGTCTGGCGCAGCACGTTGACGCTCTCCACCTGTCCGGCAAAACCATCACTTCCCTGCACCTCATCGCCCACGCGGGGCAGCGTTTTGTTGAGCTCCTCATAAGTCTCCGCCTCATTCTTGAGGCAGCACATCAGCCTCCCGCACACACCGGAGATCTTGGTGGGATTGAGCGACAGATTCTGCTCCTTCGCCATCTTGATGGAGACCGGAATGAAATCCGACATCCAGGTATGACAACACAGCGGCCGGCCGCAAATGCCGTAGCCGCCCAGTATTTTTGTCTCGTCGCGCACGCCGATCTGGCGCAGCTCGATGCGCGTGCGAAAAACACTGGCCAGATCCTTGACCAGGTCGCGGAAGTCCACGCGCCCGTCCGCGGTAAAATAGAACAGCACCTTACTGTTGTCAAACGTATACTCCGCGCTGATCAGCTTCATCTCCAGGCCGTGCTCGTTGATCTTGTCCTGACAGATCCGATAAGCTTCCTTCTCCTTGGCGCGATTGTCCGCCTCATGCGCGATATCCTCCTCCGACGCCACGCGGAGCACGCTCTTGAGCGGCTGATTGATCTTCTCGACCGGCACCTCCATGGGCCTGCCGACCACCGTGCCGAACTCCACGCCCCGCGCCGTTTCAACAATGACATGGTCATTCATGCGCACATCAAAGTCAAGCGGGTCAAAATAGTACACTTTCCCGGCTGTCCGAAACCGCACCCCGATCACTCTGGCCATATCGCCTGCTGCGTTCTGTTCCATATGAATTTCCTCTCAATCTATTAAAATAGCAGAGTACCACGTCCATAGGAGCTAAGCACCGCATGGGCGTGGGTGAATGCCCAACAAACTTTTGCTACTGGTTCCGGATATATTCCTGTACCAGCGATAACGAATTCTCACTGACAGTTGCGACAAAATAGCTGTCTGACCAAAACAGCGG
>CAJOLP010000154.1 GCA_905235465.1 uncultured Lachnospiraceae bacterium | reverse complement strand
GGATCTGGAGCTGGAGGACGTGGAGATCGAGACACCGATCTGCGAGACGACAACAAAGGAGATCAAGGGCAAGAAGCTGGCGGTCGTTCCGATCCTCCGTGCCGGACTGGGCATGGTGGACGGCATGCTGACGATGATCCCCGCCGCCAAGGTGGGCCATATCGGCCTGTACCGCGATCCCGAGACGCTGGAGCCGGTGGAGTATTTTTGCAAGCTCCCGCCGGACTGCGCGGAGCGCGAGATCTTCGTAGTGGATCCGATGCTGGCCACCGGCGGTTCCGCGCTGGAGGCCGTGGATATGCTCAAGAAGCACGGCTGCAAGAAGCTTCACTTCCTCTGCATCATCGCGGCGCCGGAAGGCGTCAAGGCCTTTACGGAGGCGCATCCGGACGTGGACCTCTACATCGGCGCGCTGGATGATCACCTCAATGAACACGGATACATCGTTCCGGGTCTGGGTGACGCCGGCGACAGGATCTTCGGCACGAAGTGACCCGGATCACGGACAAACAGATAAAAGGAGAGAGTATGGCAGTCAAGATGGTCTCGAAGAGGCGCGATTACATCACATGGGACGAGTATTTTATGGGCGTGGCACAGCTGTCGGGACTTCGCTCCAAGGATCCCAGCACGCAGGTGGGCGCCTGCATCGTCAGCGACAGCCACAAGATCCTGTCCATGGGCTACAACGGGCTGCCTGTTGGCTGCTCGGATGAGGATTTTCCCTGGGCGAGAGAAGGGGACACTTTGGAGACCAAATATCCCTTTGTGGTCCACAGCGAGCTGAACGCGATCCTCAATTACCGGGGCGGGAGCCTGGAGGGCGCCAAGATCTACGTCACGCTGTTTCCCTGCAATGAGTGCGCCAAAGCGATCATACAGGCGGGCATCCGGACAGTCGTCTATGACAGCGACAAGTACGCGTCTTCCGAGATGACCGTCGCCAGCAAGAGAATGTTTGACGCGGCCGGCGTCCGCTACTATCAGTATCAGAGAAGCGGCAGGACGGTGGAAGTCAACCTGTAAGGATGTAGGGACAAAAGATCCCCGTCGGACCGATCCGGTCCGGCGGGGATCTGTATTTATGCGGAAATCCGTATTTATTCGGGGATCTGTATTTTTACTGGAAGGGGACGCCTTCCGCCTGCGCCGCCTCGTAGCGCTCCACGATGGACCAGATCCTCTCCTTGGGATCCAGAAGGTCGCTGATGGAGCTGTCGTGGTTGAGGGTGTCGATGAGATACGCGATATACTTGGACATCGGGCAGTTCACGAACCAGGGACGCTCCGTCAGCTCAGGTCTCTGATAGATCAGGTTCGTGGACAGAAGTTTGTCAAATACGCCTTCCTCATAGGCCTTGTCCAGTTCCTCAAGGCCGCTGGTGAACAGGCCGAAGGTGATGAACAAAAAGACCCTCTTTGCCTTGCGCTTTTTGAGCGCTCTGGCCACTTCCAGCGCGCTTCTGCCGGAGGAGAGCATATCGTCGACCACGATCATGTCCTTGCCCTCCACGCTGGAGCCCAGGAACTCGGTGGCGACCACGGGGAATCTGCCGTTCACGCGGGTCGTGTAATCGCGGCGCTTGTAAAACATGCCCATATCCAGGCCCAGAACGTTCGCGTAGTAGATCGCGCGCTTCATGCCGGCCTCATCCGGGCTGATGATCTGCATGTGATCGCTGTCGATGGTGAGATCGGGGACGCTTCGAAGGAGCCCCTTGATAAACTGGTAGGCGGGCCGGACGGTGTCAAAACCGTTGAGCGGAATGGCGTTCATGACGCGGGGGTCATGGGCCTCAAATGTGAGGATATTGTCCACACCCATACGGACCAGTTCCTGCAGCGCGATGGCGCAGTCCAGGGATTCGCGCTGGGTGCGCTTGCTCTGGCGGCTCTCGTAGAGGTACGGCATGATGACCGTGATGCGGCGGGCCTTGCCGCCGATGGAGGCGATCACACGCTTGAGGTTCTGGAAATGGTCGTCGGGAGACATGTGGTTCTCAATGCCAAACATCTTGTAAGTCTTACTGTAATTGACCACATCCGCCAGAATATACAGATCCATGCCTCGCACGGACTGTGAGATCTCGCCCTTGCCCTCTCCGGTGCCGAAGCGGGGGAGGTCGCAGTTGATGATATAGGTGGGCCGCTTATAGCCGATATAGGCGGGATTGTGCATATGTTCCCTCTCGCGCTCGGCTCTCCAGCGCGTGAGATAGTAGTCGATCTCCGAGGCCGTCTGCTCGCACCCCACGATGGGGATGATCCCGAGGGATCCGACGGGCGGAGTATCCAAAATACGCTTATCCTGACTTTTAAGTGGTTCCATGATGCCTCCTGATTTCCTGAACAAAGGTTTACTTAAGACGCTCTCATTAATTCTTTCGGGCGCGCTGCCTTCTGCGCTGCACGCGGATATCCGGGCCGGTCAGCTTGAACAGCTCGTAGTCATTGGTGATGCGCGAGAAGACGCGGTCGGAGTAACGGCTCTGCATCTCCTTCAGGGAGAGGTTGGTGGAGATGATCGTCGACTTCCTGTTCAAAAACCGTTCGTTCAGGCAGGTGAACAGATGGGCGGCGACGAACTGATTGGTCAGTTCCGTCCCCAGATCGTCGATGATCAGCAGGTCACAGCCGTACAGATCCTGTGTAAAGTCCCGAAGTTCCTCTTTTGATCTATTGTCGAATGTGTAACAGGAAAGTTTCTCAAACAGCGCGGCGGCGCTGAAATACAGAACGCTGCGCCCCTGTTCGAGGAGTTCTCTGGCAATGCAGACAGACAGAAAGGACTTCCCGGTTCCTACCGTACCATAATAGTACAGATTTCGAAAGTCCTGTCCAAAATTTGATGCAAATTGACGCGAGGCGGCAGCGGCCGCTCGAAAGCGCTGCAGATCCTCGCCTTTATAGTATTCCTCAGAGAGAACGTCGAAGTTTTGCTCTCTGACCATTTCTTCCAGATGGGAGCCGCGGTACAAAAGGGCGATCTCCTGTCTGATAAAACAGCGGCACTTGGCGCCGTCGTCTGTATATCCCGTGTCATGGCAGTACGGGCAGTCGTACTGCAGCTCCAGATAGTCCTCCGGATAGCCGCGGCCGCGCAGAAGCTCCCTCTTGCGCTTTGCGATCTCATTGAGCTTTCCGGACACATCGGTGTCCTTATCCCCGGAATCGCCCAGGAGCCTGGCTCTCAAAGAACTCATCGCGATCGCGGGGACCTGCTCCTCCAGCGCGCGGTACTCGGGGATCTTGAGATAGATCTCCTCCCGGCGAGCTGCTCATTTCTGTGCCGCGTCTGGATCTGCGCGTAGCGGCGCATGATGCTGTCATATTGTTCCTTCGTTAATGACACACAAAAATCCTCAATCTATAAACTGTTCAACACAGTATTCGAACCATCAGTTGCTAAGGAGCTCCTTTTCCAGCTCGTCAAAATCGTACTGATTTTGCTCAAAGCGGTTGAACGGATTGGAGGCAGGAGCGGTTCCTCCGCGCCTCTTGCCGACAGGGGAGACGGCGCGCTCCGCCTGCTTGGGCGTCGTGATGCCGTTCTCGGCCCAGTTGACAGCCACCTTCTCGATATAGCGGAAATCCTTCTTGCCCCGGTCGATACAGTACTGCAGAAGATAGTCGATCAGCGCCTCGGAGAAATGCAGCTCCTCAGAAATATAGTAGAGCGACTGCACCTCGGCGGGGGACAGGGGCTTTCCGATATACTGTTCCGTGACGAACAGAAGCTGCGCGCGGGAGGCGTTGCTCCTAAAAGCGTTGATCGACGCATCGTCCACTGTGGACTTCGCCGGTACGGTAAATGCAGACACAGGCTGCGCGGGGGCGGTGTCGGAACCGCTCCGGCGCACATCGCCGGTGAGGTCTCTTACGGGTGTCCGGTCCGGCGTCTGCGGGGACTGCAGCGGATCGCAGCGCATGTCGCCGTGCCCCGGGACCACCATGGAGGAGAGCCCGGCGGGAGCCGCGGCGGAGTACCCCTCAGGAGCCATATAGGAGAGCCAGCCCGGCAGGGCGCTCGTTCATGCGCACAAAATGAACGCCGATCAGATCATCTGTCCCGTTGAACTCAAGATGGAGCAGTCCCTTCTTTTGCCAGTAGCGAAGGGAACGGATGACCTCTCTCTCCGTATAATTGAACCGGTCGGCGATCTCTGTGACAGTGGTTTCGCGGCCGGATGACATCATGCGGAGAAGATAGAGATAGATCTTGATCTGCGCGTCATTCGCGTCACTCATATATTCGTCAATAAACTGGTTCGGCACAAGCGTCGAACCAAGGTCGGTATCACTGTAAATCTTGAACACTTCAAACCCCCCGCTGAGCGCCGCGGATCTCCCCG
>CAJOLP010000153.1 GCA_905235465.1 uncultured Lachnospiraceae bacterium | reverse complement strand
CCAAAAAACGGCTGGCCGAGGCGAATCTCCGTCTGGTGGTCAGCATCGCGAAGCGCTATGTGGGGCGCGGCATGCTGTTTTTGGATCTGATCCAGGAGGGAAATCTGGGCCTGATCAAAGCGGTTGAGAAATTTGATTACAACAAGGGATTCAAGTTTTCGACCTACGCGACCTGGTGGATCCGCCAGGCGATCACCCGTGCCATCGCCGATCAGGCCAGGACGATCCGCATACCCGTCCACATGGTGGAGACGATCAACAAGCTTGTCCGCGTGAGCAGACAGCTCCTGCAGGAACTGGGGAGAGAGCCCACCCCGGAGGAGATCGCCGCGCGCATGGACATTCCTGTGGAGAGGGTGCGGGAGATCCTCAAGATCTCGCAGGAGCCCGTCTCACTGGAGACGCCCATCGGCGAGGAGGAGGACAGCCACCTGGGCGACTTCATTCAGGACGACAATGTGCCGGTGCCCTCGGAGGCTGCCGCGTACACGCTTCTCAAGGAACAGCTTGAAGAGGTGCTCGACACGCTGACCGAACGCGAGCAGAAGGTCCTGCGCCTGCGCTTTGGCCTGGACGACGGCAGGGCCAGAACACTGGAGGAAGTGGGCAAGGAATTCAATGTCACCCGTGAGAGGATCCGTCAGATCGAGGCCAAGGCGCTCAGGAAGCTTCGCCATCCCAGCCGGAGCCGCAAGCTGAAGGATTATCTGGATTGACCGATTATAAAGGCGGTGCGGCACAGGCCGCGAAGAGGGACTTAGTGGAGCGTAAGACGGACGGCCCGGTAAAACTTTCCGACAGATTGACAGCGATCTCTAAGATGGTGGACGGAAAGAAAAAATACGCGGATGACGGCGCACAAAGGGAAGGCTACTGTCTGTGCGACGTGGGAACCGATCACGCGCACATACCGATCCGGCTTCTGCAGGAAGGGGTCATCGACACGGCGCTGGCCATGGATGTGATCCGCGGGCCCTTGGAAAAGGCGAGGGACAACCTCGCGCTGTACGGCTGCAGCCGGAAAGTGACGCTGCGCCTGTCGGACGGTCTGGACGCCTACGTGCCCGGAGAGGCGCAGGGCCTTGTGATCGCCGGCATGGGCGGGCGGATCATGGGAAAGATCCTTTTGCGGGAACCGGATAAGACGCGGGATTTTAAGGAACTTGTCCTGCAGCCGCAGGCGGATCCCGAGGTGGTGCGCGGCGCGCTGCGGCGCCTGGATTTTGCCATCGACAGGGAGCGCCTGATCCATGAGGACGGAAAGTTCTACCCCGTGATGCACGCCGTCCGGGGAGCGCAAAGACATCCGGACTGGGATGAGGAGATCGGCGAAGATCTGCGGCTGAGGATGGAGGATCTGTTCGGGCCGGACCTTTTATCCGGACGGGACGAAGTGCTTCGGGAGTTTCTGCTCTGGAGAAGGGACGCGAATCTCAAAATACTGGGATCCCTTCAGAACGCGCAGGAGCCGGAGAGCGGCGCTGTCCTCAAAAAACAGGAGGATGTCCGTCAGATGCTGCGCCTTATTGAACTTTCTCTGGCTCTTTACGGGAGCGAATTTTAAGTGGAGGGATCGTTATGGTACTCAAAGATATCATCCGGCTTCTGGAAGAGATGTGTCCGGGTTCCTTTGCCGAAAAATGGGATAATGTCGGTCTTTTGGTCGGCTCCCCCGAAATGGAGGTAAAGACCGTCGGCATCGCGCTGGACGCGACGACAGAGGTGATCGAAACGGCGATCAGAGAGGACGTGGATCTGCTTCTGACGCATCACCCGATGATCTTTGGCGGGCTTAAGAGGGTCACGCAGGACGACTTTGTGGGCCGCAGAGTCCTGGCGCTGGCGCAGAACAATATCGCGCTGTACGCCATGCACACGAATTTCGATGTGCTGGGCATGGCGGACGCGGCCGCGGATATGTTAAAGCTCAATGACCGGGAAGTCCTGGAAGTGACCTATGAGGACGATCTGTCCGTGGAAGGCCTGGGAAGGATCGGAACTCTGCAGGAGCCCCTGCGGCTCTGGGAATGCGCGGAGCGTGTGGCCGAGGTCTTTGGCACAGAGGGAGTGCGCTATTACGGCGATCCGGATGTAATGCTGGTGACCTGCGGTATTTTGCCCGGCGCCGGCAAGGACGAGATCGACCTGGCCGTAAAGAGCGGCGTGGACGTCATGATCACGGGAGACATCACCCACCACATCGGGATCGATGCCTGGGAGAAGGGCATTGCCGTGATCGACGCGGGCCACTACGGGATCGAGAAGATCTTCATCCCCTATATGAAGGAATATCTGGAGCGGGATCTTAAGGAGCTGCGCATCGTGAGCTGCGACCGGGGCGCCCCGTATCATGAGACGCCGGTGCGTTCGCCCCGCTTATAATACTTTGTGATGTTGTTTAAAGTTTACCGTCTGTGGATCTTCAGACCGCTTTAGAAAGGAGTCACCCATGCCTACTGTCATGATCAAAGGCGCGATCCGCCAGTATACAAAAGGAACAACCTTTGAGACCATTGTGAAAGAATACCAGAGTCAGTACAATGATTCGATCGCGCTGGTGTATTTCAACGGAAAGATGAGGGAGCTGAACAAGAAGCTGGAGCGCGACGGCGTGATCTCCTTTATCACGACGGCAGACCAGGCGGGGCACAGTTCCTACGTGCGCACAGCGCATATGATGCTGGTCAAAGCTGTCCGCAATGTGCTGGGCGAGGACCGCTCCGACATCCATGTCAAAATAGAGTTCGCCATAGACAACGCGTACTATTGCTCCGTGCTGGGCGGCATCAACGTCACCGATGAATTCGCCCGGAAGGTGAGCGAGGAGATGCGCAGCATCAGCGAGCGGAATATCCCCATCATCAAGAAGACGTATCCCATCGACGACGCGATCATGCTCTTCAAAAATCAGAAGATGTATGACAAGGAGCGCCTGTTCCGCTACAGAAGGGGATCCACCATTAACGTATACAACATGGACGGCTATTATGACTATTTTTACGGCTATATGCTCCCGTCCACCGGCTATGTGAAGCTGTTTGAAGTGAAGGCCTATCGCGGGGGACTCCTTTTGGTGCTTCCGACACAGGATAAGCCCGGAGAACTTCGCCCCTTTAAGGATCAGAACAGTCTGTTCACGCAGCTGAAGGAGGCCACGAACTGGGGAGGCCGTCAGGGCATCTGCACCGTCGGTGATCTCAATGACGCCATCTGCAAGGGGAGCCTGAGCGACATGATCCTGGTTCAGGAGGCGATGCAGGAGAGGCGGATCAGTGAGATCGCGCAGCAGATCTATGACAGGGCGTCCGCTTTATCCTGGTGGCCGGCCCGACTTCCTCGGGCAAGACCACGTTCAGCCACCGTCTGGCGATCCAGCTGCGCTCCTTTGGCATGAAGCCGCACATCATAAGCATGGACAACTATTTCTACGGACGCGAAAAGACGCCGGTGGATATTGACGGCAACTATCTCTTTGATGTGCTTGAGGCGCTGGATCTGGATCTTTTCAATGATGATATGCTCGACCTCCTTGAGGGAGAGACGATCGAGCTGCCCGAGTATGATTTTTAAGAGCGGAAAGCGTGTCTATAAGGGCAATTACCTCAAGCTGTCGGAGGGAGACGTCCTGATCATCGAGGGCATTCACGGGCTCAATCCCGTGGTCACCCAGGATCTTCCGGACAAAAACAAGTTCAAGATCTATATCAGCGCGCTGACGAGCCTCAACATCGATGAGCACAACAGGATCCCGCTCACGGACGCGCGGCTCCTTCGGAGGATGGTGCGCGACGCGCGGACCAGGAACAATTCGGCGCAGACCTCCATCGCGTCATGGCCTTTGGTCAGGCAGGCGGAGGACGAGTTCATTTTCCCCTATCAGGATGACGCGGACGCCGTGTTCAATTCCGTGCTGATCTATGAGATCGCCGTGCTCAAGCAGTTCGCGGAGCCGCTCCTGTTCGGCGTGGGACAGAACGAACCGGAGTACTATGAGGCCAAGAGGCTTCTGAAATTCCTCGAATATTTTGTAGGTGTGGATACGGCCGCGGTGCCCTCCAACTCCATTTTGAGAGAGTTTGTGGGGGGCGGCATTTTCCGGCTGTAAAAGTTGACAAGTGTAAATGTTGCGAGTACAATCTCATTCGTAAATAAGCAGGGCGGGCGATCGCGTCTGCAGGGCCCGAAAGGGCGCAGATGAGGAAAGTCCGGGCTTCACAGGGCAGGATGCCGGATAACGTCCGGTGGAGGTGACTCCCAGGCCAGTGCAACAGAAATATACCGCGAAGCAGCGATGTCCGCGTGCCGCCAAGGCGCCGGCGCGCTGCCCGTAAGGGTGGAAAGGCAGTGTAAGAGACTACCGTCTTCGTGGTAACGGAGAGCCATGTAAACCCCATCCGAAGCAAGACCGAAACGAGGGCAATGGGCTTGCCCGGCCCGCTCTCAGGTGGGTCGCTAGAGGCCGCCGGCGACGGCGGTCCCAGATAGATGATCGTCCAAGACAGAACCCGGCTTACAGCCCTGCTTATTTTACTATTTTTACAATAAAAAGCGATTTAAAGCTAAACAGGCACTTTCCGGACGGATCCTGCCTGCGTATGTATGACAAAAATAGATATCGTATCCGGCTTTCTCGGCGCAGGTAAAACAACGCTGATCAAAAAACTGCTGAAGGACGCGCTGGCGGGCCAGCGGGTGGTCCTGATCGAGAATGAATTCGGCGAGATCGGCATAGACGGAGGGTTCCTCAAGGAAGCCGGCATTGAGATCCGTGAGATGAATTCCGGGTGTATCTGCTGCTCTCTGGTGGGAGACTTCGGTACCTCACTTCAGGAAGTGATGAAACTCTACGCGCCGGAGCGCATACTGATCGAGCCCTCGGGCGTCGGCAAGCTTTCGGACGTCATGAAGGCCGTGCAGGATGCCGCGGAAGGCAATGATATGGAGCTCAACAGCGCGATCGCGGTGGTGGACGCTTCCAAGTGCAAGCTGTATCTCAAGAACTTCGGCGAGTTCTTCGTCAACCAGATCGACTACGCGGGCACGATCGTCCTGACCAGGACCGACAAGCGACGAGAAGATCGCGGAGTGCGTGGAACTCATCAGACAGCACAATCCCAAAGCGACGATCATCACGACGCCGCTTGATGAGCTGGACGGGAAGCAGATTCTGGAGACCATGGAGGGACGCGCGGATCTGCAGTCCGAGATCCTGCAGGAAGTTCTTGCCATGAAGGAGCAGGAAGAAGACGAGGAGGATGAGCACGAGCATCATCACCATCACCACCATCACCATCATGATCACGATGAAGAAGATGAGCATGAACACCATCATCACCACCATCATCACGACCATGATGATGAAGATGAGCATCACCACCACCATCACCATCATCACGACCATGATGATGAGGAAGATGAACACGAGCATCATCACCACCATCATCACCATGATGACGACGATGACGAGGATGAGCATGAGCATCATCATCACCATCATCATCACGATCATGACCACGAGCATGCTGAGGTGGTCGTGGACGAGAAGGGGAATCGTATTTACAAGTCCCACAGCCATGAGCACGAGCATCATCAC
>CAJOLP010000152.1 GCA_905235465.1 uncultured Lachnospiraceae bacterium | reverse complement strand
GACAAAAAAGGAGCAGCGCAATGCCAAGTGAAAAAGTAATCAACGAACGGATCCGAATGATCACCGACTGCATTCTGAAGGATTACGAATGCGGAAGAGATATCGATAAGATGGATGTGTTCAGCCAGCCCGACAGCGAGGCGGTCACGGATATCGTCAAGAAGCTTCTGAACATCCTCTATCCCGGGTATTACCGGGAGAGATACTACCGCAGTTACAACGACAACAGCCGGATCAGTATTCTGATCGAGGATGTGATGTACAACCTGTCCAAGCAGATCGCCATCGCGCTGCGGTTCAGCGGTGAGAACGAGGACGCCTCGGACGATGATCTCCAGAAGCTGGCAGAGTCGAAGGTCATCTGCTTTCTGGGCAAGATCCCCAAGATCAGGGAGTATCTGAATACGGACATGGAGGCCTTTTTTGACGGGGACCCCGCCGCCTACCACAAGGAGGAAGTCGTCCTGTGTTATCCGGGCTTTCTGGCCATCTCCATCAACAGGCTCGCGCATGAGCTGTTCCTCTTGCAGGTGCCGATGATCCCGCGCATGATGACGGAGTACGCGCACAGCAAGACGGGGATCGACATTCATCCCGGCGCAACGATCGGCAAGTATTTCTTTATGGATCACGGAACCGGCATAGTCATCGGCGAGACGTCCATCATCGGCGAGCACGTTAAGATCTACCAGGGCGTCACCATCGGCGCGCTTTCCACCAAAGGCGGACAGAGGCTGCGCGGCGTGCGCCGTCATCCCACCATCGAGGATGACGTGACCATCTATGCCGGCGCGTCCATCCTGGGAGGTGAGACGGTGATCGGCAAGGGCTCTGTCATCGGGTCAAACGTCTTCACCAGCAGCGTCAAGCCCGGCACGCGCATGAGCGTCAAGACGCAGGAACTTCTGGTCAAGCAGAGCGATGATATCGAGGGGCCCAGGGAAGAGGCCGAGCCCGGCCAGTCGGACAACTGGTATTACGTTATTTAAATAGTGCATTTGTGTTGTTGTTTTTAATATGAGGAGGAAATGAAATGGCGTCGGTAGATAATGCGATTCGCGATCTCACAGCATACGGTCTGGTCACAGATCTCATTACTAAGGAGGATGTGATCTACACCATCAACTCGCTTCTGGGCGTGCTGCAGAAGGATGACTGTGAGATCACCAAGGAGGATGTGCTGGCGGCAGCATCCGGCATGGACAAGGCGGCAGCTGCGGACGGTGGGCTCTTGGAGGGCATCTTAAAAGAGCTCCTGGATCACGCCGCGGAAAAGGGCCTTCTGGCCAATGATTCGGTCGTCTACCGCGATCTTTTCGACACCAGGCTCATGGGCGTTTTGACGCCCCGCCCCAGCCAGGTCATCAGCCGCTTTAACGAACTGTATGAGGAGAGCCCGGAGACGGCCACGGACTGGTTTTACGATTACAGCCAAAATACGGACTACATCCGCCGCTACCGCATTGCCCGCGACAGACGCTGGAAGGTGGACACGCCTTACGGGGATCTGGACATCACCATCAATCTGTCCAAGCCCGAGAAGGATCCCAAGGCCATCGCCGCGGCCCGCAACGCCGCGCAGACGAGCTATCCCAAGTGCCAGCTCTGTAGGGAGAACGAGGGGTACTATGGCCGCGTCAATCATCCGGCCAGGGAAAATCACAGGATCATCCCGATCACGATCCAGGATTCCCCCTGGGGTTTCCAGTATTCCCCGTATGTCTATTACAATGAGCACTGCATCGTCTTCAATCAGAAGCACATTCCGATGGCGATCAATCACGATACCTTTGTGAAGCTTTTTGACTTCATCAAGGAATTCCCGCACTATTTTTTGGGATCCAACGCGGATCTGCCCATCGTGGGCGGCTCGATCCTGAGCCACGATCACTTCCAGGGCGGGCACTATACCTTTGCCATGGCGAAGGCGCCGGTGGAGCGCACCTTTACCGTAAACGGTTTTGAGGACATTGAGAGCGGCATCGTCAAGTGGCCCATGTCCTGCATTCGTCTGGCAGGCCCCGATATCGGAAGGATCATCGAGCTGGCGGACCACATTCTGCTGGCGTGGCGCTCCTACACGGACGAGGACGCCTTTATCTACGCCTTCACGGATTCCGGCGAGGAGACCGATGAAAACGGAAAGCCCATCGCGCGCTATCCGGGCGATCCCGTGAGGGGAGAGCTGGTGCCGCACAATACGATCACACCCATTGCCCGCAAGCGCGGGGCCAACTATGAGCTGGATCTGGTGCTGCGCAACAATATCACGACAGAGGAGCATCCGCTGGGCGTCTATCATCCGCACGCGGAGCTGCACCACATCAAGAAAGAGAATATCGGCCTGATCGAAGTTATGGGCATGGCGATCCTGCCCGCAAGGCTTCTTGGCGAGATGGACGGCGTCCGCAAGGCGATCCTTGACGGCAGTGATCTGCGGGCCGATGAGACGCTGGCCAAGCATGCCGACTGGGTCGACGCCTTTAAGGAAAAGTATGATGTGATCGATGAGGAAAACATCGATGAGATCATCAGTGATGAGATCGGTCATGTCTTCATGCACGTCCTGGAAGACGCGGGCGTCTTCAAGAGAACAGAAGAGGGGCAGGAGGCATTTGACAGATTTGTGGAGAACCTGTGATATGCTGATCGGGGCCGGGGCGCAATGCCCCGGCCTTTTTCGCTTCATTTGCCGGTCAATATTTGTTACAATGGGTAGATGAAGCGGATCGCAGGATAAAGCGGGAGATACAGTAACATTGAATCAAAACACAGACAGACGCAGTAAAAGAAAATATATAAGAAGATTCGCCGCTCTTTTGGCGGCGGCCGCGTTGACGGTCTCTCTGACTGGATGTTCCGACAGGATACAGTCGCTGCAGTCGATCCTGCACAGGCAGGACGCGGAGGAGAGCGCGGCAGGCAGCACCGCCGCGGCGGCAGAGCCGGGACAGACGCAGGACGCGGCAGCATCGGCCACAGGCGCGGCAGCGGAAGTGGAGCCGGGCGCGCAGGCGGGCGCGGGCAATACGTCCGATGACGGAACGGGGGCCGGCGCTTTAGAGGAAGCGGGATACGGCGAGGGAACGGTGCTCAATATCTGCTGCTGGGACGACACGCTTGAGGATCTGTTCCTTAAATATTATCCGTCTTATGTGGACAACGGGGACGGAACCGGACAGCTGGGCAAGGTCAAGGTGCAGTGGCTGATGTCGGAGGATCAGGACGACTATATGAAGTTTCTCTCCGACTATCTTCTGAAGGCGGATTATCTTGGCGCCGACGAGCGGATCGATCTGTTCCTGGCTTCGGAGGATGATCTGGCGACCTATGTGAGCAGCACCTATTCTCTGGACGTTCGCGGAACGCTGGGGCTTACGGACGCGGAACTGGAGGACCAGTATCCCTTCACGCAGCAGATGGCCATGGATGAGGACGGTATTTTGAAAGCGGTGTCCTACAAGGCCACCCCCGGCGTCTTTGTCTACCGCCGGTCCATCGCGCAAAGCGTGCTGGGCACCGACGATCCCGAGGCGGTGCAGAAGGCGGTGGCGGACTGGGATTCGTTTGTCGCGACGGCGGGAGAGATGAAGAAGAAGGGCTATTTTATGCTCTCCGGCTATTACGACGCGTACGCGCCGTACCGCGCGGGCGCGACAAAGCACTGGGAGCGCGGCGGGGTGCTGCAGATCGACGATGTTTACCCCGCATGGGCCTCATTTACAAAGCTGATGACGGACAGCGGCTATCACCGGAAGACCTTTGTGGGCGACGACAACTGGGTCAGTGACCAGGGGCCGTCCGGCAAAGTGTTCGGGTTCTTCCGCTCCGCGGACGACATAGATACGCGCATGGCGGCCTATTCCCTCAAGAACGCCTCGATGCCGCCCCAGGAAGGGAACGGCATCTACGGTGACTTCGCGATCTGCATGGGACCGCAGGCGTTTGGCCGCGGCGGGCTCTGGATCCTGGCGGCCAGCGGCACCGACAACGCGACGCTGGACGCGGAGATCATGCGGAAGCTGACCTGTGACAGCGGCGTTCTGCAGGAGATCGCGCAGGGCGAAAATATTTTCACCAATACGATGTCCGGCATGGAGGCGCTGGCAGCGGGAGAGAGGACGGACGCTTTTTTAGGCGGACAGAATGCCTTTAAGACTTACGATTATGTCTGCGGCAGGATCTCAGCGCAGTCCGCCAATGCCTTCGACGTGAGGCTTAGCAGCGCTTACAGAGACAGCATGCTTCCGTATTTTCAGGGGGATGAGGATATGGAGGAAGCGACGGACGATTTTTACGACTATGTGGACAGGATCTTCCCCGAGCTGTCGCTTGGAGAAGAGGATTAATG
>CAJOLP010000151.1 GCA_905235465.1 uncultured Lachnospiraceae bacterium | reverse complement strand
GACAGCGATCTCTTCCTGTTCCAGGATCTCAAGCCCGGCGCCGACGGCCACAGCCAGCGCATTTCCAACTGGTTTATGACCGCGAGTTCCCACAGCCCGATCCTGGAGCTGACCAGGGCGCTGCTGTTTCAGTACTGGAAGGAGAATGACCGCATCATCGATTATTATCTGTTCCACGACTTTTTTGAGCTCGCCATCGAGACGTATCCTGAGGAGTGGGCGAAGGTCATCCCCTTCAGCAACGCGCCCCCGCACATTTTGCTGCTGCGCCTCTTTGAGCAGGCCGACCCCGAGGTGTTCGACGCGGTCCGCGCGATGACGCCTTTCCACAAGCTGACCTACAAGTTTGAGGAGGGGCAGAAGGAGCTGGCCGGGACCTATTATCAGATGCTGCGGGAGGTGTCCCAGGAGTGAGGAGAAGTTGAGAAGTTCAGAGATTTGTTTCGTGATCCTGCACTACATGGCGCTGGAGGAAACAGTGCAGTGCGTGGAGTCGATCCGCAATAATATCGAGGGGGACAAGCAGATCATCGTGGTGGACAACTGTTCGCCCAACGGCTCAGGCGCGGACCTTGCCGAGCGCTATCGCGGCGCCGGGGACGTCACTGTGCTCCGCACCAAAAAGAATCTGGGCTTTGCCAGGGGGAACAATGCGGGGTACGCGTACGCGGCGCGGGAGTTTTCGCCGTCCTTTGTCGTGGTGATGAACAATGATATGGAGATCCGGCAGGCGGATTTCCTCACCGCGATCCGGACGAGCTACGCGGAGACGGGATTTGCCATTATGGGCCCCGACATTTACGCCACAAAGGCAAAGTACCATCAGAATCCGCAGACCCGCAAGGTGCCCGGGCGCGACGATCTGGAGCGCCTGATCAGGTCCTTTGAGTTCAAATACCGCTTTCGCTTTCTGATCCCGGTCAAGTGGCGCGTCAAAGAGCTACTGGGGAAAGGGACGCCCGCGGCATCTGACCACCGTGAGGACATCTTTGTGGATCATGTGGTGGAGGATCCCCTTCTGCACGGGTCCTGCTATGTGTTTTCAAGGGATTTCATGGACAGACACCCGAAGGAGTGTTTTTATCCACGCACATTTATGTACATGGAAGCGGAGATCCTTTACTATCAGGCAATGAGAGACGGGGAGAAGATGGTCTATGATCCGCGGCTTCATGTAGACCACCATGAGGACGTCGCCACGGACGCGGAATTCGGAAAACAGGCGGATAAATCGGTATTTACAGTGAAATGTATGCTGCAGTCCCTGCGCGCCTTTCTCGCGCTGATGGACCGCGATGATAATTCATGAGCAAACGCAGTGTCAAGAAAAACTACATATACAATCTCCTTTACCAGATGCTGGCGGTCGTCATACCGCTCCTGGTCACGCCCTATGTCGCGCGTGTCCTGGGGGTCGGTCCTGTCGGCGCCTTCAGCTACACGACCGCAGTGACCGGTTATTTTGTGCTGTTCGGAAATCTCGGCATCGCGACCTACGGGCAGCTCCGCGTGGCGGCCTGCCGCAATGACAAGAAGGCGGTCTCCAAGATATTTTACGAGCTGGTCATCCTGCGTTTCGTGCTCATGGGCACCGCTTCGCTCCTCTTTCTGGTATTTATCCAGGTGTTCTCGGCAGAGGAGTACAGGACTCTCTACATGGTCCTGCTGATCCAGATCGCCTCCAGCGCCGTGGATATCGCATGGCTCCTGCAGGGCTTTGAGGAATTCGGAAAGATCGTCGTCCGCAATACGGTCATCAAGGTCCTGAGCGTGATCCTCATCTTTTCATTTGTCAAAAAGCCGGAGGATCTGTATATTTACGCCCTGATCATGAACGGATCGACGCTTCTGGGAAATATGTCGATCTGGTATTTCGCGCCGGCCTTTGTGGAGTGGGTGCCCCTGTCGGAGCTGGAGCCGCGGCGCCATCTAAGGCCCTGCATCATATACTTCATCCCCACCATCGCGACGACGCTTTATCTGTCCCTGGACAAGACGATGATCCGGTGGTTTACGACCTCGTCCGTGGAGAACGGCTACTACGAGCAGGCCCAGAAGATCGAGCAGATGGCGGCAACCGTCGTGACGTCCATGAGCGTCGTGACGATGCCCCGCATGGCCTACCTGTACAGCAATGAATCGGTGGACCGCCTGAAGGACAGACTGCAGCAGTCCATCCGCTTCATCCTGATGATGTCCATTCCCATGTGTCTGGGAATGATCGCCGTGTCGGACAACCTCATTCCGCTGTATCTGGGAAGCGGGTACGACAAGAGCGCGGTCCTGCTCAAGTTTTTCAGTTTCCTGATCATCGTGGTGGGCCTCAACAACGCGGTGGGCAAGCAGGTGCTGATGCCGGTGGGCAGGCAAAAAAGTTACAACGCCAGCGTGATCATCGGGGCCTGTGTCAATGTCGCGCTCAATTCGCTCCTGATCCCGAGACTGTATTCCGTCGGCGCCGTGATCGCCTCCGTGGCTGCGGAGACCACGATCCTGCTCGCCTTCATTCACTATTCGAAAGATTATATACAGCTCTCGTGGATCCTTAAGGCATCCGTAAAATATCTGATCGCGGGGCTTGTCATGCTGGCCGCGATCCTGGCAGCGGGCGGCGCGCTTGGCCGGTCCTGGCCGGTCCTCATTCTGCAGGTGACTGCCGGCATGGCCATCTATGTGGTACTGATCCTGCTGATGCGGGATAAGTTCGCGCTGGAAATGCTTGACCTCGTCACAAGGCATCTGCCGTTTCACAGAAAATAGAGCGCAGTGGAGGAGATCATGGGAAAGCACAGAGACAGAAAGCCGATGTCCATGCGGGAGGTCCAGGAGGCCGCGCTGGAAATACTGCACACAGTCGCGCAGGTCTGCGAGGAACAGGATCTGCGCTATTTTCTCGTGTACGGAACGCTCATCGGCGCCGTGCGCCATCAGGGCTTCATCCCGTGGGACGACGACGTGGATATCATGATGCCGCGCCCGGACTACGATATGCTCCTCCGATACCTGGGGGAGCACATCGGGGAGTACCCACATCTGCAGATCTTTAACCGGCAGACCTGCCCGGACTATCCCTATATGATCACGCGGATCAGCGATGACCGCTATGAACTGGTCATGGAGAACGAGCGCCCTTACGGGATGGGTATTTTTATTGACATCTACCCCTACGACGGGCTCGGGGACACGCGCAAAGAGGCGCGCCGGCTCGGCCTTAAGGGAGACAGGCTGTCCTCCCTGTGCTATCAGGCCTCCCGGGATCACTTCGCCATGGAGACGACGACAGCGGGCTGGCGCAAGCTGGTGAAGCGCCCGGTATTCATGTTCTGCAAGGCGGTGGGCAAGGAGAGATTTCAGGATCAGCTGGAACGGCTGGCCTGGCGCCGGGGCTATGACAGCAGCCGCTTTGTGGGGTGTGTGATATGGCTCTCATGGGGAGAAAAGGACATATACCTGCGCAAGTGGTTTGACCACTACAGGTATATGCCCTTTGAAAATTACAGATTC
>CAJOLP010000150.1 GCA_905235465.1 uncultured Lachnospiraceae bacterium | reverse complement strand
GGCTTTTTCTTATACTAAACTCTAACTGAATAGAATAAATTCCAGCATTTTAGAAGGTAAAAGGAGTTAGCAAAATGAACAAGGAAGAAGCTAAAAAACGGAAAGGTAACAAAAAAAGCTTTATTGACCGGTTGAGAGAAGCTGGGCATTGGGACGAGGATGACCGCATCCACTTGGAGAATAATGACTGGTTTGAAGAGCAGTCTTCTAAGCGCCGTGAAACGAAGAAGGAGGGCAAGTAATATGGATTTAGCATATGCTCTTACATATGCTTTCCTCTCATGACCAAATAGTTGTCCATGCTTTTAATTTAAAAAGAGACAAAAAGGATATTCCTTTTTGTCTCTTTTTTTTATCTCTTTGTCATCTTCCGGACTCTTTGATATAGGCTTCCACCTCACTCACGGAAGGCATCACGCAGAGCGCGCCCTTTTTGGTCGTCACCAGGGAAGCCGCGGCGTTCGCAAAGGTCAAAAGATCGTGGAGCTGACTCTCTTGTTTAAATCCGTCCAGACCGTATTTGAGCACATATAAAAGAGCGCTCGCGCAGAATGTGTCGCCCGCGCCTGTCGTCTCGATGGTCGCGGGATTGAGGAACCCTTCCTCATAGATCTCCATGCCGTTGATATAGGCCTTGGAGCCGTCCGCGCCGAAGGTCGCGAATACGACCGGGATCTTGTACTGATCGATGATCATGTGGATCCCCTTGTCCAGATCCTCCTCCCCTGTCATGAAGGTGATCTCGTTGTCGGAGATCTTGAGGACGTCGCACTGGGACAGGCCAAAAGAGATCTTTTCCTTTGCCTTGTCCATGCTGCTCCAGAGAGGTTCCCTGAGGTTGGGATCGAAGGAAATAATGCAGCCCGCTTCCTTTGCGATCTCAAGGGCGCGGATCGTGGCCTGTTCCACAACATCATGCGTCATGGAGAGTGTGCCCAGATGGAAGATCCTGGCCGCCTCAATGAGATCTCTGTGCTTCTCCACTTCTTCTTTGGTCAGCATGATGTCTGCGCCGGGATTTCTGTAGAAAGAGAAGTCGCGGTCGCCGCCGGGGAGCGTCTCCACGAAGGCCAGTGTCGTGCGCACATCGTCATCCATCTCCAGACCGGACATATCGATGCCCTGCGCCATTGTTCTCTCCTTCAGGAGCTTGCCGAACATATCATTGCCCACCTTTCCGATAAAAGCGGTCTTTTTGCCGGCCTTATTGAGCATCGCGAGAACGTTGCAGGGCGCGCCGCCGGGATTTGCCTCAAACAGGTTGTTGCCCTGTTCACTGACGCCGTTCTGCGTAAAGTCGATCAGCAGTTCTCCAAGTGCAGTCACATCAATTGTTTTTTCCATCTCTACCCTCCATAATTTGCTCGTTGACAGATCAATTCTTAAAACTGTGAATCGGCGCGGGGATCCTTCCCTTGCGGTTCACAAATTCCGCACATGAATAGTTGTTGACGGGCATGACCGGCGCATAGCCAAGGAGCCCTCCGAAGCTCACCTGATCGCCCACCTTTTTGCCCGCGGCCGGAATAAGGCGCACAGCCGTCGTCTTCTGGTTGACCATGCCGATCGCCATCTCATCCGCGATGATCCCGGCGATAGTAGTGTCTTTGGTGTCCCCGGGAATCGCGATCATATCAAGGCCCACCGAGCACACACAGGTCATGGCCTCCAGCTTTTCAAGCGTAAGGCACCCAGCGTTCACGGCATTGATCATGCCCTGGTCCTCGCTCACCGGAATAAATGCGCCGCTCAGTCCTCCCACATAGGAGGAGGCCATGACGCCGCCCTTCTTGACCTGGTCATTGAGAAGCGCCAGCGCGGCTGTTGTCCCCGGCGCGCCGGCATACTCCAGTCCCATCTCGCACAGGATATCCGCCACACTGTCGCCGATGGCCGGCGTGGGCGCCAGCGAAAGGTCGATAATGCCAAAGGGCACGCCCAACCGCTCGGAAGCCTCTCTGGCCACCAGCTGTCCCACTCGTGTGACCTTGAAGGCGGTCTTTTTGACCGTCTCGCACAGGTGCTCAAAGTCCATTCCGTGCGCGGATTCCAGCGCCTTCTTGACAACGCCGGGGCCGCTCACGCCGATGTTGAGAATCTTGTCCGCCTCTGTCACGCCGTGAAACGCGCCGGCCATGAACGGGTTGTCGTCCGGGGCATTGCAGAACACCACGAGTTTCGCGCAGCCGATGGATCCCCGGTCCTTCGTCAGCTCAGCTGTCTTTTTGATGATCGTGCCCATAAGACGCACAGCGTCCATGTCGATGCCCGTTTTGGTGGAGCCCACATTGACGGATGAGCATACCAGCTCCGTCTCCGCCAGAGCCTGCGGTATGGATTCGATCAGCAGACGGTCGGCGGGGGTCATGCCCTTGGAGACCAGCGCGCTGTAACCGCCCAGGAAATTGACGCCCGTATCCGCGGCCGCCTTATCGAGCACCCGCGCGATCTCCGCGTAATCTTCGGAACTGCGGCAGGCGCCGGCACCGATCAGAGAGATGGGCGTGACCGAGATCCTTTTGTTGACCACGGGAATACCGAAGTCGTGCGCGATGTCATCTCCCACACGCACCAGATCTTTGGCGCTCTCGTAGATCTTTTTGTATATATTATCTTTAAGTCTGTTAAGGTCAGAATCCACGCAGTCCACAAGGCTGATTCCCATTGTGATCGTGCGTACATCGAGGTTTTCCCGCTCGATCATCGCGTTTGTCTCACTGACCTCGCTGAAATTGATCATATGTCATACTCCCTTCGCCACGGATCATAAAAAGTAAACGCAGGCCGTCAGATGCGGTGCATCAGGTCAAAGATCTCTTCCTTCTGGCACTTGATCTGCACGCCGATCTTCTCCTCTCCCAGCGCGGCCAGCTCGTCCGCGAGCGTGCCGAAGGGCTTCCCGAGATCTGTGACGTCTATGATCATCATCATGTTGAAGTATCCCTGCACGATGGTCTGTGAGATATCAAGGATATTGATGTGGTTGTCCGCGAGATAAGTGCAGACGCCCGCGATAATGCCGACGGTATCTTTGCCGACCACAGTAACGATTGCTCTCTTCATAATGTCTGTCTCCTTCAATGAGTATTTTGCGCCTTAATACTTGCAGCGCCTAGAACTCCACGACGCCGGACGGCTTTGATCTGGATGCCACACGGATCGGCAGGTCTTCCGGCCGGTAATCCGTGTCGGCGCACATGATCTCCACGCGGACCGTCTCAAACGCAAGTTCCGGGAAATTGTTTTCCTTGCTCAGGTGCCCCAAAAAGATCCCCTTCATGTGATCATTGAGGACGCGGCTCAAAAGCTGTCCGCTGGTCACATTGGACAGATGCCCGTGCTCGCCCAGGATCCTCCGCTTGAGGTGATAGGGATAGGGCCCCACCTGCAGCATGTTGATGTCGTGATTGGCTTCCAGAAGAAGGACGTCCGCGTCCTTAAGGCACTCCACCGTGTAGTCGGTGTAGCATCCCAGATCCGTGCAGATGCAGATCTTGCGGCTCCCGTAAGTGACGCGGTATCCCACCGGATCCGCGGCGTCATGGGAGATCGTCATGGGATCCACCACCAGATCCTTGACCGCGATCTTTTCGTCCGCCCGCACGGGGATGAACCGCCCGGGATCGATCCCCTGCATTTTGCTCATATCCCGCATGGCGCGGATCGTCCCCGCCGTCGCGTAGATCGGTGCAGAGGACTGCTTCGCGCGGAAGACCGGTGATGTGGTCCGAATGTTCGTGCGTGATAAAAATAGCGTCCAGGTCCCTCAGATCCACATCCAGCGCGTGGAGCGCTTCCACCGTCCTCTTGCGGCTGATGCCCGTATCCACCAGGATATGTGTTGTGTCCGAGCCGACATAGCTGCAGTTGCCGCTGCTGCCGCTCGCAATGCTTTCAAATCTCATAGTTCGTACTGTCCGTCCTCGTATTTAACGCCTGCATGGCGCGGTCTACCTGCGCGAAAGTCCCGTTGGGTCCGGTCAGTGGGCCGCTGTTGTCGATGATCACATCGCAGCCCGCCCGATAGGCCTCATCGGAGAGCTGTCCGCGCATGATGGAGGTTATTTTCTCGTCGGAGTATCCGCGGCTCTCTTTGAGCCTCTGCCTGCGCACCTTTTCGTCGCAGTAAATGTACCAGATGGAATCCGCGATGTCCCGGTATCCGTTTTCGATCAGGAGCGCGGACTCCAGGACAAAGTAATCATACTTTCCTCTCTGACGCTCGTATTCCATCTCATCCAGTATATACTGATTGACCGCCGGATGCACCAGTTCGTTGACGGCGGTCAGAAGCGCCGGGTCGGCAAAAATACGGGCGGCCATCTCGGCTCTGTCGATTTGCCCCTTATCATCAAGGACTGATCTCCCCCGCTCCCCATCCAAAGCGGACAAGAGCCTGACAAGCGGCTCAAAAAGCGCGCCGCCGGGCAGTTCCATCTCCTTTGCCGCGTCGTCGGAGAGAAGGATCCTGCAGTTATAATTGTCCTCAAGGTATTTGAGGATCTGACTCTTTCCGGAACCAACGCCTCCGGTGATTCCCAGTATCCGCATAGATGCCGCCTCCTTAGATGCTATTTTGCCATATACCAGTCATCCCCGCTGTGCACGTCCGTCTCCAGCCTGACACTGAGATCCGCGGCGCGCTCCATTTCGCGGGACAAGAGCTCTTTTATCTTCTCTTCCTCTTCAGGCGCCGTCTCGATCAGCAGTTCGTCGTGGATCTGCAGGATGAGTCTGGATCTGTATTTCTCTCTTCGAAGTGCCTCCCACACGCGGATCATCGCGATCTTCATGATGTCCGCCGCGCTTCCCTGGATGGGCGAATTCATGGCGACGCGCTCGCCAAAGGACCGCTGCATAAAATTGCTGCTGGAGAGCTCCGGAACGGGTCTGCGCCGCCCGTAGAGCGTCACGGCGTACCCTTTTTGTTTTGCGTCCCTTACAAGGCCGTCCAGAAATTCCTTGATCTGCGGGTAGGTATTAAAATACGCATTGATGTAATCCGAAGCTTCTTTTCTCGTGATGCCCAGATCCTGACTGAGGCCAAAGGAACTGATGCCGTAGACGATCCCGAAATTGACCGCCTTGGCATTTCTCAGGGACGTCACATCCTCAAAGGGCGTGTGAAACACCTTAGAAGCAGTGATCCTGTGGATATCCTGATTCTCCCGGTAGGCGGCGATCAGTTCCTCATCGCCGCTCATATGCGCCAGGATCCGCAGCTCTATCTGGGAATAGTCGGCGTCCACGAAGCGCATGCCCTCCGCGGGGACGAACGCCTTGCGGATCTTCTTGCCAAGCTCCGTCCTCATGGGAATATTTTGCAGGTTGGGATCCGTGGAGCTGATCCTGCCCGTGGCCGTGATGGTCTGGTTGAAGCTCGTGTGGATCCTGCCGTCATCCGCCACATAGGCGGTGAGGCCGTCCGCGTAGGTGGACTTCAGCTTGGTCAGCGCGCGGTACTCGAGGATCTTTTCCACCACCGGGTAATCGGGCGCCAGCTTTTCCAGCACGTCGGCCGATGTGGAGTATCCGGTCTTGGTCTTTTTGCCGCCGGGCAGCCCCATCTTCTCGAACAGGACCGTGCCCAGCTGTTTGGGCGAAGCGATATTAAATTCCTCGCCGCAGTCCTCATAGATCTCCCCGGTCAGGGTGTCTATGCGCTCTGCCAGTTGGTCGCTGTAGCGGTGAAGCGCCTCGGGCTGCAGGCAGATGCCGATCCTCTCCATGTCGTAAAGGACGTAGCTGAGGGGCCGCTCTATATCGGTGTAAAGGGCCATCATTTCGTCCCGGCAAAGGCGCTCCGCCACGGCAGGCATCGCGTC
>CAJOLP010000149.1 GCA_905235465.1 uncultured Lachnospiraceae bacterium | reverse complement strand
GCTCTGCGTACCCTCTCCCGCTCTTCCTGCTGCACCTGGTCTTCCCACTCGAAAAGATCCATCTGGTGCACTTCCTTATTGGTGAGTTTGGATACGCCGACGCCGATCAGGCGGATGGAGATCCCCTGCTCCAGGAATCCATCCCGCAGCAGCCGCTCCCCAAGCGTCAGCGCCGTCTTCGTGATCACCGCGGCGCTGTCCGTCGGCTCCGTCAGGACGGTCTGCGTGGAGCGCCTCTCAAAATCGCCGGTCTTGATCTGCAGGGTGACCGTCTGCCCCTCCAGCCCGCTCTTTTGCAGCCGCCCGGCGACCTTCTCCGCGAGCGCCCTGATCACGGGCACTCCCTTCTCATCATAATTGTCCGCGTCCACATCCTCTGCCAGCGTGCGCTCATTCGAGACGCTCTTGGCCTGCTCCCGCTCCGGCTTCACCGCCGAAGTGCTGATCCCGTTCGCGCTCCGCCAGATGTAGGCGCCGGCCTTTTCGCCAAGCAGCGACTGCAGCGTGTCCTGCCCGGTCCCGGCCGCGTCGCCGATCGTCAAAATACCGACATTATACAGCTTTTGCGCGGTCGATCTCCCGCACCCGTGGAGCTCTCCCATGGGCAGCGGCCACATCTTCTCCTCGATCTCATCGGGGTAAAGCGTGTGCGTCCGGTCCGGCTTCTGAAAATCGCTCGCCATCTTGGCCAGCAGCTTATTGGTAGAAATACCGACATTCACCGTAAATCCCAGCTGCCCGAATACGGTCTGCCTGATCTGCAGCGCCAGCTCCTGCGCGGCCGCCCGGTCATCCGGCTTGACGATCCCGGTCATGTCCAGATAGGCCTCATCCACAGAGACCTGCTGAATGACCGGTGTGAAGGACTGCAGTATTTCCATCAGTCTGCAGGAATAATCGTGATACGTCTCAAAATCCGGCCGCACCAGCACGAGCTGCGGACACTTTTGCAGCGCTTTGACAACGGGCTCTCCCGTGCGCACGCCCATCTTCCCGGCCGGAATCGACTTGGCGGTGATGACGCCGTGCCGGGTCTTCACATCGCCGCCCACCGCGGACGGAATCGTGCGCAGATCGACGGAGCCCGGCTCCTCCTGCAGGCGCTTTAAGGCAGACCACGACAGAAACGCCGAGTTCACATCCACATGAAAGATCGTTCGGTTCATCTCATGACCCATCCCAAGACTCCATCCACCGGCGCGGACACGCGCCTTGTCCATAATCGCTGCCTTTCTTTCTAATATCTAATATGATACACCCTTATGTTTACGGTTCACAAGCCGCCCAAAAGTGTTAGAATATAACTGATTTTATTTCAGGCAAATTTAATACGGCTGCGGACATAACGCCGCAGCCGATCCAACTCACAATGAAGGGGATTTCAACTATGGAACTGGAACTGGCAGGCAGTACTTTTTTTTATAACTGGGAAGTATCATTGATGGTCTGGCTGCAGGCCCATATGGGCACGGCAGGCGTGTGGGCCGCCTCCATCTTCTCTCTGCTGGGAGAGGAACTGGTCATCGTCGGCATTCTCTGTTTCTTTTACTATTGCTATGACAAAGACTTCGGCAAATATGTGGCCAGAAACGTCGCCGTGGGCTGTATCATAAACCCCATGCTCAAAAACCTCGTCCTTCGCCGCCGGCCGTACATGGACCATGATGAGATCAAGTGCCTCAGACCGCTGGACATTGACGCGAGTATATTTGACATCTCCAAGCAGGGCTACTCCTTCCCCAGCGGCCATTCGACGAACGGCGTAGCCGTTTACAGCTCCTTTGTCCGTTACCGAAAGACGCGCTTCTTTGAAGTGCTCGCTATTGTTGCGCCGCTCCTGATCGGCTGCTCCCGCGTCTGCCTGGGCATGCACTACCCGACCGACGTGCTGGTGGGCTGGCTTCTGGGCGTGTTCACCATCTTCGCGGTGCCGTATTTACAGCAAAAGACGCCGAACCTGGCCGTCTTTTACGGCATCCTCATTGTCCTGGCGCTCCCCGGCTTCCTGTACTGCAAGACCACGGACTACTACAGCGGCGTCGGGCTCCTGGTGGGCATGGCGTTGGCCGACCTGTTTGAGACAAAATACGTCAACTTCGAGAACACCCGCTCCCCTCTCTTTTGTGTGCTGAGGATGGCGGGCGGACTCGTCATCTTCGTGGGGCTCAACACGCTGCTCAAGCTCCCCTTCTCCAAGGATTTTCTCGAGTCGTCCACCATCGCGGCCTTCTCGGTGCGCAGCCTTCGCTACGCGATCATCATCTTTATAGACTTAGGTCTCTATCCGATGCTGTTTAAATACGAGAAGAAGTTCAAATGAGCATATTTATGATCAGCCCTGTCGCCCGGCGTGTGCCGGCCGTTCAGGGACTCGATCCTCAGCCTTCCAGCTCCTTCGCCACAAGTTCCGCGTCCGCCCGGTCACACTCCGCGGTGATCTTCGTCCCGTCCTTTGTGTACTCCGTGCTCAGGACCACCGCCTTTTCCATCAGGAGAGAGACGAGCCGTCCGCGGTCATACGGAATCAGGAACGTCTCCGTGACCCGCCCCGCGTGCAGCATTTCAAAAATCGTGTCGCACAGCATCTCGATCGAGCTGCTCTCCTTGGCGCAGAGATAAAGATTTATATTCCTCACCCCGTCAATACTCTGCTCCACAGATCCCTTTCTGGGATAGGCAGGATAATCGGATGAATGGGCTTCATCCGGCGCGGCAAGGAGATCTGCCTTGTTAAACACAGTGATCATCGGTATATGTCCCGCGCCGATCTCATTGATGATCTTCCTGGTAACTTCAATGTGCTTTCTGCAGTGCGGGTCAGAACCGTCCACCACCTGAACGAGCAGATCCGCCTGCGTCACCTCCTCCAGCGTCGACTTAAACGCCTCGACAAGAGAGGTGGGAAGCTTGTGAATAAAGCCGACCGTATCGGACAGCAAAAACTCCTGCCCCCGGGAAACGGTTATGTGCCTTACTGTCGTATCAAGTGTGGCAAAGAGCATATCTGCCTCAAACACCTGTCGCTTCGCGAGATTTTCAGACGGATATTTCCCGAGCATCGCGTTCATGATCGTGGATTTCCCCGCGTTCGTGTAACCGACGAGCGAGACCAGCGGCAGTCCTGACCCCTGCCGCTTCTTGCGCTGCGTCGCGCGCTCGCGGCTGACGCCCTTCAGTTCCTTGGAGAGCTCACTGAGTCTGTGGTCGATGGTCCGGCGGTCAATTTCCAGCTGCGTCTCGCCTTCACCCTTCGCGGACATGGCGCCTGAAGCGCCGCCCTGACGGTTCTGTGTCTCCCACATGCCGATCAGTCTGGGCTTGAGATACCGGAGCTTTGCCAGCTCCACCTGCAGCCTCGCCTCCCTGGTCCTGGCCCTCCGGTCAAATATCTCAAGGATCAGCGCTGTCCGGTCCATCACCGGAAGCCCTAAGAGCTTCTGCAGGTTGCGGATCTGAGAGGGGCTGAGCGTGTCGTTAAAGATCACTCTTTTTGCATCGAACATCTCCGCGATGACCTTGATCTCCTCGCCCTTTCCCCTGCC
>CAJOLP010000148.1 GCA_905235465.1 uncultured Lachnospiraceae bacterium | reverse complement strand
ATCGAGGACAATTATAACGACGCGGGAGAGGTCGCCATTACCTTCCCCGAAAAGAAAAGAAATCTGGTCTATATTTTTATGGAATCCATGGAAATGACCTACGCGGACATCGAAAACGGCGGGTCGTTTCTGTACAACAATATTCCGGAACTCACACAGATCGCGCTGGAAAACGAATGCTTTGCCGGCGACAGCGGCGAGCTAAACGGCGGGAGAGTGCTGCCCGGCACGACCTTTACCATGGCGGGAATATTTGCCCAGACCACCGGCCTTCCGCTGAAGGTAGAGCTGGGAGAGGACTTTCTGGACGCGGCAGGATCCTTCAATAAGATGAACACGCAGGACACTTTCTTCGAGGGCGTCACGGCCATCGGCGACATCCTGGAGGAGAACGGATACAACAATGTATTCCTGCTGGGGTCCGACGCCACCTTCGGCGGAAGAAGGCTCTATATGACGCGCCACGGCGATTACGAGATAGATGACTACAAGTGGGCCATCGACCGCGGGATCATTCCGCCCGATTACTATGTCTTCTGGGGCATGGAGGATCAGAAACTCTTTGCCGTGGCAAAGGACAGGATGACGGAACTGGCCGCTTCGGACGAGCCCTTCAACATGACGATCCTGACGGTGGACACGCACTTTGAGGACGGATACGAGTGCGACATATGCCCCGACACTTACGAAAACAACAGCTACGCGAATGCCATCGCCTGCTCCTCCAAACAGGTGAGCGATCTGGTCAGCTGGATACAGGAGCAGGATTTCTATGAGGATACGACCATCGTGCTGTGCGGCGACCACACCACCATGGACTCCGATTTTTGCATCGCAGTGCCGGGAAGTTACCCCAGACGCGTCTATACCGCTTTCATCAATTCCGCGGCGGAGCCGGCGGATCCCTCGCGGAAGCGAAGCTACACGACGCTGGATCAGTTTCCCACAACGCTGGCGGCCATAGGGTGCTCCATCGACGGTGAGCGCCTGGGGCTTGGGACCAATCTGTTTTCGGACCGCGACACCCTTTTGGAGGAGTACGGATACGACTATATGAGTCAGGAGATCGAGAAGCGATCCAAACTGATGAAGAAACTGGCGGACATCGACGTATATGACGAGGCTCTGCTGGAGGCCGAGGGGATGCTCCCCGAATGCGCGGTCAGACTGGAGGGCTTTTCCCCGGAGCAGGATATCGCCTCCTTCCGCGTCGACAGTATTGAAAATATCTATGAGAAGATCAAAAAAGCGGAACTGATCATAAGGGACGGGAGCGGTACCGAAAAGAAGGTCAATCTGTCCAAATCCGGGGAGGACGCCTATACGGCGCAGTGTTCCGTCTCGGATTTTGATTATCGCGACGCGCAGGTCATCGCGCGCCTGACCGGCAAGAGCGGTCGGGTCTACGAGGCCGGTCAGATGAGCGGGGATCTCTCCCTCAAGAAGACGAATATTGTGGACTATCTGGACGAACTGCTTAAGAACCCGCAGTACACGATCCTGGCCGCGGTCAGGGATGACGGCACACATTCCCTCGACGCCGCGATCCTGCGGCGCATGCGCGATCTGGGGATGAAGTCCTATGACCACGACAATTACCGCTGGAGCTACTACGCGGTGATATCGCCCGACGGTGTGAAGGAGGAGGTCAGCGAGGATGTGCTCAACGATACGGGCGTACTTGCGGACGGCGCGTCCTACTCGATCATCAGTCAGGGGGGCCTGAGCGGTGCCGGCGGAGGCGCCGGCCGCTATCTCACCTGTTCTATTAAGATCAACGACATAGAATACGCGGTCCGGCGGATCGGTCTTAATTTTGTCGTCTATGATACCGAAAAGAGCAAAGTGGTGGATTCTGCGGAGTTCAATACCTATATGGGGCTTGAGTGCGTGCGGATCGATCCGTCTGAATCCCTTCAGAAAGCGGAGACGGCAGAAGAGCAGAGCAACGTTTTATAAAATTTTTATTAAGTCTCGCGTGCATTTTCTTAAAAGATTGCAAAGAAATTTCTGATGTGTTGCCTAAGTGCAATAGTATGTTTATAATCTTATTGCACAAATTAAACAGCAGGAGCCTTATTATGAACTCTTACTTAACACATCGAAAAACAAAAGCAACAGCATTCATTTGCGCGCTGGTCATATGCCTGATCTCCCTCGCGCCGGCGGTACCGGCCAGGGCGGCAAGCAACGAGGAGGAGACTTTCTTTTTCCTGACGGATACACTCGGATACAGCGGCGCGGCGGCCTGCGGCATCATGGCCAACATTCGCGCCGAGTCCAACTTTTATCCCGGGGCTTATAATTCTTCCGGCGCCTACGGTCTGTGCCAGTGGATGGGCGGACGGCGCGGCAGCCTCTACGGCTTTTGCGACAGCAACGGTTACGATTCCGATTCACTTGAGGGGCAGCTCGCCTTTCTCGATCACGAGATGAAGACCCGGTATCCCGGCGTCTACAATTATCTCATGTCGGTTGACAACACCTCCGAGGGCGCTTACGACGCGGCCTATCACATGTGTTACTATTACGAGGCGCCGGCAAACCGCGGAGGGCAGTCCTCAAGGCGCGGATCGATGGCTTCGGGCACGTTCTGGCCCCGCTACGAGATCTACACTAAAGATGTCTGGCTCGACACGGCGGACGGCCGCATTTATCACTACAAGGACGGCACGTACCACGTGGGGTGGCTGACGCTGGATGATGAGATCTATTATCTGGACGCCAACGGCATCCTGCGGGCGGGACTCTTTACCGCGGACGGCCGCACCTATCTGGCCGATGAGAACGGCGCAAGGCTCACCGGATGGCAGACCATCGATGACGCCACCTACTATTTCAGCCCCGAGGACGGCAGCATGCAGACGGGGTGGATCGAAGTGGACGGCCAGACATTCTTCCTTGCCGACAACGGAAAACTGGAGAGCGTCAACACGCTCGCGGATAAGACCGGCGTCACGGAAGACGACATCGCAAGGAAAGCCGCTGAGAAGGAAAATCATGAGGACGAGACGGTGAACGCGCCCGCCTCTGATCCGCTGCCTCTGCCGGACAATATCAACGATGTGGCTGAGAGCATCCAGAGTGCCGGCTCCGATTCCCAGACGGCCGCGGCTGTGGTCGCCTCTCCCGGAAATGACACGGCGGTCAATCCCGATGATTTCGGCGGCGCCTCCACTGCCATGCAGGGCGCTGACATGACACCGGAAGAAGAATTGATCACTTTCGGAGAAAACTAAAAAAGATCCATTAGATCCATTGCCCGTTTTGGCTCAATATGCGAAAATGGCAATGGATCTTTTTGTTATAATACAGGTAAAGGAGATCACGTGAAGGGACTACCGGAAACTTACGGCACCATCGGGCCGTCATGCGCCTCTGAGGACATACTCAGACAGATCTTCGCGGAGGGGATCACCGGCATGCGTCTCAATCTGTCTCACGCCTCTCTCCCCGAAAGCGAGCCATGGATCGAGGCGTTTCACAGCGCCGCGGCAAAGGAGGGCGTAAGTCCTTCGCTCCTGATCGATATGCAGGGGCCGGAGCTGAGGGT
>CAJOLP010000147.1 GCA_905235465.1 uncultured Lachnospiraceae bacterium | reverse complement strand
TACAATTCCTTTAGGCTGTGGATGAATCCGCAGTTTTTCACGGCGTAAACGGCGTTATTTCCACACCGCAGATTGTAATTTATAGCTGAAAATTATATAATAAAGAGTGGTTATCCTCATTTCCACGTCTATTAATACTATGATGACGATCTATTCTTATCATAAGAAGCGGCAATCCCAGACAACCATTTATACACATTCACTCAGTGTTGATGAAAGGATCCTATGGAACTTAGAATTGCAAAAACCTATCTGTCACAGGGCATTCAGATCGTGTCCAAAGCTGTTCCCAACAAGACCACAATGTCCATACTGGAATGCATACTGATCGACGCATCCGGCGAGGATATCCGTCTGATCGCCAACGACATGGAGCTTGGCATAGAGACACATGTGCCCGGCATCATTATAGAGAGAGGGATCATCGCGGTGGACGCGCAGATCTTTGCCAATATTGTAAGGAAACTCCCGGAGGATGACGTCACGATCCTTACCGAGGGGGAGAAGATCACGATCCTCTGCCAGAAGGCGAAGTTCACGATCCTGGGCAAGGACGGAGCGGATTTCGCGTACCTTCCCGAGATCGAGCGCCGGGTGGAGGTGCAGGTATCCCAGTATACGCTCCGGGATATGATCAACCGCACGATCTTTTCCATTTCCGGAAATGAGAGCAGCGGCATGATGACCGGCGAGCTGATGGAGATCAGGGACAATCATTTCCGCATGGTGGCTCTGGACGGACACCGCATCGCGATCCGCAATGTGGAGCTTCCCAGTTCCTATGAGGACAGGAAGGTCATTGTGCCCGGCAAGACGATGAGCGAGATCAGCAAAATTCTCAGCGGCGACACGGATAAGTTCGTCAATATCTATTTTACCGATAAGCACGCCCTGTTTTCCTTTGATGACACGATCGTCGTCACCCGGCTGATCGACGGGGATTATTACAGAGTGGACAAGATGCTTTCCACCAGTTACGAGACAAAGGTGACCGTGCAGCGCAGAGAGCTTCTTAACTGTATCGACAGGGCAACACTCCTGGTCAAGGAGGAGGACAAGAAGCCTGTTATCTTCATGATCGGCGAGGATAACATGGAGCTGAAGATCAACACGACCCTCGGCAGCATGGACGAAGTGATCGAGATCGATAAGGAAGGCGCGGACATGAACATCGGCTTCAATCCGAAATTCCTGATCGACGCGCTCCGCGCGATCGACGACGAAGAGGTCACCATGTACATGATGAGTCCCAAGGCGCCCTGCTATATCAGGGATGACGAAGGCAACTATTGCTATCTGATCCTGCCGGTCAATTTCATCACGATCGAATGAGCAGGGGAATAACACTATATGGAAGAATTAGAGATAAGGGATGAATTTATAAAGCTCGGACAGGCGCTCAAGCTGTCCGGCATCGCCGGCTCCGGCGTGGAAGCTAAGCAGATGATCGAGGATGGTCTGGTGCTGGTCAACGGGGAAGTGGAGACCCGCAGGGGCAAAAAGCTCCGTGACGGGGACAGTGTTTCGACCGGCGGTAATGCTTTTGTTGTCCGCGCAATGATGTAAGGAGTTTCATGTACATTCAATCTCTGGAACTGACGAATTTCAGAAATTACGAGGCCCTGCAGCTTTCCTTTTCGGAGGGCACCAATATTTTTTACGGCGACAACGCCCAGGGCAAGACGAATATTCTGGAATCGTTATATATGATTTCTACTACTAAATCGCATCGGGGGGTAAAGGACAAAGATCTGATCCGGTTCGGTCAGGATGAGGCCCATATACGGACCGTTTTCATCAAGGACGGGATCGATTATCAGGTCGACATGCATCTGAGAAAGAATAAGTCGAAGGTCATCGCCATCAACGGTCAGCGGATCCGCAGGGCAGCCGATCTGGTGGGACTTCTTCATATTGTTTTCTTCTCCCCCGAGGATTTAAGTATCGTCAAGGATGGGCCGGCACAGAGACGCCGCTTTATGGATCTGGAACTGTGCCAGCTCGACGCTTCGTATCTTCACAATCTTTCGCACTACAATAAGGTGGTCGATCAGAGGAACAGGCTTCTTAGGGATATCCGGCAGTTTCCGCAGATGGCGGACACGCTGGATGTGTGGGACGAGCAGCTTGTCGCGTACGGAACAAGTATTATTGAGAGAAGAAAAGAGTTCATGGAGGAGCTGGCCGAAATCGTCGGTGTGCTCCATGGCAAACTGTCCGGAGGAAGGGAGACGCTTGTCGTTTCCTACGAGCCCAGCTGCGCCGCGCAGGATCTGGCGGACAGGATAAGGAATGCCCGGGAGAGGGACATTCAGATGGCAATGACGAGTGTGGGCCCCCATAGGGATGATTTTTCCTTTGTGGGCAATGGGATCGATCTGAGGAGATTCGGCTCCCAGGGGCAGCAGCGCACCTGCGCGCTCTCCTTAAAGCTGTCGGAGATCGAGCTGGTGACGAGGCTGATCGGCGAGAAGCCGGTCCTGATGCTGGATGACGTGCTCTCTGAGCTTGACAGCAGGAGACAGAACTATTTGATGACAACCATAGGCGGGATCCAGACCATGATCACCTGCACCGGTCTGGATGAATTCGTCAACAACCGCTTTGAGATAGATCGTGTATTTGAGATCGAGGGAGGTCGTTTGAATGGACTACACGAATGACGCAGTAAACAATACGACAAATGTAGGCAACTATACGGCCGACAATATACAGGTCCTGGAGGGGCTGGAGGCGGTCCGCAAGCGCCCCGGCATGTATATCGGGACGACTTCTTCCAGAGGACTGCATCACCTTGTCTATGAGATCGTGGACAATTCGGTGGATGAGGCGCTGGCAGGATTCTGCACGCATATAGAAGTGACGCTCAATAAAGACGGAAGCGCGACCATTTCCGACAACGGCCGCGGCGTTCCCGTGGGTATCAACCACAAGACGGGCCGGAACGCAGTGGACCTTGTGTTCACGGAGCTCCACGCGGGCGGCAAATTCGGAGGCGGCGGATACAAGGTGTCCGGCGGCCTGCACGGCGTGGGCGCGTCGGTCGTCAACGCGCTGTCGGAGTGGATGGATGTACAGATCCGCCAGGGCGGCGTCATCTATCATCAGAGATTTTCCAGGGGCAAGACCACCGTTCCGCTGGAGGAGATCGGCACCTGTGACGCGGACGATACGGGCACGACTGTCACCTTCCTTCCCGACAAGGAGATGTTTAAGGAGACCGTCGAATTCGATTACGATACGCTCCGCCAGAGGCTCAGAGAGATGGCTTTTCTGACCAAAGGCCTCAAGATAACGCTCCGGGACGAGAGAGTGCCGGAAGCGGAAGAGGGAGAGGAACCCGCCGCGCCCAGGGAAAATGTCTTTTTGTACGAGGGCGGCATCAAGGAATTCGTCTCCTATCTGAACAGGAGCAAGACGCCGCTGTATCAGGAAATTCTGTATTTTGAAGGGACGAAGAACGGTATTTATGTCGAGGTGGCCCTGCAGCACAACGACGCCTACGGCGACAGCGAGTACAGCTTTGTCAATAATATCAACACGCCGGAAGGCGGCATGCATCT
>CAJOLP010000146.1 GCA_905235465.1 uncultured Lachnospiraceae bacterium | reverse complement strand
GATGATTCCGATTTGCTTTACTGTTTCCCATACCTCAATCCATACACAAACCACGAGGCAGACCGCAAAAGTTTACTGTTTTTCCTCCAGTTTGACCACCTGCCTGTACAGCGCGTTCCAGGAACAACGCGTATAGATATCCTCAGACAGCGCGCTCATTTCTTTGCCAAGGCCGGCGTCGTCAAATACGTCTTTGACCGCGGTATAATCATTGAGTGTCCCCGCGATCAGCCCTGCGATCCCGTTCTCCGCGGAGAAGTTGGTGCGAAAGGCCGTCTTTTCCTCTTTACTCATGCTGTCCCACGCCTCACGCATCGCGGCTTCCAGCGCCTCGGCATCCGCGTTCCAGATCCGGCGCGCGGAGGCAAAATACAGAACGGTAAACGCGCCCTGCGCATCTTTGAGGGAAGATCCCGCCGTGCCGCTCTCTTCCTGCGCAAACACGTCGAAAAGATTCTTTCTGAGTTCTTCCACCGTCACATCCCCCGCGTAAGTGCGCTCAAAAGCGAGATCGGCCGTGTTCTCCTCCTTGGAATCCTCCCAGTAGAGCTTCCCGTCCGTGAGGGTGAACGTTCCCTGCGCGTCCTCCCACAGAACAGTCTCTTTCGATGAATTGCCCTCATCATCAAAGACCTGTTCTGATTTCCTGCCGTTCGTGTAGGTGAGCTTTCCCGTGCCGGGATCATAATCCGCGTTCATTTCCCAGAAGTCCCGCTCGTTGTAGGAGGACGCCCAGCTGATCGTGATCACAAAGTCGCCCTCGCCCACATACTCGCCCGGGAGAATATCCATCACCGCGCGCTGCTGATTGACCTCCTGCCACTCACCCACCAGGACATCCGTGAGTTCCTGCGGCACCCCGGTATCTTCCGCGGCGGTCGTCTCCCCGCTGCCGGACGCCTCGGTATTTCCCTCGGGCTTTGCACCCCCGCAGCCGGCGATCGATAACGCGAAAATAATACAGATAAGCACCAATGCTATATTCCTTTTCATAATGTTCTCCCTTCGTGTGTCCGCTGTTTGTCAGCGAATTACTATAATATCTCATATTATAATACTTCTTTTAATACTTCGCCGAATAATTTGGAGAATGCATTATTTTCCTATTTACATAGTTTTAAAAACTATGTATAGTAATTGTGATAACTTTATTGATGTCTGCAATCTTTTTACTCGGGAGGTACGACTATGGCGATCAGGATCATCACAGATTCCGGAAGCGATATCACACAGGACACCGCGGACAGATGGGGAATTCGCGTGCTGCCGCTGTCCGTTCGGTTCGGCGAGGAGGAATACCTCGATGACGTCACGCTGACATCCGATGACATGTATGCGAGGATGATCGATACCGGAGAGATCCCCAAGACGAGCCAGATATCCCCCGGCGCCTATAGGGAGGCGTTTCGGGAAGCTGTCAATGCGGGCGACGAAGTCATCTGCATCACCATTTCTTCCGGCATGTCCGGATGCTTTCAGAGCGCGATGATCGCCGCGGAGGAATTCGGGGACAAAGTTTCCGTGATCGACAGTCTCAATGTCTGTGCCTCTCAATATGTGTATGTGCGCTATGCGAGGGGACTTGTGCGGCATGGGAAGCCCAAAGATGAGATCGTCCGGCGCCTTATGCGCATGAGGAAGCGCCTGCATGTGATCGCCCTGGTGGACTCGCTGGAGTACGCGAGAAAGGGCGGGCGCGTCAGCTGCGCCGCCGCTCTGGCAGGCAATATCATACACATCAAGCCGATCATTACCTCCGGACGCGAGGGAAAAGTCGAGGTCCTTGGAACGGCCCGCGGCATGAACGGCGCGTACAAACTGTTCTCCAAACTGATTGACAAGGCAGGAGGCATCGATTCCCGGTTCCCGGTCTGCCTTTCCTATTCGGGACTGTCGGATGCCGGGATGCGTGAATATATGGAAAAGTCCGCAGAAATGTTCTCCGAATTTAAGGACAGGATCCACTTCAGTCGTATCGGCGCCACGGTGGGCACCTACTCCGGACCGAATGCGATCGCCATCGGATTCTTTGACGCGCGGTGACTCCCATCGCCCATCGGGCAATACAGCATATTTCCCACCGGGTGATATCAAAAAACCCTGAAAGCTTTAAGCTTTCAGGGTTTTCATTCGTAGCGAGAGGGGGACTTGAACCCTCGACACCGCGGGTATGAACCGCGTGCTCTAGCCAGCTGAGCTATCTCGCCATATGGATGGAAGACCGTCCTCGCGGTCAGCTTTTACAGTATACGAAACTGAAACCGCTTTGTCAACCGCTATTTTGTACTCAATAGCATACTCTCCCATCCTGTCAATCCGCCTGTTCCGCCAGATCGTAGAGCAGGCGCTCGCTCTCCTTCCATCCCAGGCAGGGGTCTGTGATCGACCTTCCGTAAATGTGTTCTCCGACCTTCTGGCAGCCCGGTTCCAGATAGCTCTCGATCATCAGTCCCTTGACAAAATCATGGATCACAGCGGAATGTCTGCGGGAATGCAGGACTTCCTTGGCGATCCGGATCTGCTCCATATACTGTTTGTTGGAGTTGGAGTGATTGGTGTCGACGATCACGGCCGGATTGGCCAAATGGCGCTCCTCATACATGCTGTACAGCAGCTGAAGGTCCTCGTAGTGATAGTTGGGCTGGCACTGCTGGTGCTTGTTGAGCGCGCCCCGCAGGACAGCGTGCGCCAGGGGATTTCCGTCTGTCTTGACTTCCTGTCCGCGGAAGATAAATTCGTGGGGGTGCTGCGCCGCGTAAATCGCGTTGAGCATGACCGTCAGGTCGCCGCTGGTGGGATTCTTCATCCCGACAGGGCCGTTGATGCCGCTGGACACCTGGCGGTGCTGCTGATTCTCGACAGAACGCGCGCCCACCGCGTGATAGCTGAGCAGGTCCTCAAGATACGGGAAATTCTCCGGGTACAGCATCTCGTCCGCCGAGAACATGCCCGTATCATTGATAATGTGCAGATGCATCTTGCGGATGGCCGCAATGCCCTCCCGCATATTGGGCCGTTTATCCGGGTTCGGCTGATGCAGAAGTCCCTTATAGCCCTCTCCCGTGGTTCTGGGCTTGTTGGTGTAGACGCGCGGGACGATGCAGAGCCTGTCCTTGACCTTCTCGTTCACTTCCGCAAGTCTGTACATATAATCCAAAACAGAATCTTCCTGATCCGCGGAGCAGGGCCCGATGATGACAAGAAGACGTCTGTCCTTTCCCGTAATGATGTCCGCGATCTCCTGATCGACTATTTTTTTCTCTTCCTTCCGTTTTGCCCCCAGAGGATACAGATCAATGATCTCCTCCGGCGTGGGCACAACATCAACGAACGTGATTCCCATTTTTACGACTGACCTCTCTCAATGATCTCTTTTAATTCGTCCAAATCGGTCTTGTGAAGTATGCAGTTCCCGACGGCATCCGGCTCGATCAGGGTGATGCTCTCTCCCCTTCTCTTTTTGTCGGCCCGCGCCGCCTGCAGTATCTGATCCGGCGGAAAATCTGTCCGGTCCTGATATTTCCTCAAAAGATCTGTCAGTATTTCGCCGCACTGCTCCGGGCACCGCCCCATCCGCACACAGGCTCTTGTCATGATTGCCATGCCGATGGCGACCCCTTCCCCGTGATAGATGCGAAAGTCACTCAGACGCTCCACAGCGTGCCCTATGGTGTGCCCGAAATTCAGCAGCTGCCGCTCCCCGTGGTCCCTCTCGTCGGCGTCCACCACGTCCCGCTTGATCGAGACGCACTCGGTGATGATGTCCTCCAGGGTCTGCGCGTTCTGCCCGGCAAAAACACTGTCGATCGTATGCTCTCCCAACACCTCAAGCAGATGCCCGCTCCTGATCATTCCATACTTGATCACTTCCGCAAAGCCCTCGGCGCACACCTCGCGGGGGAGGCTCCCCAGCGTATCCAGGTCGCAGAGCACCAGGACCGGCTGCGTAAAGGTGCCGACCAGGTTCTTGCCCTCCGGAAGATCGACGGCCGTCTTGCCGCCCACGGAAGAATCCACCATGGCCAGCAGGGTCGTGGGGATCTGCACGCAGGCGATCCCGCGCAAATACAGTGAGGCGGCAAGTCCGCCCATATCCCCGGCCACGCCGCCGCCCAGCGCGATGACGGTATCGATCCGGGTAAGGCCTGCCTCCGCAAGACCGGACAGGATCCTGATGAGCTCTTCCGGCGTCTTCGATCGCTCGCCCGCCTCAAAGATCAGATCTGCCACTTCAAATCCGGCTGCCTGCAGGCTGTTCTTTACG
>CAJOLP010000145.1 GCA_905235465.1 uncultured Lachnospiraceae bacterium | reverse complement strand
TTCTCAGTTTCTTTTACTTCAGTCTGCTCTGCTGCTGTTTTCTTTACTTCTGCCATAATACAACTCCTTTCAAGGTTCGTTTTATCTGGCTATACCCCGAAAACCAGTAATAAATTATCGCAGTGATTTCGTTTTGTCAACTGATTTACTCGTTTTTTTTGGGGAAAACCTGTCAAAATACCGTATTTATCCCTTTTTTACCCCTTAAGGAACAGAAAGTACAGCGCCATCACGATTCCCAGCACGATGCGGTAGACGCCGAAAGGCTTGAAATTGTGCGTGCGGATGTAGTTTATGAACAGGCGGATCGCCACAAACGAAATGACGAACGCGATCACCATGCCGGTCACCAGGATCGCCACCTCCTGCCCGGAAAACGCGAAACCGTACTTGACGATCTTGAGAAGGCTGGCGCCGGCCATGACCGGGATCGCCAGGATATAGGTAAATTTCGTCGCCGCCGGCCGGGACATGCCCAGCATCATGCCGCCCAGGATCGTCGAGCCGGAACGGGACGTCCCGGGAAATACGGCCGCGACAAGCTGACAAAGACCTATGATAAACGCGTCCCTGTAAGTGATGTCGCCAAGTTTTCTCTTTGTGGGCACCCTCCCCTGATAGATGTTCTCGATGATGATGAACAGGATACCGACCAAAACCAGCATGATCGATACACACTGCCAGTTCTGGAAATGCGCGTCGATCCAGTCGTCAAAGAGCACGCCGACAATGCCGGCGGGAATACACGCCACGAAGATCTTTGCCCATAACTGGAGCGTCTGTCTTTTCCAGACAATGTGCTTCGTGCCGTCCCTGCGCCTCACCACGCGGAGCGGCCAGATCGTCCTTCTATATAGGAAGACGACCGCCAGGATCGCGCCCAGCTGGATCACCACCAGGAACAGATTCCAGAACTCCGGGGAGACGTCCAGCTTCACAAATTCATTCAGAAGGATCATGTGTCCCGTGCTGCTGATGGGCAGCCACTCCGTGATGCCCTCCACAACGCCGAACAGCGCCGCCTTAAGTAATTCCGCAAAACTCATAAATACCTCGCTCTCACTTGGTCATGCCTGCTTTTACGTTCACGCGCTCAGCCGTGCCCGCATCTCTGCTTTCCCTTCGCGCTCAGCCGTGCCCAAATCTCCGGCACGCTCTCCCACGCTCTCCTCAGCGGTTGGGATATTCCTTCTCGACGAACTCCCGGATCCTGGGAAGCGAGCGCTTCACCTTCTCGGTGTCGATGCAGTACGCGACGCGGAAATAGCCGGGCGCGCCAAAGCCGTCGGTCGGCACGAAGATCAGATCGTACTTGCTGGCCTTCTGACAGAACGCGGCCGCGTCCTCCTCCAGCGCCTTCGGCATGATATAGAACGTTCCGCCCGGGCGGTTCACGGTGAAGCCCAGATCCACAAACGTGTCATAAAGAAGATTCATGTTCGTCTCATAGACCGACAGATCAGCCGTGTCGTCCACCGTCTTCATCATGGCCAGCATGATCAGTGAGGACGGACAGTTGTGGCCGATGCCGCGGGAGATCTGCCCGCACATCGGAACGATGTCGTCCGCGTGTTCACAGGCCGGATTGACCGCCACATAACCGATACGCTCGCCGGGAATGGAAAGCGATTTCGAGAAAGAATAGCAGGTCAGCGTATGATCATAAAACTTCGCCGCGTAGGGCACCTGATGCCCGTCGAAGGCGATCTCGCGATACGGCTCGTCCGAGATCAAAAAGATCGTGTGCCCGTACTCCGCGGACTTCCTCTTCAAAAGCTCCGCCAGCTTCTTAAGCGTCTCCTCGCTGTAGACCGCGCCGGAAGGGTTGTTGGGCGAATTGATCAGCACCGCCGCCACATTTTCATTCAGATACTTCTCGGCCTCGTCGAAATTGATCTGGAAACTCTCCATGTCCGCGGGCACGACCTTGAGCACGGCGCCGGTCTCGTTGATATACGGCGTATACTCGGGAAAATACGGCGCGAACACAAGGATCTCATCCCCGGGCTTTGACACCGCCCTGATCGCGTGGGCGAGGGCGCCCGCCGCGCCGGACGTCGGGAAAATATGAATCGGCTTATATTCCATACCGAATCTGCGGTTGAGCGACTCCGCCACCTTCTCCCTCACCTGCGGAAGACCGATCGTGGGGCTGTAGCCGTGGAGCTTGACGGGATCCGTATTTTCCACCAGATCAATGACCGCCTCCTTAAAAGAATCCGGCGCCGGCACAGACGGATTGCCCAGGCTGAAATCAAATACATTTTCGTACCCGATCTCCTGCCCCCTGGCAGTCGCGTACTCCGACAGCACACGGATGATGTTCTTGTTCGACAACATGTTGAGATAATGTTCGTTGATCATTGCAGCCTCCTCCAAAGTTTATATCTATCGGCGCTTAACGCTCATTAACATTGGTTACGATTGCTTACTATATATATTATCTATATATTATCATTTATTGCCTTCAGGTAGTAACGCTTCCCCTCTGACTCTTCTATATAAGAAAACCCAAGCTGCCGCAGAAGCGCCTGCGAAGCAGTGTTGCTGATGTCTGTCTCTGCCGCGACCGCTTCAAAGCCAAGGACCTCAAAGCCATATTGAATAAGTGCCCTGCACACCTCCCCGGCAATTCCTTTGTGCCTGTGCGCCGCGCTCACCAGATACCCGAGCGAGGCATCATGCGGGGGCAGTCCCTCCACATTAAAAGGAAATGAGAAGCCTATCCGTCCGATGAGCTCTCCGGTCTCAGTGAGGATCACAGCCCAATGGCCATATCCGTACAGCCGGTAGATCCGCTCTATGTAGGCGCGCAGTATTTCTCTCTCCTTCTCCATATCATCGCCGGGCGGCTCCAGAAACTGACGCGCGTCGCCGTCATAAAGGGCGGCAATCGCTTCCATATCCTCCGGCACAAACTCGCGCACCGTGCATCGCCTTGTCTCCAGAATCGTCCAGGGAAGATTCCTCTGCCGCTGCCAGATCTTCACGAGCGAATCCTCATCTATATAAGGAAGCTCCGCGAGAATGTATTCCGCGCCGGAAAGCTTGTCCGAGCGATTCCCCTCATGGGCATAGCCGGCCGCTGCCGCGCCAATCTCCTTCAAACGGCTGAGTATATCACTGTCATCCGCAATGCACAGCGTGTCGTATGCCGCCAGCTCCTCTTCGTATGCCGCCAGCTCCGCTTCAAGAGCGCCCGGTGCATCCGGACCGCCATTTGCAGGCATCACCAGATGGCGCGTGTGAAACCCCATTGCATTAAAGACATTGATTGCGGCTGTTACTTCCTTATCGCTTTGATCCCGCCGCGATGTAATAATGAAAATATTCCGCAGTGTGCTCATGCGTAACATTATACAGAGCCTGCAGTAAGAATGCAAAGAGTACCGTTGTTCATATTTTGTTCATTTTTTATTTAAGAAATCTTTAATTTCAACTCAATCTTTAGACATTTTTGATTTCTATAATACAAGCATAAAGTAAATATGATTTATTCCGTTTTCGGTTTGATAATAACTTTTTCATAACAATGCCAGGTGTTTTTACAGCACCTGGCATCCTCCCTTTTCAGGGGTTTTTT
>CAJOLP010000144.1 GCA_905235465.1 uncultured Lachnospiraceae bacterium | reverse complement strand
GGCTCAGGAATATTCGCGACAGCCGCCTCGGTGGTCAGGAAGCTGGAAGCCACGGAAGTGGCGTTCTGCAGCGCGCTTCTGCTGACCTTTGTGGGATCAAGAATACCCTGCTTGATCATGTCCACATACTCCTCGGTATAGGCATCAAAGCCGACACCTTCCTTGGATTCCTTGACCTTGTTGACAATGACGGAGCCGTTGAGTCCGGCGTTGTCAGCGATCTGGTACAGCGGCGACTCGAGGGCCTTCAGCACGATCTGCGCGCCGGTCTTCTCGTCGCCATCCAGCTCATCCACAACCTTGGCAACTTTCTTGCTCGCGTGGATGTATGCGCTTCCGCCGCCGGGGATAATGCCTTCCTCGACTGCCGCTCTGGTCGCGTTCAGCGCATCCTCCATGCGGTATTTCGCTTCTTTCATCTCTGTCTCTGTCGCAGCGCCGACACGGATGACCGCTACGCCGCCGGCGAGCTTCGCCAGGCGCTCCTGGAGCTTCTCTCTGTCAAAATCGGAAGTGGTCTCTTCGATCTGCTTTCTGATCTGCGCGACACGCGCCTCAAGAGCAGCTTTGTCGCCCTCACCATCTACGATGATGGTGTTTTCCTTCTCGACCTTGACGCTCTTCGCGCGGCCGAGCTGATCGAGCGTAGCGTCCTTGAGCTCAAGGCCCAGGTCGGAGCTGATCACGGTACCGCCTGTAAGAATGGCGATATCCTCAAGCATTTCTTTACGTCTGTCACCATAGCCGGGCGCCTTGACAGCGACTACGCTGAAAGTGCCGCGCAGCTTGTTGACGATCAGAGTGGTCAGGGCCTCGCCTTCCACATCCTCGGCGATGATCAGGAGCTTCGCGCCCATCTTGACGATCTGCTCCAGCAGGGGAAGGATATCCTGGATCGTAGAGATCTTTTTGTCCGTGATCAGGATGAAGGGATCCTCAAGTACAGCTTCCATCTTCTCCATATCGGTCGCCATGTAGGCGCTGATATAGCCTCGGTCAAACTGCATGCCTTCCACCAGATCGAGCTCGGTCTTCATTGTCTTGGACTCCTCGATGGTGATGACGCCGTCTTTGGATACCTTTTCCATAGCGTCCGCTACCATCTTGCCGACCTCTTCGTCGCCGGAAGAAATAGTGGCGACATTCTGGATGTGCTCCTTGCCATTGACCGGTGTGCTCATATTCTTGATGGCTTCCACTGCTGTGTCAGTTGCCTTCTTCATACCCTTGCGCAGAACGATCGGATTTGCGCCTGCGGCCAGGTTCTTCATGCCTTCATTGATCATGGACTGTGCCAGAACGGTAGCGGTCGTGGTGCCGTCACCCGCGACGTCATTGGTCTTTGTGGCCACTTCCTTGACGAGCTGCGCGCCCATGTTCTCAAAATTATCTTCCAGTTCGATCTCCTTAGCGATGGTTACGCCGTCATTGGTGATCGTGGGAGCGCCGTAGGACTTGTCCAGTACGACGTTTCTGCCCTTGGGGCCCAGTGTGATTTTTACTGTATCTGCCAGCTTATTAATGCCTTCGGCCATTGCAACGCGTGCATCTGCGCCGTTTTTAAGATCTTTTGCCATGTTGTTTGTTTCCTCCGTATTGATATATTGTTATTAATTTTGTTTACTTTACGATCGCGAGAATATCATTCTGCCTGACGACGATGTATTCCTCGTCTTCGAGCTTTACTTCCGTACCTGCGTATTTGGAGAAGATGACCTGATCGCCGACCTTGACTTCCATCTTGACTTCCTTGCCGTCCACGGTGCCGCCGGGGCCTACCGCGATGACTTCCGCCTGCTGCGGTTTCTCTTTGTCCTGGCCGGGAAGAACGATGCCGGACTTGGTGGTCTGCTCTGCCTCAAGCTGCTTTAATACAACTCTGTCGCCTAAAGGTACTAACTTCATGAATTTGCCTCCTTCGTTATATACGGCATCCGCCGCTTTTATATGTTCAAAACACTTTCGGTCTCCCGATTGTTAGCACTCTTTTCTGATGAGTGCTAACTCTAGATGGTATAATAGTTTTATCCTTTCCTTAATGCAAACCAGTATAAATACCGTAATACTGATTATTTCTCATTATATCTCATTATTTCTCACTATTACTGCTATTTCCTTATTTGTTGCCGAATTTTGCTTCTTTTGCACTTTTTAACGGTCATAACGGGCTTGCACTGCCCGCGCAAAAGTGGTATATTTAATGTAGTTTCAAAAACTACTTGTTGCGCCCTGTCGACGCGCAGGCGTTTCAACGCAACAGTTGCTGCTGCATACCATGGGGAGGTGTGATTATGACAGTTAAGGAACTCAAACGATTCTTCAAAGAACATCTTGTACCCTCCAGACTCTATCACGTGGGCAGAAAATCCCGCCCCGGAAGGATCTGCCTGAGTATGAATGAAGGCGGCTCCTATGATGTGTATTTCAGTGAAAAGAAAGATAAGATCGGGCTCATGAGCTTCGCGACGGAAAACGAAGCCTGCCAGAAAATGATGGATGAAGTCTGCAAGGTCATGGAGAGCCTTTACGGAGTGACCTGGAGGGGCCTTGCCTGAATAGTAAAAAGGACAGCGCAAAACGCGTTGTCCTTTTTTTATCTGCATTTCTTTATGTTTTAAAAATACATGGATCAGACGCTCCTGAGCGATGCGCCGAGCTTCTTGGTCAGCTTCTTCATCACCTGTGCGGCCGCGTCCTCGATCTCCTTCGAGGTCAGCGTCTTTTCCTCCGAGCCTATAGTGAGGCGGATGGTGACGGACTTCTTGCCGGACGGGATCTGTCTGCCCCTGTACTCGTCGACGAAATCCGCACTCTTTAGAAGCGCCGAAGCCTTCTTCTTGCCCATGATGGCCTCATAGATATCTCTCCACTTCACATCCTCATCAAAGAGCATGGAAATATCGTAGTCGGTCTCCGGATACTCCGCAAGATGCGTGAATTTGTTGGTTCTGGAGATCAGCGGCACAAGCTGCGTCACATCCATCTCGAACAGCATCACGTTGAGGTTCTTGATCCTGCAGTCCATGGAGACCTTCTTGGCCAGAAGTCCCATGTCGCCGATCTTCTCTTCCCCGCGGTAAATGTTGAGCCACACCGTATTGTCCGCCCAGTGCGGCTTCTCTTCCTTGCGGAACGTGAAAGCTTCCATATGCGTGAAGCGCGGCATATATTCGATCACGCCCTTCATCTCACGGAAGATCTCCACGATGCCCTTCGTGCTGCTGGCAATGGCCCCCGCAATGTGTCTCTTCTGCTCCGGCAGCAGCTCACTGTCGTCGTAAGGCGAGGTGTAATTTCTGTCAAAGAAGACCTGCGCCTCCTCAAAGATCGAGAAATTGTCAAAGTACCGCTCGTTTTTGGCGACGGACTCGCACATATTGGGAAGGAGCGAGGACCGGATATAGCTCATATCCGGCGCCGGCGGCGTGGAGAGTCTGAGGACGTCGTCCGTATTCGGAAGGACGGCGTTCACATAAATATCGTTCATCCAGGGATAAGTATAGATCTCCTGCATGCCGCAGCGAAGCGCGAGATACTCCTTGATCCTGCGGACAAGATCCTGATCCTTCTGGTTGATCGCCCCCTCAAATGTCGTGGTGAA
>CAJOLP010000143.1 GCA_905235465.1 uncultured Lachnospiraceae bacterium | reverse complement strand
CACCCTCACTCCACATTCTTTTTCTTTCGCAAAATGTATTTGCAGATGGGATTCCCCTTGGCGGAAAACCGCTCCTCATACTCCGTCATGATGTTGCCTTCATTCATGACCGCATCGTTGTGCAGGTCGTAGGTGATCTGAACGATCTCAAATCCGCCGGCGTCCACTTCTTCCACCGCGAAGTCAAACAGCTCCCTGTTGTCGGTCTTAAATTCGATCGTCCCCTCATCCGACAGGATGACGTAAAACCTCCTGAGAAACTCCTTGCTGGGAAGGCGCCTCTTGGCGTGCCTGTCCTTGGGCCACGGATCCGAAGTTGAGGTAGATCCTGTCGATCTCTCCCTCCTCAAAAAACTCGCAGACCAGCTCCGCGTCGCCCCGGATAAAGAGCAGATTTTCCGCCCCGGACTCGCCTAGTTTGTCCAGCGCGCGGATCAGGACGCTCGAATACTTTTCGATCCCGATATAGCCGATCTCCGGGTGCCTTACGGCGAGCTGATTGATAAATTTGCCTTTTCCCGTTCCGATCTCAAGATGAAGTGTGTCTGTATCTTTAAACTTTTCTCTCCAGTGCCCCTTGCACTGCGCGGGATCCTGCACGATCCAGGGGCTCTCCGCAATGGTTTCTCTCGCACCGGGTATATTTCTTAGCCGCATTCAAGTCTCCGCTTTCTTTCATTTTTGTTCAACGGACTCTATTATATAATGATTTCTCATTTATGAAAACACCAAAAGGGGCCGCGGTCATTCACATCCCTCAGCCCCTTCTATTCCTATTTTACTATATTACCCGCCTGTCTGCGGATCATCTCCTCTTTCTTCAGGCGTCTTCGCCTTCTTCGGGAGCCTCCGCTTCGGCGTCCGCGTCATCCGCGTCTATCGCTTCGTCCGAATCGTTCTCGCTCTCCGCTTCGTCCGTTTCGTCGGAATCGTCCTCGTCATCGACGCTGTCGCGCACCTTCGCGATCTGGACGACCTTCACGTCGTCATCCAGGTTCATCATCTTGACGCCGGAGGTGATCCGGCCGATCTTGTTAAAATCGCAGGCCCTGATCTGGATGATAATGCCGGCGGAGTTGATCATCATGATCTCATGATCATCGGTCACCGCCTTGACGCCGATCAGGTCGCCGGTCTTTTCGTTGATGCTGTAGCACTTGATGCCCTTGCCGCCGCGGCGCTGGACCCTGAATTCGGACATATCCGTCCGCTTGCCCATGCCATTCTCCGAAGCAAACAGGAGCGAATCGCCCTGGGTATCGATCTGCATGCCGACGATCTCGTCGCCTTCCGCCAGATCCATACCGATGACGCCCATGGAATTGCGTCCGGTGGGCCTGACGTCCGTCTCCTTGAAGCGGATGCACATACCCTTCTTCGTGACCAGGAAAATATCGTTCTGCGCGTTCGTCTGTTTGACTTCGATCAGATCGTCGCCTTCCCTGAGGGAGACCGCGATGATGCCGTTCTTGCGGATATTGGCAAAATCCGTGATCCTGGTCTTTTTGACCATGCCCTTTCTGGTCACCATGAAGAGGTTCGCGTCCTCCTCGTAGTGCAGGATCGGTATGATGGCCGTCACTTTTTCGCCGGGTGAGAGCTGCAGGAGGTTGATGATGGCCGTCCCTCTGGAAGTACGGCTCGACTCCGGGATCCTGTACGCCTTCATGCTGTAGACGCGCCCCAGATTCGTGAAGAACATGATCACATCGTGGGTCCTGGTCATCAAAAGATCCTCGATATAGTCGTTATCCAGCTTCTGCATTCCCTTGATGCCGCGGCCGCCGCGGTTCTGCACGCGGAAGTTGTCGACGGTCATTCTCTTGATATATCCAAGAGAAGTCATCGCGATGACCGTGTTGACATTGGGGATCAGATCCTCCGCCTGTATGCTGGTGTAATCCTCCTCGATCTTGCTGCGCCGGTCGTCGCCGTACTTGTCGGCGATCTCGTTCAGCTCATCCCGGATGACGCTCAGAAGCTTTTTGGGATCCGCCAGGATTCCCTTGAGCTCCGCGATCTTTGCCAGAAGATCCTCATGCTCCTTTTCGAGCTTTTCGCGCTCTAAGCCTGTCAGGGCGCGCAGGCGCATATCCACGATCGCCTGTGACTGCACGTCATCCAGACCAAATCTCTCGGTCAGGCGGTTTCTGGCCTCCTGCACATTCGCGCTGCTGCGGATGATCTGCACCACCTCGTCGATGTGGTCCAGCGCGATCAGCAGTCCCTGCAGGATGTGATCTCTCTCCTCCGCCTTGTTGAGGTCGTACTGCGTCCTTCTGGTGACCACCTCTTGCTGATGCTTCAAGTAGTAGGTCAGCATCTCCTTGAGGTTCATCACCTTCGGCTGATTGCCGACCAGCGCCAGCATCGTGATACCGAAGGTATCCTGGAGCTGCGTGTGCTTGTACAGGTGGTTGAGCACGATATTGGGGTTCGCGTCGTGCCGCAGTTCGATCACGAGGCGCATGCCCTCTCGGTCGGACTCGTCGCGAAGATCCGTGATGCCCTCGACCTTCTTATTCTTGACCAGCTCCGCGATCTTTTGAATCAGATTTGCCTTGTTGACCAGATACGGGAGTTCCGTCACCACAATGCGGCTCTTCCCGTTCCCCATGGCCTCAATATCCGTCACCGCTCTGGTGATGACCTTGCCGCGGCCGGTGCGATAGGCTTCCCTGGCGCCTGCCGTGCCCATGATAATGCCGCCCGTGGGAAAATCGGGTGCCTGCACGATCGGAATGAGCTCCTCGATATCCGTGTCCCTGTCCTCTTCCACGCGGTTGTCGATGATCTTATTGACGGCCGCGATGACCTCCCTGAGATTGTGGGGCGGAATGTTCGTGGCCATACCCACCGCGATGCCGGTGGTGCCGTTCACCAAAAGATTGGGAAAGCGGCTGGGCAGGACGGAAGGCTCCTTCTCCGTCTCGTCAAAGTTGGGGACGAAGTCCACCGTATTTTTGCCGATCTCCGAGAGCATCTCCATGGAGATCTTGGTCAGGCGCGCCTCGGTATATCGCATGGCCGCCGCGCCGTCCCCGTCCACGGAGCCGAAGTTTCCGTGTCCGTCCACCAGCGTGTAGCGCATGGACCAGGGCTGCGCCATATTGACGAGCGATCCGTAGATGGAGCTGTCGCCGTGGGGGTGGTATTTACCCATCGTATCGCCCACGATACGCGCGCACTTGCGGTGCGGCTTGTCCGGGCCGTTGTTGAGCTCGCTCATGGCGTAGAGAATTCTTCTCTGCACCGGCTTGAGACCGTCCCGCACATCCGGCAGCGCTCTGGAAGCAATGACGCTCATCGCGTAGTCTATGTAGGAAGTCTCCATTGTCTTTTGCAGGTCGACGTCCTGTATTCTGTCAAAAATAGTCTCTTCCATGTATGACCTTCCCTACTGGATCAGATATCCAGGTTCTTGACAAACTTCGCGTTCTCTTCGATAAACTCGCGTCTGGGCTCCACCTTGTCGCCCATCAGCGTCGTAAAGGTCAGATCGACCTCGGACTCCGACTCCTCATCGATCAGGACACGCCGCAGAATGCGGGTCTCGGGATTCATCGTGGTCTCCCACAGCTGTTCCGGATCCATCTCGCCCAGCCCCTTGTATCGCTGGATGCGGTTGTTCTGATCCCGGCCGACATCATTCAAAATACTGTTCAGCTCCTCGTCGCTGTACGCGTACCAGACTCTCTTATTTTTTTCCAGCTTGTAAAGCGGCGGCATGGCCAGATACACATGTCCCTGCTTGATCAGCTCCGGCATGAACCGATACAAAAATGTCAGCATCAGCGTGTCGATATGGGCGCCGTCCACATCCGCATCGGTCATGATGATGATCTTGTCGTAGCGGAGCTTGGAAATATCAAAATCGTCGTGGATCCCCGTGCCGAAGGCCGTGATCATCGCCTTGATCTCCTCGTTGGCGTAGATCCTGTCCTCTCTGGCCTTCTCCACGTTCAGGATCTTTCCGCGCAGCGGAAGGATCGCCTGTGTCGCGCGGCTTCTGGCGGATTTAGCGCTGCCGCCTGCGGAGTCTCCCTCCACCAGGAAGATCTCGCAGTT
>CAJOLP010000142.1 GCA_905235465.1 uncultured Lachnospiraceae bacterium | reverse complement strand
GAAAAGGAATACTGGGAGAATAATGGATGGCTTGGGACCAAACGACCGTGGAAGATAGTCAGATGAAGACATTGTGGAGAATGAGGCTGATATGATAGACGGACATATACATCTTGAATACGGAGACTATACACTGGAATATATAAGGAAAAACGATATGATTAAGATACTATTCGTCTGCCACGGCAATATCTGCCGCAGCCCAATGGCGGAGTTTGTTATGAAGGATCTGGTGCAGAAGGCCGGTCTGGAAGATGAGTTTGAGATCGCGTCCGCGGCCACCAGTTCAGAGGAGATATGGGGAGGCCGCGGCAATCCGGTCTACCCGCCCGCCCGCAAAGTGCTCAGGGAGCACGGTCTTGACCCGGACGGCAAGCGCGCCCGCAGGACGACGCGGGATGATTACAATTATTATGATTATCTGATCGGGATGGATTCGGAGAATATGTGGTATATGAAGCGGATCTACGGCGGCGATCCCGACGGCAAAATATCGCTTCTTCTTGATTACTGCGGAAGGCGGGGGCAGGAAGTGGCGGACCCGTGGTATACGGACAATTTCGACGAGACCTGGAGAGACGTGCTGCAGGGCTGCAAGGGGCTTTTGAAGTATCTGCAGCGGGAAGGGCTGTAATAGTTCACTTGTGGTAGCTGCGGCCGGCGCTGATCATAAATCCGCGGTAGATCTGTTCCAGCACAAGCACGCGCGTCATCAGGTGCGTAAAGGTGAGGTCCGAGAGCTTCCAGCGAACGTTGGCCCGCGAGACGAGGGCGGGAGAGGGCCCAAGGGAGCCCGCGATCACAAATACCAGATCCGCGCGCCCGTCATGCCACCCCTGCAGCTTGCGCGCGAACGCTTCGCTGTCCCACATCTCTCCGTGCAGATCCAGCAAAACAACATAATCATCATTTCTGATCTTCGAGAGGGCGCGCTCGCCCTCGCGGCTCATGACAAGCGCGGCCTCGCCCTGCCGATGCACATTGTCGTTGGGCTCATCCTTCACTTCCGTGATCTCGATCCGGTCAAAAGCGGAGATGCGCTTGAGATATTCTTCCTGAAGGAGGCGCAGCGCCTTATCCTTCATCTTGCCTATGCAGATCAATCTGATCATATCAGTCCTCCCCATATAGTCCTGTGATATAATAAGTGTACTAGAAAAACACATTTGCCGAAACCCAAATCTGTGTGCAGCCCGGCAGAAGGGCAGCTTGGGGTATTAGCGGAAAATACCGGGAAAGAACCGCGTAAAAACGGAAAGGTCCGTCATGTCGCAGAAAAAGAAAGGGAAGAGCCTCGGGGAGAGGTATATGATAAAGAAGCCTCGGGCAAAGTTTGTGCCGCCGGGGCTGCGCATTGTGCGGTCGGTCATCTGTGTCTGGCTCTGCATGCTGGTCTATTACCTGCGCGGCCAGCGCGGAGAGCCGTTCTATTCTGTCATCGCGGCGATACAGTGCGTGCAGCCTTATTCGGAAAATATGATCACAGAGGGAAGGGACCGCATTATCGGCACGCTCCTTGGCGCGTTCTGGGGTGCGGTCATCCTGTACGCGAATCTTCTCCCCACGGACAGCAGTCTGGAGAGCGGGGTCATGTTTTGCGCGCTGCTCGGTATTTTTACCGGACTGATCATTTATTCCACCGTCCTGCTCGGGATCCAGCAGTACGCGCTCTTCTCCGCCGTGGTCTTTTTGGGCATCGCCATGTACCATGTGGAGGATGTCAATCCGTACATTCACGTGATCAACCGCACGGTGGATACGATCATCGGCGTCGGCGTGGCCTTCGCGGTCAATTCTGTCCATCTGCCAAGGGCCAGGGACCGGGAGACGCTGTTCATATCCGGCATTGATCAGGTGCTTTTTAGGGAGGACAGGAACATGACGCCCCACGCCAAGGTCGAGCTGAACAATCTTCTGAAGGAGGGGATGCGCTTTACGGTCTCCACCAGGCAGACGCCCGCGACGGTGCGGGAGCTCCTTGCGGACATAGATCTGCGCCTGCCGATCATCGTGATGGACGGCGCGGCTCTTTATGACCTGAATGCCATGCGCTATGTGCGCACGGTGAAAATGGATCCCGAATTGGTGACGCAGGTGACAGAGTTTCTTCACGGGAAGGGGATGCCGTTTTTTACCAACGTGGTCAAGGACAATATTCTGGTCATCTATTTCAAGGATTATACGGAGCTCGTCATGAACGAGATCAAGGACGTGCACCACGGGGAGAGCGTGCAGGGGGAGAGCCCGGACTATCAGTTATCCAAGACCGCCTATGTTTCCATGGAAAGGCTTTACAAGAAGAAGAGGAGATCTCCGTACCGGAATTACGTGCGCACAGACGAGAGCATTACAGAGGATGTCGTCTATATTCTGGTCATTGACAAGGAGGAAAATGTAGACCGCCTGCACGATGCGCTCATGGAGCAGCCGTGGGCGTCGCGGATCCGCACGAATTTCGATACGTTTGACTGCGAGAAGGGCGAGAAGCTCATGCGTATTTACGCGGCTGAGGCGAACCGCAAGAGCATGGACCTCTATCTTCAGAAACGCATCGGCGCGCCGGCCATGGTCGTCTTTGGCGACGATCCGGACTGCGCGGACGTCATCATTACGGACGCGCGCGGCGGGCAGGTGATCAGGGAGCTGAGAAGGCGTTTTGAACCCGTCAGTTTACGCGGATGGAAAAATATGTTTCATTTATAGTACATGAGAGGAAAACGATTTTTCTTTGCGTATGTAAATTCGTAATTCATAAGCAAGGATAGGGAGATAACAGGAGATCAGCAATGAAAATCCGGATAGAAAGATTGATAAGTTATGTACTGGCAGGGACAATGGTCATTTCTCTGGCGGCATGCGGCGCAGGCGGAGCGCAGAACGGCTCGGGGAGCGGCACGCAGGCCGAGGGCGGCCAGGCAGGAGAGTCGGAGGACGAAAACGCAGATATTGGCATTGTCGCCGATCACGAGCAGACAACGAGGACCGATGATTGCGGAACGCTTCAGGATGTGATCGATAAAAAACTCCAAGACGGGCAGGCGTATACCCTGATGGATCTTGGAGATGAGCAGGTCCTTCTTGTCGCCGATCAGGCGTTTTCCTTTGAGGATGAGGATGTAAACGCGATACGGGCAGAAGTCTTCGGGCAGTCGGCGGACGGCGTAAAGTATCTCGGCTTTTTGCAGTGCCAGGGAACGGCTACGCCGCTCATGAAAAAGGACGGCATGGTCTTTACAGCGGGCCATCACTATACGGGAAAGCAGACGGTCAAAGACGGTGCGCTCATCACGGTCGAGGAGTCCTGGGCGACCTACGACGCCAATGGCAATGAGACATGGCATTACGACGCGGATGACGGCGAGGATCACAGCGCCATGACGAGCGACGAGGCGATGGCGAAGGCCGATGATCTGCTTGATGAGTATTTTAAAGCGGAGCCCGTGACGTTCACAATTAAGCAGCCCCAGGCGGCCGGGCAGGAGGCGCAGACCGGACTGACCGGAGAGCAGGAAGCCTCTGCGAAAGAGCCTCAAAAAGAGGCGGAGGCCGGTGAGCAGGCGGCGGATGAGAAGACAGAGAAGGATCCGGAGCAGGCTTACGACGATATCGACAAAATACAGAGCGCGATAAGCGCGTATCTTGTCAGCACCTTGGGGTCGCCCGTGGAAGACGGGAGCATGACGATCCCTTCCATGCGGATCCTGGGGATCGATGACAGCGATCCGAATGATGTGCGGGTCTACGGATGCTACTGGGTGTACAGCTACTATAT
>CAJOLP010000141.1 GCA_905235465.1 uncultured Lachnospiraceae bacterium | reverse complement strand
TGTGGTCGTCCTTTTTGGGTATAGAAGGGCCTTGAGGTACGGAGAAGAATTCTGAAACCAAGGAATGCAGCGGTCCTTAACTTGAAAAATAGATCAAAATGGACGGAGAAGATTGCGTGAGCAGCGGAATGTAGAGGTACCGCGCCCTTAGGGGATAGTGTAAGGGCAGCGAAGCGGCACAATTGTTATGAAAGCATGGTGGTGGACGTTACCGCGCCCTTAGGGAATAGCGTAAGGGCGCCGAAGCGGCAGAATTGTTTGGTTCTTCCCCGCCGCCCATTATATGTTAGAATGTATGTGTTGGATTCAGACCCGTGGGCGGGCTCACGGGCATGACATCGGCCTTTTAAACAGGCAGTGAGGGACCTCGCATGAACAGGAAGCTGCAGAGAATGTACAACAGACGCAGGAAACTGCGCATACAGGCGCTGATCGCGGTCGTCATCGCGGCAGTGCTGCTTCTGTGCGCCTGGAGGGGCAGCGTCTGGGCCGGCGCCAACGAGCAGCAGATCCGTCTCCGCTTCGGGCAGAAGAACTATGAGGTGGAGGGGGAAGCGGGCCCGCAGTATTTTGAGTCAAATTACAGCGACCCCGAAAAGCTCAGGGCGGACGCCGGGCAGATCTGTCAGGACGTGGCGGAGGAGGGCATTGTGCTGCTCCGCAATGAGGACAACATCCTGCCGCTGAACAGTCACGCAAAGATAAGCGTGTTCGGCTCCTTTGAGGACGATTCTTTGAAGGAGGCGCTGGAAGAGGGGGATATACAGGTCAATGATAAGCTGTGGTCCTTTGACCGGAGGGGCGGCGGCACCGCCTTCTCAAAGGGTGTGGAGAACAGCTTTGAGGAATATCCCGACGCGGCGGTCGTGGTGCTGACGCGAAGGGAGGTCGAGGAAAATGTGCCCGCCCCGGACGAGACCGGAGACGGGCAGGCGGAGGCGGAAGACTCCGCGCAGGGTGAGACCGTAGACGGGCAGGCGGACGCAGAGGCCGCCGCGCAGGAGGCGAAGACGTCCCTGTCACTGACGGAGCAGGAGGAGGAGCTGCTGGAGAGCGTATGCGGCGCCTTCGACAACGTCATTGTCGTGCTGGACACGGACAACCCGCCGGATATGGAGTTCCTAAAGCGCTATGAGATCAGGGGTTGTCTCTGGACGGGGGCCATCGGCGCCCCGGACGCGGGGAAGGAAGACGCCCTGCGGACCGCGCAGATCAAGGCGCTGGCAGGGATCCTGAAGGGGGACGTGAATCCGTCCGGCAGGCTTCCGGACACCTGGCTGTACAGCGCGCTCAGCGCGCCCGCCGCGATGAACGTCGGGGACTTTAAGATCGCGAACAGCAGCGTGGACCACGGAACCGCGTATCTTGATTACGCAGAAGGCATATATGTGGGATATCGGTATTTTGAGACGAGATACGAGGACAGCGCCGCCGGCGCCGGGGACGGCTTCGTCTATGATGAGGAAGTGGCGTTTCCGTTCGGCTTCGGCCTTTCCTACACGAAATTCACGCTGAGCGGGATGGATGTGGAGTTTGTCAAGGGCAAATATCAGATCAGCGTCGATGTGACCAATACCGGCAGCAAAGCCGGAAAGGAAGTCGTGCAGATCTATCTGCAGTGTCCCTATACGGACTTTGACCGGGACAACGGGATCGAGGTCCCCTCGGTGGAGCTTGCCGGCTTTGCCAAGACGGAAGTACTGCAGCCCGGAGAGGCGCAGACAGTGACGGTCGTCGTGGACGGCGCCGACAGGAGCACGTTCGATCAATATGTGCACGGCGGCTACATCACGGAGGCGGGCACCTACTATCTGACGGCGGCGCAGAATGCGCACGAAGCGGTGAGCAACATTCTCCGCTTTCAGGATACGAAGGGATCCGTGCACGGAGGAAGCGCGGCCCTGGTCTCAAAGATCGAGCAGAAGGACACGGAGTCGGGGGACAATGCCGGCCCCCGCGGCGGAAATACGCCGGTATCAATGAAATTTAAGGACGCCGATCCCGCGTCCTGGAACGAGGACTATACGCCCTTCTCCAGAAAAGACTGGACGGGGACGTGGCCCGCATACAGTCAGGAAGGCAACTGGGAGGCCCCCGCAGGCTTTATCGATTCGATGCGTGTATCGAGCGGAGAGGATCCCAACGCGGCCGCGCCGGTCTATAATTCGCCCCACGGCGATGAGAACACACCGCTGATCGCGCTTCGGGGGATCGAAGATGACGATTACCGCTGGAACAACCTGCTGGATCAGCTGAGCTGGCGCGAGACCTATTCGCTGGTCGGAAAGGGCGGCGGACTCCTCAACGAGGTCCTGAGCTGCTCATCTCCTCAGGCGCTTACGGCGGGCTACGCGAGCGGGCTGGACGCCTCCTATGACGGGAAGCCGGCGATGCGCTATCCCTCCGCGCCGATCCTGGCGGCCACCTGGAATGAGTCGCTCATCGAAGAGATGGCGTCGATCATCGGCGAGGAAGCGCTGGCGGCCGGCATTACGCTGTGGCAGACCCCCTCTCTGAATCTGCACCGCACGAGCCTGCAGGCAGGTTACGGGGATATGTTTTCCGAGGACAGCTGCCTGACGGGCAAGATGGCGGCGGCCATGTGCCGGGGCCTGTCGGAGCACGGCGTGATCCCCGTGCTGGGACGATTTGTGCTCGCGGAGCAACGGACCAATTACGAGGGCGGGGCGATCCTTGTGGGGGAACAGGCCCTGAGAGAGCTGTATTTGGAAAGCTTCCGCCTGGCGCTCCGGGAGGGCGGCGACGGACGAAAGGCCGTCATGGCCGGCGCGAACCGCATAGGCGCGCGGTGGTGCGGCGGCAGCGCGAACCTCATCACGGGCATTCTGCGCGGCGAGTGGGGATTTAACGGATTTGTGATGACGGATGAGATCACAGCGGATCTGGAGTCCTACTGCGATATTCTGGAGGGGCTGGAGGCAGGCACGGATGTATGGCAAAATACTTCCGGCGACCGGATCTCCCTGCGCGGCGCGCAGATGACATACGGCGTGCGCGCGCGCTTTCGGGCAGCGGCCGGCCGGATACTGCAGTCGCTCGTATACAGCAATTCGATGAATGGAATGGGGGAGGAGACGCGCCTTAAGTACAGCAGCGCCCCGTGGAAATACTGGCGGCTGGCCATTGACGTGGTTTTGGCCATTTTGGCGGCCCTGTGCCTGTGGTTCGCACTGGCGCAGCTGAGCCGGATCAAAAGACTGAACGTCAAGATTCAGGTGGAAGAAAAAGAATGGAAAAGGCAGGAGCGCGGACGCAGATCCACATAAGAGGGATCTGCAGGCCGGCCGGTTTAGCCGTTATTGTTTTTGTCCTCACTGTGTGGGAACTCGTCCTCAGGGATGGCGAAGATCCTCTCGCGGAAGGGCAAAAGCGCCGACAAAAGGATCTGTCCCAGCACGCCGCAGGAGATCACTTCGCCCAGGCCCACGGTCAGCATGAAATACGGAATGCCGCCGGGGATGTGATAGGCGTAGGACAGCACGAACGGGATAATGATCGTGTTGGCAAGGATCGGAGGGACAGAGACCGCAAAGCGGTTCTTCCTCAGTGCGCGGGAGCCCAGGGCGCCCAGGAAGGTCGCCAGCGTGCCGAAGATCACGTCGGGAAGAAGGCACCCTGTAATGATATTGGAGAGAAGGCACCCCAGCGTGAGGCCGGGAATGGCGGCCGGGGTAAAAAACGGCAGGATCGTCAGCGCCTCGGAGAAGCGCACCTGAATCGCGCCGCTGGCGAGATTAAAGCCCGCCGCGATGTAGGTGAGTACGACATAGATCGCCGCAATGATCGCAGCCTGTGCAAGGAAAAAAACGC
>CAJOLP010000140.1 GCA_905235465.1 uncultured Lachnospiraceae bacterium | reverse complement strand
TTTTCCTCCTCCGTCAGAAGGCAGGTCTCGATGATCACTTTGAGGATCCGCGTCCCGCAGACTTCCCTGATCTGCCGGATCTCGTCCTCGATCAGGTCATACTTTTTGTCCTTGAGCCAGCCGATATTGATCACCATGTCGATCTCCTCGGCGCCGTTCTCAATGGCATCTCTGGTCTCAAAGACTTTGGTCTTCGTCGTGTTGTACCCGTTGGGAAAACCGATCGCCACGCAGACAGGAACTCTCCCGTCAAGGTACTCCGCAGCCTGCCGCACGTAACTCGGTGGAATGCAGACGGAAGCCACGTTGTAGCGGACCGCGTCATCGCGGATATCATCCCAGGTCGCGGTCTGCTGAAGTACTGTGTGATCCACATGTTTCAAAATTTCATTGATATCCATTCCGTACTCCTTACATATCCTAAGTCTTGCCTTATTATCAGTTCTTGCTCCCATAATACCACTGAAAGGCGTCCGCCGACAGCCTCTTATAGTAATCGTCATATTCGTCATGGATGAAAGCCGTTGACGAAAATGGCTTCGAAGCGCTTCGCCCTCGCAAACAACCCGGAAGGCCATTTAGACTCACCCCGGATACAATGTTTGGAGTTCCTTACCTCAGCACCACGCACTCGTACGGCCGCAGCGTGATCTTGCCTCCCCGGATCGCGGCAGCCTCATAGTTTCCGATAAGAAGCGTCTTTCCTGCCGCCCGCTCCGGCAGCTCGAGGGTTGTCTCTTCCCCGGCAAAGCTGCACAACACGAACAGCTCGTCCGTCTCGTCGAAGCGGCGGTAGACGACCACACGCGGTTCATACGGATACAGGAACTCGATCTTTCCGCCGCTGATGACCGGCAGCTGCTTCCGAAGCTGAATCAGCTTCTGATAGAAGCGGAATACCGAATCCCCGTCGGCAAGCGCGGCGCGGACGTTGATCTCCTTATAGTTTTCCGGCGGAGCAAGCCACGGCTGCGCGGAGGAAAAGCCGGCGTTTTCGTCGCTGCTCCACTGCATCGGGGTGCGGCTGTTGTCGCGGGATCGCCTGGAGAGGATCTCCAGGGCTTCTGCCTCGCTTTTGCCGCGCTCAAGCAGGATCCTGTAGTAGTTCAGGCTCTCGACGTCCTGATACTGGCCAATGGAGGTGTAATGGGCGTTGGTCATGCCCAGCTCCTCGCCCTGATAGATGTAGGGTGTGCCGCGCATCAGGTGGATGCAGGCCGCGAGCATCTTCGCGCTCTCTGTCCGGTAATGCTGCTCGTCCCCGAAACGGGACACCGACCGCGGCTGGTCGTGGTTGCACCAGAACACGGCGTTCCAGCCATTGCCTGCCTGCATCCCTTCCTGCCAGGTGCGGAACAGGTTTTTCAGAGCAGGCAGATCCGCAGGCATCAGCGCCCACTTATCCCCATCTTTGTAGTCCACCTTCAGGTGATGGAAATTGAAGACCATCGACAGTTCCTTTTCGCCCGGATTGCTGTAGCGCACACAGTTGTCGAGAGTGGTGGAGGACATTTCCCCGACCGTGACGTAATCCTCGATGCCCGCGTCTGTCACCAGCTCATGAATGTATTCGTGGACATGCGGACCGTCGGTGTAGAAGCGGCGGCCGTCGCCGGCGGGATCATTTTCAAAAATCGGCGGCTTGGAAATGAGATTGACCACATCGAACCGGAATCCCCTCACGCCCTTGTTTTTCCAGAAGCGGAGAACGTCTTTCAGCTCTTCGCGCACCTTCGGGTTGTCCCAGTTCAGGTCGGCCTGGGAGACATCGAAGAGGTGGAGGTACCATTTTCCCAGATGCGGCACATATTCCCACGCGCTCCCCCCGAATTTGGATTCCCAGTTGGTGGGCGGCGTGTCCGGCCTGCCGTCACGGAAAATGTAATAGTCCTGATACTCCCTGTCGCCCGCCAGCGCCTTCTGAAACCAGACGTGGTCGGTGGAGGTATGGTTGAATACCATGTCGAACATGAGCCCGATGCCCCGCTGATCCGCCTGGGTGATGAGTTCTTCCACGTCTTCCATGGTGCCGAAAACCGGGTCTATGGCCGTGTAATCAGCTACGTCGTATCCGTTGTCGTTGAGGGGTGACTTGAAAAATGGCGTCATCCAGATGTAATCCACCCCCAGCTCTTTGAGATAGTCCAGCCTCATGGTGACGCCGGGGATATCACCCAGACCGTCACCGTTCGAGTCCATAAATGACTTCGTATAAATCTGATAGACAACCTTGTCTTTGAAATCCGCCATGGAGTGCTCCTTTCCTTATGCCGCGCCTCCCGTCCTGAGAGGCGCGGCGCAGCATGTCAGTCGATGCTGACGATTTGGTCCTGGCCTGCTGTGACGCTCATGCCTGTGCGGAAGTCGAATTTTCTGCCGCAGTCTTCTGTGATGACGAGGATGGTGGTTTTGGGATGGCCCGCCGCTTTAATCTTCTCCGGATCAAAGGTGATGAGCCTGTCCCCGGCTTTGACCTGCTGCCCCTTTCTGATGTGTGAGGTGAAGCCGTTGCCGTTCATGTCGACGGTGTCGAGTCCGATGTGCATCAGCACTTCTACTCCTCCGGCGAGGGTCATGCCCACCGCGTGGTTGCTCCCTTCCATGACCACGGAGATCTCACCGTCCGCCGGAGCCAGGAGGGTGTTGTCGGTGGGTTCGATCGCGAGTCCGTCGCCGAGCGCTTTGGAGGAGAATACCTGATCGGGGACTTCCTCGATCGGGATGACCCTGCCGGACAGAAACGCGACCAGACTTGTAACCGGAGCGGCTGCTTCGGGGGAAGCGGCTGCAGCGGAAACGGCTGTGGGAGCGGCTGCGGCATTTTCCGCTTCGAGAGCGGCTGCCTGTTTGGCACCGGCTTTTGCGGCTTTGGCGGCGATGCCTCTTCTGGAACCGATGATGACGGTGAGAAGGAACGGGACCACGACAGCGACCGCCATACACACCGCGAAGCTCAGCATGGAGGAAGCCTGCATGGAAAGGATTCCGGGCAGACCCCCCACACCGATGGCATTTGCCGTCGTGGAGGTTGCGGTACAGATCACAGCGGCGAAGGCGGAGCCGATCATGCCGCAAATAAACGGGAACGAATACTTCAGGTTGACGCCGAAAATAGCGGGCTCAGTGACGCCGAGGTAGCAGGAGATGCAGACCGGGACGTTGACCTCCTGCGCGTCAGCATCTTTGCGCTGGAGGTAAGCCATGCCGAGTACAGCGCTGCCCTGTGCGATGTTGGACAGGGCGATCATCGGCCAGAGCATCGTGCCGCCGAAGTCCGCGATGAGCTGCATGTCGATGGCGTTGGTCATATGATGCAGACCGGTGATGACGAGCGGGGCGTAGACGAAGCCGAAAATGCCACCGAAAATGACCCGGTATGGTCCGGAAATGCCCGCGTATACCACTGCGGAAATGGCAGACCCGATCTTCCAGCCAATGGGACCGAGTACGAAGTGGGCGGCGACGACGGCCAGGAGCAGGGAGCAGAACGGAACGACGATCATCTGCACGACCTGGGGTGTGATCTTTTTAAACAGGCGTTCCAGATAGACGAAGGTTAAAGCCGCCAGAATGGCTGGGATGACCTGCGCCTGATACCCGATCATGTTGACACGGAAGTAACCGAAATCCCAGAAGGGGATTTCCGCCGCGGGCGTGCCTGCGACGGCGTAGGCGTTAAGAAGCTGGCCGGAGACCAGCGTCAGGCCAAGGACGATGCCTAGCATTTCGGTGCCGCCCATTTTGCGGACGACGCTCCAGCAGATGCCGACCGGCAGCATATGAAATACTGCTTCGCCAATGAGCCACAGGAAGCTGTCCATACCGGCCCAGAACTGACTGATCTCGCAGAGCGTCTTTGTGCCGTTTTCGAACAGATAGAGACTGTCGATGACATTTCGGAAACCGAGGATCAGACCACCGGTAATGAGGGCGGGGATGAGAGGGGCAAAAATTTCCGCCAGGGTGCTCATGGCGCGCTGAAGGGGGTTCTGATTCTTTTTTGCTGCCTGCTTTACTGCGTCTTTGGATACACCGGAGATGCCGGAAACCGCCACGAAGTCGTCGTAGAATTCAGCGACCGTATTGCCGATGATGACCTGGAACTGCCCTGCCTGCGTGAAAGTGCCCTTGACGCTTTTCAGCTTTTCGATGCCGGGCACGTCCGCGATGGACGGATCAGCCAGCACGAACCGCATACGGGTGACG
>CAJOLP010000139.1 GCA_905235465.1 uncultured Lachnospiraceae bacterium | reverse complement strand
CTGCTCGACCAGCGTGATGGTAGCTTTCATGTCTGTCGTCAGATGCAGCAGATTCCACATTTCCCTGTTGTTGAAGCAGAAACGAAGATATGGATAATCTGTTCTGGTGTACTGATAATCGTCGCCTCTGTCTTCCTTGACGGCATAGCCATAGGCACAAAGCATCGGATCGCCCGTTTTGGTATAGTAGCCATTATAGAGCGGGACTGATTTGAACTCGTAACGGTACCGGTCGTTTTCCAGAACAACATCGCAGGCATCACCCAGTTCAAAGCCCAGCGCGATGAAGTCCTTGATGGGAATATTCACATCACATCCGTAGTACGCGTCCTGTCCAGCACATCTAATGTGACAGAAAGAGGTTGTTCCGGGCTTTCTGCCGCCCCCGTCTGAGTACTGCACGCGGTCAGCAGCAGGCTCAAGGCTGCCACGATGGCAAGAAACTTTTTCATGTTATTATCCCCCTTTTAGCTCACCAATCTGAATCCCAGTCCGTATCGGAGCTGTCCCAGGAATCATAATCCGACGAGCTTGATGAATTGTTTTCCACTATCTCCTGATACGTTTCCGACGATTTAAAATTGGTCACACCCCAGTCGGAATCATAGTCCTCACCGACATAATAGTCCTCATAATTATCTGCCGGAAAGCTATTTGTCTCATACCAGTTGCTGTCACCATCATGTGAGTAATACCAATCGTTTCCGTGGTGATAGTAGTAAGTGTCTTCGTAGCAATAATAGGCATCATTCGAGTGGGTATAGATTTCTCTGCCCACCAGGATTCCGAAGAGGATGAAGAACATGCCGAAAAAGACGATCATGGTCCCGTATGGGTTGCGCTTCTTCGGTTCGCCGCCCCCGGTGGATCTGCTTCCGCCGCCGCTTTCGGGCTTACCGTCCGGATAGATGCCGCGGTTGTGGCATTCCTCCAGCAGCTTGGCAAACAGCTCACTGACGGCATATTCCTCATCCGGCCCGCGATAGCGGATGGACCGTTCTCCGTTGGCCTTATTCTTGTACACGACAAATTCATCGCCGTCCTGATAGATGCCGAACGCCCTCGGTTCCTTAAAATCTTCTCCGACAAAAAAGCGCATCTTCAAAAGCGGCATCCCCCGCTCCGCGCAGTATTCCTTCAGTTCATCAATGGTCTTCGGCAAAAAGACGGTACGAGGTGTATTGATCACATACCCTTCATTGGGCGCACCGCAATTTGGACAATGTTCGTCCGATGACACCGCTGCGCCGCAGTAGGGGCATTTGCTTGTGGAAGCCATTCGCCGATCTCCTTTCTGTCTGTGAATTCCATTCACGGAACTATGTCTCGAACTATGTCTCCATCATACCCTTCCTGCGTCTCTTCGTACAGCACAGAATTTTTGCTGCACAGATTTTCTCCTCGGAACCAATCCCCCGGGCTCTCGATCTCCCGGATATTTTCCAGCGGAATGCTCATCTCGTCTTTCCCGCGCCCGTGCGCCTCTCCCAGCAGGATCGTCTGTGTCTCCCCGGCGTCCACCCGCAGACATATACCGCTGACCGTCCTGTAACGGCCCCGCACGCCGTACTCCTCGCGATTGACATCATCGCACGCCTCATAATAGGTCACCGAAACCTGCACGCGATTGGCCCTCGCCATCCGGCTGTTGTATGTCAGGTCGTAAAGGATCCTGAGCCTCCGGTTGAGCTCGGCAGATTCCTCCGGATTCAGCGCCTTCTTATCCTCATAGAGCACATCCTTGGCGGACACGGCCTCGTCAAACCCCTTCAGCGCGTCGAAGGGCGCAAAGATCTTCGCCCTCCTCTCCACATCCATGCTCGGATGCCGGCTGCGGAATGGGTCCTCCCTGCCGTGCTGCGGCTTTCCTTTTATAAACGTATCCCTGTATTGAAAATCGGCCGGCATGGAGGCCTCACCAATTGTCCTCATCGCCCCTTCTCCCTCGTGCTCTCGTGCGAACCCTTCCGCGTGCTCTCGCGCGGGCCCTGCAGGCTCCTTTGCAGAGGGGCGGCGATCCTCAGGCCTTATGGCCGCCGATCTGCTGGTTTCGTTCCAGTGTCGTCGCGCCCTCCAGGAGGCTGTTCCCCTTAAAGATCGCGTTCGCTCCGTATTTTTGCCGGACTTCAAGCATGGCCCGCCGGATCCGCTTCTCCCTTTCCAGCGCGTCGTAGTCCACAAACAGATCCAATTGAAAGATCCCGTCGTCCTTCGCCACGTCGCAGGCGCAGACGCCGAGCCGGCGGTACAGGAGGCGGTGATCCGTCTTTTGGTCAAAGGACAGCAGCAGCCCCTCTGTAACCGCCGAAACGGAATTGGTCCTCGTCTTCATCCTCACCGTTCCGCCCGCGTGTTTCGGATGAAGTCTGCCGTAAAAATCGACGGTGACCGGTCCGCCGTACTCCGGACACACCTCCAGGCTCTTGTGGTCGTAGGAGACCCACCAGGTGAAGGACGGCGCGGTCAGGTTCTTTAAGAACATATCCGCGCACAGGACATCGATCATCTCCGAAAAGACGTTTCTGGCCTCCTCATACCGGTAAGGCCTCGGCAGGACCTGCCCGTTGGTCAGGGAGCGATTGTCGGAGTGATAATTCTTGATGTCCCGCATGGTGACCGGCTCGATCCCCCACGCGTGATCGATCAGGATCTCCCCGTCGACCCCGAACGTCCTGTAAAAAAACTCCTCGTCCCACTGCGTCCGCTCCGCCACCTCTCCCATGGTGTACATGTGCGCGGACATCAGGCGCCTCGCCTTCCCCGGCCCGATCTGCCAAAAATCTGTCAGCGGCCTGTGATCCCAGAGCAGAAACTTGTAGGAGTCCTCACTAAGCTCCGCGATCCGCACGCCGTCCCGATCCGCCGGTCTCTTCTTTGCCACGATATCCATGGCGACTTTTGCCAGATACAGGTTCGTCCCGATCCCGACCGTCGCTGTGATGCCGGTCGTCCGCAGCACGTCCCGGATCATCGTCATGGCCATCACATGGGCCGGGTGGACGCCGCTCCTCTCCGCCTCCCTCTCATAGAAGTGCAGATAGGCCGTGCAGTCTATGAAACACTCGTCGATAGAATAGACGTGCACGTCCTCCGGCGCCACATAGCGGAGGTAGATCCCGTAAATTAAAGCGGAGATGCGCTCGTACTCCGCCATGCGGGGGACGGCTGTTATATATTCGATCCTCGTGTGATGCGCCCGCTCATACTGCCGGATCGCCTGTCTGGCCTCAAAGAGCCGCGGCCGGGACGGCACGCCGATCGCCTTCAGCGATGGGGAGACCGCCAGACAGATCGTCTTGTCGGACCGGGACGGATCCGCCACCAGCAGATTTGCCTTCAGAGGATCAAGCCCCCGGTAAACGCACTCGACCGAAGCGTAATAAGATTTCAAATCAATACAGATATATACCCTGTCCATTTTCCCGCTTTTCCGCGCCCTTTTCCAAACGTCTGTTCGCCCTTGTACATACACTATACCAAACACACGTTCGTATTTCAAGTGGTTTTTGAGGCAAAAAAAGAGATGCCGCTCCGCAGCATCTCCCTTCTGATTTCGATCATATGTCTTTCTCACGCCTTCTCAAACGCCACATCCGTCAGCGCCTCTCCCAGCAGTTCCTCCGGCCTTGTGTCCGGCCGGATCCAGTCCTTAACGCAGTGCTCCGGAAGGATCAGCGGCATCCGGTCATGGATAAAGCGGATATTTTCGCCCGGCTCCCTCGTCAGGATCACGAAGACCGGCAGCCCCTCCTCGAACCGGTACAGCCCGCAGAGCCACGTCATGTCCTCGTCCTCTGTCCGGAGCCTGTACTTGACGCCCCGGCGCTTTTTGCCGTCGGCGCCGGCAAGGTGCTCCCATTCATAATACCCCGAGGCCGGCACGACGCACCGATGCCTCTGCCACGCCTCCCGGAAGGTCGGCTTGACGCCGGCCGTCTCCACCCGCGCGTTCATCAGGAGCGTTCGGCCGGTAAATCCCCATTTCATGGGAAATACTGCCTCTGCGCCCGCCTTATTCGGCGCGATCACAGGCACAATATTGGTCGGGCGCACCTCCCCCTCGGTGACAATGGCGCCCTTGTTTTCCCATTTTCGCAGGAGCGAAGAGCGATTCATCTCCTCCACGATCTCTCTAAGCTCGGGCGAAGTCTCCATCCAATACCTGCAGCACATAATACTTTTCCCTCACAGCGTGACACTCGAACCGCAGTAAGGGCACTGAATGGTCTCCCCCTTGATGCCCGTCAGGGATGCCCCGCAGGACGGGCAGCGCATGGAGACCTTTTCCGTCGACTTGATTCCCAGGGAACTCTTCAGGCCGTTGATCGTATTTGTGACCGACTCGGCCATCGCAAGCGTCTCGCCGACCCACGCGAAGTCGTCGCTCTCCACTTTTTTGCCCGTGACCACTTCCGAGATCTCGGAGATCCACTTCTTGACGTCGCTCTCCCACTCAAAACGGAAGCTCTCCACACCGCTGTTAAAATACAGGTCCAGCGTATACGTCATATTGTCCGGCTTCCCGAGGCGCGCCTGCGCCTCGTCGTTGACAACGCGCAGATCACTGAGCGGGAACTTGACCACTCCCTGCACATCGCCAAGAAGACCCTTCTTCACCAGAATGACATTCTGGTTTGTCAGGATCAGCTGGTTATTGCCCTGCAAAATACCGCCGCCGTATCCGACCTTGCCGATCCTGTCGACAACCGCTTCATCAGGATTTAAATTGAGATTTAATTGGTCCTCCATGACGCCTCCTCATATTTTTTTAATTCACGAAGCCTCCGGGCACACCTCCGCTTCTTCCTCCGGTTTTTCCTCCGCTTCCAGGTCGGCCGCGGCCTCATAGGTCGCGAACACCGCTTTCGCCCAGTTCAGGCGGCAGTGGTATGCTCTGCCCGTGAAGATGGCTCCCATCAACAGATACCAGAAGCAGAACCCCCAGACATTGGTGCTAAGGATCAGCATGACCACGAGTCCTGCCAGCGTCAGCGTGAAGAAGGCAACCGCAAGCTGCTCGTAAAACGCGGCCGACTCGCTCAGCCGGTCAGCTCTGGTGCTGTAACCTTTGATCATATTGCTGTACTCACAATAATCGAAGAAGTACCGGCTCATCTCCGTATCTTCCGG
>CAJOLP010000138.1 GCA_905235465.1 uncultured Lachnospiraceae bacterium | reverse complement strand
TCCAGCATGAGCCGGGTGTCGTCCAGGAGATACTCGGACAGCGACTGTCTGATGCCGCCCAGGCAGCGCAGAAAGGACCACAGTGTCGCAGGCGGTACTTTGCGGCTGCCATACAGGCTCTCCACGCTCTGCTTCCCCGTGATGTCATAATACAGATATTTGCTGCCGTCGATATGGCGCACGCTGCAGGCGAGCAGCCCGTCGATCCGGTTCAGCTCCATCATCCGATATATATAGCCGGTCGTATCCTCCTGCTGCGGGCACAGGATGACCATGTAGTTGTGTTCCGCGTCCCGATAATAGGTGATTTCCATTGCGCCCTTTTGTCTCCTTACTTTATCCGGTCGGCCGCTGCCGCTGCCACCGCGAGGATCCTCCTGAATCTCCGAAATCCTGCCGGCGGATCTGTTTTGCGCGCCTTCATCGTTACCTTGAGCTCCCACTTGCCTCTCACCGACCCAAACGGCGGGGAGAAGGGCAAGTGCATTGTCCCGCTGCAGGATGCCTCTGCCGTCGAACCGCCCCGCACGGAGGCGGAGCATGCGGACAGCATAAAATAGTGCGACTCATCCACCTGTGTCCCGGCGGCGTCCCCGCCCTTTCCCCTCAGAACACTTTCGTGGTAGGCCGCCGTGTACAGATCCTGCGTCATGACGCACCGGTCGTACATATAAAACATCAGGTAAAGCAGCATCACAATGAGCATAAAGACGACCGGCACGATCATCGCCGCCTCCAGGGTGAAATAGCCGTCCCACGCTGTCTTTTTCTCTCTTCCCTCCGCCGCGCCGCTTCTTTTTGTCAGACAAAAACTTTCCATTTCCTTCGCCCTCTTTCGTTGATCTTAATGGGTCACGCCTCAACAAAGTACTGCTCCTGAGAGTTCTCTTATTAATAAAGCTCTCCCTGCAGGCAATACGCCGCCAGGCACAGGCTCTGCGCCGCCGCCATAAAGGGCAGAAAAGGGATCGTGCTCTTCCTGTCCCTTTTGCGCGTGATCAGTAAAGCCGCGCTGCAGAGCCCCGCCATAAACGCCGCGGCTGCCAGCACCTGCGCCGCGTTTTCCGCTCCCGTCCACACGCCGCACGTGATCAGGCACAGTCCGTCGGCCTCGCCGATCCCTCCTTTGGTCAGGAGCGCGGCCACAAGAAGGAGCGCTCCCGGCACAGCGCCCAAAAAGTAATAGAGCGCGCCGGCCGTTCCCGGCGCAAGAATATTCCACAGGATCGCGGCCCCGAAAAAAAGGGCGGGAATGCATACCGGCACCTTTCGGCTCCTCAAGTCCGGGATCGCCGAGATCCACAAAAAAATACAGGATGTCAGCATTCGGATCCCCATCATCTGTTCCTAACCCTTTCTTCATCATTTTTCAGTGCGGGGGCCTGTCCTCTCAATGCGCCTGCCCGCACTTGGGGCAGGGTCGCAGATTTTCCTGCGCCGCTTCCGCGTCCATCTGCCGGACATGCCGTGTGATGGCGCCGCATGTATCACTGCTGTGGTATCGGTTTCCTTCCTTTGTGATGTAGACCGTCCCGCTCCTGTCCGGCCGGCAGTACTCGCACGGATAGTATTTGGCCCCGTTTCCGCTGCGGTACTGATCCACACTCGCGCCCGGCACGGCGCGCACCTGCGGATTGAGATATATACAGTCCGGATCAAGATGATAGACCGACCCGTACCTGGTCACATAGGCCTGCCCCTGCGCTCCGCTGCCCGCTTCGCTTCCCGCGCCGTCCCCGGGCATCCATCCGACCCAGGCGTGGCCGCTGTAGCGCGCCTGCATGGAAAAACCGCCCGGCGCAAGAACTCTCACGAACGGCCGGATCCGGTATCCCACGACCAGATCCACCCGTCCGCCGTCCTTCATGATCTCGGAGCCGGCAAAAGAGAGTCCTCCCGCCCCTCCCTGCAGACAGGTGTGATCGAGATAATCCCGCCCCAGATAGGAGACGACGCGGCTCCTGACAAACGTTTCGGACAGGACAAAAGACAGCGCGTCTCCGCTTCCTGCGCCGCCTCCCTCACGCACCTCCTCCGGCACGGATTCACTGTCCCCGCCGAACTTCGTGTAGTAAGCGGCCTCACAGACCTGGTCCCCCACCTGCTGGAGCGCCGCCTGCAGGCCGCTCTGAAGCCTTACCATTTCCATAATGAACACAATGTTCATAATAAAGAAGAGAAAGAGCGGCACGACTATGGCCGCTTCCAGCGTCATGCTGCCTCTGGCTGCGCCTCCCCTGCCGCGCGGGCCGCTCTCGAACGCCTTCTCCAAAAGGCGTCCCCCGGCCGGCGCGGCATGAGAAGCACGTCCCTTATCTGATATGTCAGGAGGCGGGAGCGATGCCCTCGCCCTGTCCCCTGCTGCCCGGAGAGGCCGCGTTTCCCAGTCGAATGGTTCTTTTTTTGACAACTCATATATGTTTTGGGGTGCCGGGGGCATCGCTCTCACCTCCTTCAGTTGTATCCTGCGGTTCCGGCATAGCTGTAGGACTGCCCCATAGCCTCCGCCTGAACCTCTGTCCTTATCGTGTCCAGACAGCGGTCAAGCGCAAAGCCGCTGTCCTTTGTGATCTCCCGTATGTCCATCTCCATGATGTCCATCGTCCGCTTTGTCTTGATCGTGCTCCCCTCCAGATAGAGAAGCCCCTGCAGGTATTCCTCATAGCTCAGGCCCGTCCCCTCGCCTCTGTTCCGAATGGCCTCCGAAGGCCTCAGAAGATCGGTCAGGTCGGTCTGCCATGTCTCCCCTGTCTTGTAGAGCGGCACTTTTTGTCCCTCCAGAAGGCTCCTCACGTCCTGAACACTCTCCAGATAGGCCCAGGACAGAGCGAGCACGTTGGAGATCGCGTCTTCCAAATCCGGATTCAGAAGGACCAGGGATACGACCGCCGCCACGGCGTGCACATTCGCCATCCTGCCCTCGTCGCCAAAAAGGTACATGCAGTTGGCCCCCTCCCGGATCAGGATGAGCCGCTCCGCGACGGATTCCAGGTTCCCCTTGTCCGAATCCTTTCCGCAAAGAATGTACTCCGTCTGATAGCGCAGCCGGCCGTCCGGAAGAGCCCTTGTGTAGTTCCCCGTCTTTTCCACAATATATGCGTCAAAGAGAAGTTCATCCGCCCGCGGATACCCGTGGGTATTGGAGGCCTCAAGGCCGCTTCCGAGATAAACACTGCGGACGGAGAGCTGCTCCTCTCCCGGGATCCTGACTTCCGACAGCGCCGCGTCCTTTCCCAGCACCTGGCGCAGGATCGGCAGGAACTGGAAGGACCGGGAAGACTGCACCATTTCCTCCGCTTCCGACGGCGTCTTTGAGGCAGCCTCATATTCCTCTGCCGAGACATACTCGTCCTCCTCTTCCTTTTCCTCGATCTCCTCCCGCACGTCCTCCCTGCGCTCCGCAAGGGTATCTAAAAGCTCCTGCTCGCTCTCCTGAGTCCTCGTCCTCCATTCCCGACCGCTGATCTCCAGCCCTCTCCACTGATCCGCCGAGACCAGTACTTTCCCCAGCACCGCGCTGGCGGGATCAGCCGTCATATAGGCGTACACCTGCTCCCGCACGGCCTGAGCATTGTTGTCACACAGAAACCTCGCTTCCGGTATCTGCGCGCCGCTGATCCGCATGGCGGTCAGATCCACCGGCGTGCCGAGCAAAAGAGTGCCTTCCCGAGCAGTATTTTGCTTCAGATAAGCCCCAAAATGCTGCTCTGTATTGGACAGTGCCCCCTGCCCGGCCCCGTAGGAAGTGTCCACGGCGAACAGGTCGTACCGCCGGTGGAGCTCGGCGTGAAATTCCGACAGCACCGCGTTCTGAGCGATATGCGCGGTGCTGTCCAGCTGCATGCGGGCCGCGCTCATGCGCGTCCCTTTGATCAGCACAAAGATCAGGGGCAAAATAACAGACAGCATGAG
>CAJOLP010000137.1 GCA_905235465.1 uncultured Lachnospiraceae bacterium | reverse complement strand
CTGTGGGAAATGTAGACGATTCCCTTGCCCTGGCTCTTCAGCCGGTTGATGATCGAGAAGAGTTCCTCACATTCTCTTGCGGTCAGAGCCGAAGTCGGCTCATCCATGACCAGGATCTTGGCGTTGACAGAAAGTGCCTTCGCGATCTCGACCATCTGCTGCTTTGACACGGCGAGGTCACCGACCGTCTGGCGCGGGCTGATATCGACGCCCAGCTCATCCAAATACTTCTGCGCTTCCTTTTCCATGTCGGCATTCTTCAAAAAGATGCCGCTGTGCAGCTCCCGCCCGAGGAACATATTCTCGGCTACGGTCAGATGTCTGCACATATTCAGCTCCTGGTGAATAATGGCGACACCGGCCTCTCTGGCCATCTTCGGAGTCAGATCTCCGTACTCCTTGCCTTGGATCTCCAAGGTGCCCTCATCCCTTGTGTAGACCCCGCTCAGGATCTTCATCAAAGTGGACTTGCCGGCGCCGTTCTCTCCCAGAAGTGCCATGACCTCGCCTTCGCGAAGTTCAAACTTGACATCATCAAGAGCCTTAACACCGGGGAAAGATTTACTGATATGCTGCATTGAAACAATAATTTGACTCATGTCGTTCTCCTGCCCCATAACATATTACTTGGTTCTACACCTATTATATTTATTTCATAGTGCACAAATAAGTGTGCAAAAATTTCGATTTGTGGGTAATTTTTTTGATTCGTACATCGGCAGTCCTGCGGCCGCCGTGAAATATTGACGAGTGGGCCGCCGCGGCGGTATTTGCAGCACCTGTACAACCGCTTCCTCAATTACTCCCAAGCGATCCCATATTTCTTCAAATCAACTCTTCCATCCACCACTTTGACGCCTTCCCGCCTTAACAATTCTTCCTGGGCTTTTCGCCCGCCGAAGGCAAAGGCGGCGGAGCACTCTCCTTTTGCGTTGACCACACGATGACAAGGTATGTGCTCCGGGTCCGGGTTCCTGTGCAGCGCATTTCCCACAGCTCTGGCCATCTTTTCGCTGCCCGCCATTTTGGCCACCTGCCCATAAGTTGCCACACGTCCGGCCGGTATTCTCTTTACCGCCTCATAGATTCGCTGATCCCGGTTTTCCCGCTGCACTTCTTTATCTTTCGAATTTATCATCCTCTTCCCTCTATAAAAAGATCGTCCCCAACGGCGCAGCCGCAGGGACGATCTTTTATTCTGCCAATGAATAATACTCTTAATTACTTCTGATGCTCCAGTGCAAGCGTCTTTGTCGTGGTGTCGCAGACCTCTGTCGGTCCATAGTACTGAATAGCACCGGGATATACGAAGGAAGTCTCCACTGCCCATTTGGCTCTGTGTGCCTCAAAGTACTTGAAGGGAGCGCCGTCAAGCTCAACGAGAGCTTTCCTGATGACCGGCTTGTCCTCGCCGTTTCTGCGCTCGATGTTCATCATCTTGGTGATCGGCATGCCGCCTGCCACCCACTCTTCCGCCGGTGCGGAGAGGTTGGAGACCTTGGACAGATAGCCGGTAAAACCATACTGGATCAGCATGAACGCATTGTAGCCCAGGGAATAGCAATAATCGCTGTCAAAGTTGGACGGGAATGCGCATCTTCCTTCATAGCCGAAGAAGTGTGTCAGGGTCGAGAACTTGCCTGTGTAGGTTCCGGCCGCCTTGCGCTCCGCCAGTTTGTTTTTGACCAGCTCCGCGAACAGTTTCTCGGACTCGATCAGGGAAACCTGAACGTTGCCGTGAGGATCTCTCTCGAGGAAGAGCTGCTGCTGAATGCCGACAGGAAGGATCTCGAAGACCGCCATGGACTCTTTGGTGAGGCCGTTCTCGATGAAAGCATACTTATCTTCCCAGGACGGAAGCGCGTTGAACTGCTCAGTCTTCTCGCCCGCGAGGAGCTCGTTGATCTCGGCGATCAGCTTGGAAAACTCAGGAACGAACTCTACGATACCTTCGGGAATGATCGCAACACCGAAATTGTCGCCGTTATTGCCGCGGGTCGCTACGGAATCCGCGATCTGGTCGGCGATCTCGGAGAGAGACTGCTTCTTGGCCGCGACTTCCTCACCGATCAGGCAGATATTGGGCTGTGTCTGCAGTGCGCACTCCAGTGCGACGTGGGAAGCACTGCGGCCCATAACTTTGATGAAATGCCAATATTTCTTGGCGGAGTTGCAGTCGCGCTCGATATTGCCGATCACTTCGCTGTATGTCTTGGTCGCTGTATCGAAGCCGAAGGACGTCTCGATATCGTCATTCTTCAGGTCGCCGTCGATGGTCTTCGGGCATCCGATGACCTGAACGCCTGTGTCGTGCGCCGCCATGTACTCCGCGAGTACTGCCGCATTTGTATTGGAATCATCGCCGCCGATGATCACGATTGCCGTAATGCCGTGCTTTTTGCAGACCTCTGTCACGATCTCAAACTGCGGGACCGTCTCGAGCTTGGTCCTGCCGGATCCGATGATGTCAAATCCGCCGGTATTTCTGTACTGATCGATGAACTCATCCGTCATCTCGATATAGTCATCCTCGATCAGACCGCTCGGGCCGCCCTTGAAGCCGAGAAGGACGTTGTCCTTGTCCGTTGCCTTCAGCGCGTCATAGAGACCACAGATGACATTGTGTCCGCCGGGAGCCTGTCCGCCGGACAGGATCACGCCTACGACCTGTTTCCTGGGCTTTGCGGTGTTCGTGCCCTTCTGGAAAGTAATCTCATTCTTCCCGTATGTATTGGGAAACAGCGCCTTGATCTTATCCTGATCCGCAACGCTTTCGGTCGGTGCTCCTTCTTTGACTGAAATCTCAGAAATGCCGTTTCTAAGCATCCCCGGAAGCTTGGGGGCGTAGCTGTACCTTGCCTTCTGAAGGTTCGAAATACTCATAGCAATCATCTCCTTAATTAATTAAAAAATACGTGTTCCCCTCTATAATAAGTTATCCGGCGCAGAATTAAAAGAAGTTTTCACAATTGCGTATTCCATTATTTAAGGCGGAGGTAGTAAAAATACACCTCCGCCCCAAATTATGGATCGTTTTAAGTTTTATGGCTGTTCATGCCACCCTTCTTATGCCATCCCTTTAGGCAATTCTTCGCCTGAGCGCCTCAAAGATCGCTGCCGCTGAAGCTGCCATAAGCATGATCCACAGCGCGGGCTGTCCGTCATCACCGGTCTTTACATTTCCGTATTTGTTGGTGAAATTCAGGGCATTGATGTCCGCTCCTGTCACAGAAGCCTTCAGCTTGCCGCTGCCGTCATCGGTGACTTTCACCGTGATATTGTACACCGTTTTGTCGATGGTTATGCCGGCCTCACTTGTGGCCTCTTCCTTCACCTGATAGGTGTAGGTGCCGGCCTTCGTATAGGTGATCTCGCTGAAGCTGATCTTTCCGTTGCCGTCATTGGTCACCGTCTCTTTGGTGCCGTCGGAGCCGGTCAGCGTAAATCTGAACTCAGCATCCTTAAGCTTCTTGCCGTGCAGTGTCTTGACGCCGCTGAAGTGGAGGCTGGTCGGTTCCGGATTATACGGATTGTCAAAGTCCAGAGCATCAATGTCCGCTCCGGTCGCCTCCGCCTTGAGATGGCCATTGCCATCATCCGTCACCGTGACAGTAACCGTGTATACCGTCTTGTCATAGGTCACGCCGGGTACCTTCCCCTCGACTTCCTTGACCGTATAGACATGGGTTCCGGCTTCTGTGTACGTAATGCTCTTGAACCTGTAACTGCCGGCTCCCTTGGTGGTCTGCGTATCGATTACCTCGCCGTTCTCACTCAGCGTGTAGGTGAATTCCGGCGCCTCGGCTCCCTCAGGATAGCCCTCAAACACCTTCCTTCCGCCCATCGTCACGCTTGTGCTGCCGGGCTTGTAGTTGTTGACAAATGTCAGGTCCTCGACTTCTGCGCCGGTCACTTTGGCCACGAGGTGTCCCTCAAGGTCATCGGTGACCTCTACCGTGATGGCGCGCAC
>CAJOLP010000136.1 GCA_905235465.1 uncultured Lachnospiraceae bacterium | reverse complement strand
GCCTGCGTCAGCGCGTTGAGAAAGCTGTCAAACAGCTCCACCGCCTCCGCGGAGGGGATGGATTTGTCGTACAGATCTCCCGCGATGACGATCGCGTCCGGCTTCTCCAGGGCGGCGAGCCGCGCGATCTCGCCAAATATATACATCTGATCTTCCGCCAGGTCATAGCTGATCAGTTTCAGTCCGATATGGAGGTCGGACAAATGCATAAACTTCATGGCAGGCCTCCGTTATTCCTGTATTTTGACCCACGGCACGTCATTGGCGTCCAGGATCTTGGCCGCTTCGGAACCCTCATGGCAGTGCAGCACATAGTGGTACTGTCTGTTCATATCGTCGTCCAGATCGTAATCGTCTATATTGCCGATGTCCAGAACCGAATCGGGCACATAGATATCCGTGATGAGGCTGCACCCGTTAAAGGCAGCGTACCTCACCTTCGTGACGCCCTCCGGGATCCTGAATTCGCCCGACCGCAGGGTCGGTACAGCGATCAGTTCCTGTCCGCTCCTGCTCATCAGCAGGCCGTCGTCGGCGCTGTAATTGGCGTTGCCCTCGTCCACCTCGTACCGCTCGATGCCGATGCCATCCAGGAAATCTGTGGTTTCCTCCAGGAACAGACCCTCCGGTATCCTGAGCGCTTCCTGCGTGATCGTATACCCATCGACAGGCTCGTCGTAAGACTTCTCGACAAAGAACGCGTTGTTCCCGATCAGGCGCAGGTTCTCAGGCAGGACGATCTCTCCGAAGCCTTCTGTCACACAAAATGCTAATCCTCCAATGCTCTCGACAGAAGAAGGAAGCTGCACATCCTGCAGCGGCGAGGAGTAGAATGCGTTGTCACCGATCTTTTTGAGCCCCTTATTGAACTCGACTTCCCTAAGGACACTCCCGTACCCAAACGCGTTCTTGCCGATCTCGCGAAGGGAATCGGGCATAGATACTTTCTCCAGTGTTTTGTTTTCGTAGAAGGCTCTGTCCGCTATGACCTCCGTTCCCTTGGGGATCACGTACTCAGTAAGTTCCGGGATATCCGGAAAATAGAGCAGTGTCTCCCCGTCCTTTGTGAACAGGACGCCGTCCCGCGTCACAAAGCTGTCATTCTCCTTAGCAACTTCGATCTCTATCAGGTTGGAGAATACATTCAGCGCTTCAGTGTCGATCCTTTGAACAGAGGCCGGGATCACCAGCCGCTCGACCCTCCACGTGGTGATACTTATGTCGGAATCAAAGTCAAACGCTTCGTACCCGATATATCTGATCCCCGTGACGGGAAGACCGTTGTACTGATCCGGAATCTCCAGGACTTTCTCTTCTTCGGGGAAGCCGGCACCCGCCAGTTCCGCGTGATCGCTGTAGACGAGCCAGGTCGCAAGGCCGCTTCCCAGGGAATCCTTCACTATCTCATAATTCGTGTCGACAGGCTCTGACTCGTTGTCGTACGCCATTTCGTATCTCTGGGCGAACGTTTCCGCCGCGGATCCTTCCGAGCAGTGGATCAGGCCCTTAAGCACCTTTACATTCTCTCCGGTCTCCACGGACGTCTCATATGAATACGGGAAAGCATTCTCCGAGATCCGAAAGACGCTGTCAGGAAGATAAAACTCCGTATCACCGTCCAGAAAGACAAATACACCGCTCTGCAGAGTCGTGATCCCTTCGGGGATCACAATATACTTCCCCATGCCCATGGGGATCTCCTCGATGGAATCCGCGGCTTTATTCGTGATCAGTCCGCCCAGAGAGGCGTAGTTTTCGTTGCTCTTGTCCACCTCAAAGCCGTCTATCTGCAGCGCCGTAAAGGCGTCAGTACCTATATGTCTGACATTCGGCCCCAGCCGGAGCCCGAAATGCGCCATTTCCTCGGGCTGTAACAAACCGCCGAATAAGCGCATCTTCCCGAAGGCCAGATCCCCGATGGACTCCAGGGAGTCCGGGAGTTCCAGGGACTCCAGCGTGTAGCACTCATAAAAGGCGTCGTTCTCGATCACCTTCAGTGTCTGCGGGAAGTGGATCTGCTGCAGAGGCGCCTCCGCGAACGCGCCGTAGGAGATGGTCTCTGTCCCGTCCTCCACCGAATATTGCGTGCCCTTCGCGCTGGGATACTGGATCAGTGTCTTTCCGTCCGCGGTATAGAGCACCCCGTCCTTCGTCCGGTAATAGGGGTTATCCGCGCTGATCGATATCTCCGTCAGGTTGACGCAGCGCGAGAAGGGGATCTTGCCGATCGACTGCAGAGAATCCGGGAGCTTTACTGTCTTAAGGCCCGATTCCGCAAACGCCCCCCGGCCGATCTTTTCGACGCCGTCCGGGATCTCGACCTCCTCAAGGCCTGCCCTTTCAAAGGCATTGATCCCTATGACCTTTAAGGAAGCGGGCAGATCGATCTCAGTCAGGTCAGAGCATCCGGAAAAGGCCGCGTCCCCGATCTCTGTCACTGTTTTGCCTTCCACCTTGTCCGGCACTTTGAGTTTCGAGTCCTCCCCCTCGTAGTCGGTAAGGACCGCCCTATCTTCCTCTATGTCAAAAAACAGCGTTCCGTTCCCTGTCGGGACAGATATCTGATTGCTCTCGTCCTTGTCCTTTCCCGGCAGCTCACAAAAATCCGAGGCGTGATCGACGCCGTTTATATCCTTCAGGATCACCTGGCAGATAAACGACTTTCCCTCAAACTCTGAAGCGGGGCGCATCTCGAACCTGAAGCTCTGGTCGATCCCCAGCGGATACAGTTCATAGCCATTCGTTTCCCAATCATAGAACGGCGCCATCTGCCCGTCCTCGTTCCGGGTGGGTGTAAAGGCAAAGCCGCCGGCATCGATGATCGATTCATAGTTCGAGACATCCACCGATCCCTTGCCGCTGAGCCAGGCGCTGCCGGAATTAGTGGTGATGTCCGAAATGGTGACATCCCTCTCGCCCTTTTTGTTTCGGAGCACGACTGTGACATTGTCATCGGTCTGCGTGTCAAAATCGGTGAAGTCATGGCCGGAGGACAGGAAAGTATAAAAGGTCCGGTAGACCGACTCCTCCTCATTGTCCTCCGACTGGACGCAGACCCACGGCACCGGGGACTCCTCAAGGTCGGTCATGCCGGCGATCATGATCGGATCGTCGGGAATGTGCAGCATGTTGTTCTCATCGATATAGGTCCTTATGTTAACGGACGCCGGCGCATAGCTTCCGAATCCGTTCCTGACAAGAACGACATACCGCGCGGCAGAGGTGTTTTCCGCCTGCTCCCGGGTCAGCTGAAGGGTGAACTCTTCGCTTCCTTGCTGCATCTGCGGCAGAGTCCAATCCACGTCGTTGGCCGCAAACCATTTCTCCGTGTAGGCGTCCACAAACCTCGTGTAAGGATCGGACAGACTCTGCTCCCCCAGATACAGCGTTTTGGCGGCGTCGTAGAGATCCGGGTTGTCACCGGGCAAATAGACGGAAATACCGCCGCCCCCCTGTACATTGGAAGTCGCGTGAACGACCATTGCATCCAAAGCTTTAGTGAGCGCGCCGCTCTCATCGGGATACAGATCAGCCACTTTTTCCGCGAAGTCCCGGATATCGATCAGGTCATAAGCCGCGTTTCTGGATCCCGCCGCGCTCACGCCGAACGCTTTCGCGTCGTTCCTCGCCCGGTTCAGCGAGGGATAGTTTCCCTCCCCGATCTCGTCGCTCATGGCGTCAAACAGCGCGTCAAGCGCGCCGACGACCGTGTCTGTCTGTGCCAGGTCATAGGCCGCCAGCGTCACGTCCGGATCAAAGAAGGCGGACTTATTATCCTCATAATACTGCCCGTAGGCGTCCACAATGGCGCCTGTCACCGCGCGGGGATCGCTCTCTTTATTGAGCACGTTCAGGAAAGAATAATCCCAGCCACTTCCTCCGAACCCACCAGATACTCGGCGTAATCCTTCCACAGGTCCGCGTTCTCGATGGATCCCATCAGGCAGGCGTCAAATCCGACCCAGTCCAGCTTTTGGTCCCCGCCAAAGATCGTGCTGTCCATCGCGGTGCGAAGCTCCTCCAGGATCAGGCTGTCATTGCCGTAGAGCTCGTCGCTTCCGTATCCCCAGACGGGCCCGCCGCCGTGGTCCCACAGCACCAGCGCGTAGTGCTCGGCCGGATAATTGTCCGTGCAGTAGTTGATGAATTCCGCCAGCGTCTCCGGCGACCCCATGTCCGCGTTCTCCACAGTCTGCGCGGCCACCAGGAAGTCATCCTCATCAGACATATCCAGCACACTGTTGTATTTGTTCGAAATATCTGTATTCCATCGGCGGCTCCCACCGGTGTACAGCAGCAGGTTCGTCCTGTCGTAATCAAGACCCGCAGCCTGCATCTCGCCGATATCGCTGGTCGCCGCCCCATAATAGCTCTCCAGGTTGGAGCCGACCACATAGATCATGACCGTATTTTCCTTGATCTCGGTCTTCTTTGTGCTCACCCCCTCAGCGGCAAAAAGAGTGCAGGAACCCGCTTCGGCCGGGTCCGTCAGCCGGTT
>CAJOLP010000135.1 GCA_905235465.1 uncultured Lachnospiraceae bacterium | reverse complement strand
CAAATATGCAGTATTATTTCGCGCCGCTGGAAGGGATCACCGGCTATCGCTTCCGGAACATACACCATCGGTTCTTTCCCGGAACAGACAAATACTTTATGCCTTTTGCCGCGCCGAACTACACACACAGCTTTCAGCGTAAGGAGAAGGCGGATATGCTGCCGGCCAACAACGCCGGCCTTTGCGTCGTCCCCCAGATCCTCTCCAACAATGCGGAGGATACGCTGTGGGCGATCGATGAGATGAGGGCCCTGGGCTATGAGGAGATCGATCTCAACCTCGGCTGCCCCATGCCCACGGTGGCAAACAAAAAGAAGGGCTCCGGCCTTTTGATACACACGGATATGCTGACCGCCTATCTGGATGATGTCTATGAGGGCATGGCAAAGCGCGGCGGGCGTCTCTCCGTAAAGACGCGGCTGGGAACGCTCTCCCTCGATGAGGCGGAGGGACTTATACAGATCTACAACCGCTTTCCCATCAGCGAGCTGATCATTCATCCGCGCACGCAAAAGGATCTTTACAGAGGGCACGCGGACCGGGAAAAATTCGACGAGATCCTCGGCAGCAGCCGCAATCCGGTCGTCTACAACGGGGATCTGACCACGGCCGGCGAGGTCCTTTCGGCCGGTGAGCGCTGGGACGGTCAGGTCGCGGCGCTGATGATCGGGCGGGGGCTCCTCACAGACCCGTCACTCGTGCGTCAGTGTCAGGGAGGCGCACCGCTCTCCGGTCGCGAGCTGTCCGATTTCCATGACGCGATTTATCAGGATTACCGCGAATATCTCCCCGGAACGACTGTTTTGCTCAACCATATGAAAGAACTGTGGGCCTATTGGGGAAAGCTGTTTGGCGGAAAGGATGCCGCAAAGCTCCTCAAACAGATCCGCAAGTCCTCGACGCTTCCCCAGTACGAGTCGGCCGTCCGGATCCTTTTGGGCACCTGCCCTGTCGGTTTAGACCAGTCATAAAAGCGATTGGCGCAGCATATTGAGTGCGCAAAATAATAATGAACGCAAAAAAGGATTGCCCGCAGGCAATCCTTTTATTTCTTATGCAAGCTAATCCAAATCCGGAAATTGATCCGATCAGATCTCCTCAGCGGTCTCCTCTGCGGGAGCGGCCTCAGCGGGTTCCTCCGCTGCGGGAGTTTCCTCGGTCTCTTCCGGGTGCGCTGCGATATAGGCCTCTACATCGACAGATGCGACGTCGGCTTCCTCGCGGGTGCGCTCTGCGGCACGTTTAGCTCTGTCTTCCTCGATCAGGAGCTGCTTGATGCTCAGGCTGATCTTGTTGCTCTCCTCGTTGAAATCAACGATCTTGGCGGTGACTTCCTGACCGACCTTGAGGACGTCGGAGGGCTTGTCGATGTGCTCTCTTGCGATCTGAGAGACATGCAGCAGAGCGTCGATGCCGGGCTCAAGCTCGACAAACGCACCGAAATCAGTCATTCTGGCAACCTTGCCCGTCACGACCGTACCGACCGCGTACTTCTCGGCAGCGCCTACCCAAGGGTTCTCATCGGGGAACTTCAGGGAAAGAGCGATCTTGGTGCCCTGGATGTCCTTGATCAGGACGCGCAGGGGCTGACCGACCTTGAAGACCTTCTTCGGGTTCTCAACACGGCCCCAGCTCATCTCGGAAATATGAAGAAGTCCGTCCGCTCCGCCCAGATCGACGAAAGCGCCGAAATCGGTGATGTTCTTGACAGTACCTTCCACGATATCGCCGGGCTTGATGGTGGCGAAGAGCTTCTCCTGCATCTCTTTGCGCTTCGCGACAAGGAGAATCTTGCGGTTGCCGATATATCTGCGCCTGGAAGGATTGTACTCGGTGATCATGAATTCGATCTCCTGATCGAGATACTTGTTCAGATCCTTCTCATAGGTGTCGGAAACAAGGCTGGCGGGAATGAATACTCTGACTTCCTCAACGATGACGCTCAGTCCGCCGGAAAGTACCTGTGTGACCTTGGCGGTCAGCACTTCTTTATTGTTATAGGCCTCTTCGATGCGCTTGTTGCCGCGGTCAGCCGCAAGTCTCTTGTAGGAAAGGACGACCTGTCCGTCCCCGTCATTGACCTTTACGACCTTAACCTCGAGCTTGTCCCCGATATGAAGGACGTCGGTAAGATCTACAGAGCTGTCGTTGGTGTACTCGTTGCGCGTCAGAATACCATCGGCCTTGTAGTTGATGTTAAGGATAGCTTCGTCCGGCTTAACGTCGATGACACAACCTTCTACTGCCTCCCCCGTGTGAATTGTCTTGAAAGACTCGTCAAGCATTTGTTCAAAAGTCTGCTCTGACATGGTTTAGAACCTCCTCTATGATTTTCTTTGGGGTTGATGCCCCTGCGGTGATTCCTATGATCTGTTCGTATCCGGTAGGAGAAAGATTTAGGTCACGCCACGTTTGTATGAAATACGTATGCCCGCATTCACGCTTACAGATCTCGTAAAGCTTGGCCGAATTGGAGCTGCTCCTGCCGCCGATCACGATCATCAGATCCGCCCTGCGGGCGATGGATTCAGCCTCTTTCTGCCTTTCGTGCGTAGCATTGCAAATTGTATTCATACAGCATATATTATTGTAGCTTGTTTCATTTAAAATAGCAACGATTTCTTCAAATTTGTTTGCGTTGAACGTGGTCTGGGCGACGACACAGTACTTTGTGCCCGGCGCGTCCGGAAGATCCTTTTGCGCGGATGCTAAAGATCCCTGCTCCTTCATGTGCCTGACAAAGTCGGCCGCCTCCTCCTTGCTGCGCAGTACCGTGACCGGCGTCGAGGACCATCCCATGATGCCCTGGACTTCCGGATGATCCGGATTGCCGACGATCACAATGTGGTATCCCTCCGCGCTCTTATTTTCCACGATCCTGTGGATCCGTTTCACGAACGGACACGTCGCGTCCACGCAGTTTAAGCCTGTCCCGCGGATCTTTTCGTCTATCTGCCGGGAGACGCCGTGGGAACGGATGATGATGGTCCCCTCTTTGATCTGATCGATCTCCTCCTCGTTCTCGATCACGCGCACGCCCCTGTCATGAAGGTCCCGCACCACCTCTTCGTTGTGGATGATGGGTCCGTAGGTGTGGATCACGCCTCCCTTTTCGGCCTCCTCATAGACCTTCTCCACGGCCCGCTCCACGCCGAAGCAGAATCCGGCCGTTTTCGCAAGAATGATCTCAGCCATACCGTTTAAAGCCTCTCCCTTTTTTCCTTTATGATCTCAAGGATCCTGTCGGTCACTTCCTCGATCGTCATGTCGGATGTGTCCACCAGCACGGCGTCGTCCGCCTGCTTCAGGGGCGATACGGCGCGGTTCATATCTCTCTCGTCGCGCTCGCGGATCTGCTCGGTGATCTGCGCAAGGTCCGCCTCCATGCCCTTTTCCAGAAGCTCCTTATAGCGTCTTTTCGCGCGCACATCGACGGAGGCCGTCAGATATATCTTGACCTGCGCGTCGGGCAAAACGACGGTTCCGATGTCCCGGCCGTCCATGACGACATCCTTTTGCCTGCCGAGCTTTTGCTGCAGCTCCACCAGTTTTTTCCTGACGAAGGGATTCACGCTCGTGCGGGAGGCCATATCACTGACCTCGGGTGTCCGCAGGTAGTCGTTGACATTTTCGCCGGACAGCAGCACGACCTGCTCGCCGTTCTGAAAATCAATACTGATATCCGCGTTCTTACACTCTCTGCTGATGGCTTCGGCGTCGTCCGGATCGATCCCCTTGCGGAACAGATAGAGCGCCATGGCGCGGTACATCGCGCCGGTATCCACATAAATACTGCCGAGCGCAGCGGCCACTCTCCTGGCGATCGTACTTTTGCCGGCGCCCGCAGGCCCGTCAATGGCTACATTGAACATTTTTCCTCCCTTGCCGGGGTGTCTTCCCGGCTCTTCATAATCATAACAAATTTATTGTGTTCTCAAACTAACGCATCCTGTGTGAGATGACCATTTACTGACCCGCCGCCGCGCAAAGTCCGGCCAGATGTCCTGTGGACCAGGCGATCTGA
>CAJOLP010000134.1 GCA_905235465.1 uncultured Lachnospiraceae bacterium | reverse complement strand
GTTTATACTGATATGAACAAATATCGCAGGGACACCAGAGCCGTCAAAAAGATGCTCTCTATCCCTGCATGGCTTGCAAAAGAAGCAGAAGCTAATAATCTCAGCCTTTCCAAAGTTTTGCAAGAAGCGCTGACAGAAAAGCTTCACCTTGCATAAGAAAAATGAAACGGTGACAAATTGTCCAGTTGAAAATAAAACAATAAAAAAAATCACCCAGCCTGCTGCAACAGGCCGGATGATCATAGAAGCAGTCCCATGGAGGAACGTACTCCCAGTGTGATGCAGTCAGTGTATCGGCATGCACTTTCTGACAAAGCGCAGGAGATGGAGCAAAAAGCCGTGTCCGCGTTCCAATTTCCGTTCCAAGATGATTCGCCAAACATGGCAGATGCAACGTCACAAACGGCGTGACATACGCCACATCAGACATAAGAAAAAGCCTGTAAAATCAAGGTTTTCAGAGATTCCTTAATTTTACGGGCTTTTTCCATTCATCGGAGTGACGGGATTCGAACCCACGACCCCTTCGTCCCTAACGAAGTGCGCTAGCCAGCTGCGCTACACCCCGATCCTCTATAGAGCGCCGCGTGAGCGGCTCCCTTTTCGAAGTTCCTGCTTTTCAACAGGCAAGTGATATTATATAATCACCTGCCTGAGAATGCAAGTACTTTTTTCGCGATCGATCCGCTTATCAGGCGGCGTTCTTGGCGATGTCCACCAGTGCCGCGAAGCCAGCCGCGTCGTTGACAGCGAGATCAGCGAGCATCTTGCGGTTGATCTCGACGCCGGCGACCTTGAGGCCGTGCATCAGTGTGCTGTAGTTGATGCCGTTCAGTCTGGCTGCAGCGTTGATACGTGTGATCCAAAGGGAGCGCATCTGTCTCTTCTTCTGCTTTCTGCCCGCGAACGCGGATGTCTGCGCGCGCATGACGGACTGCTTGGCAATCCTGTACTGCTTGGAACGAGCTCCTCTGTAGCCCTTGGCAAGCTTCAATACTCTATTGTGTTTCTTTCTCGCGTTAAGAGCGCCTTTAATTCTAGCCATGATTTGTTCTCCTATCTATATACAAAAAAGCAAAATACTGTGTTTTGCCCGTTATCGTGTGCCGCCCGATCAAAGATAAGGCATGATCTTCTTCATTGTCTTTACGTTGGTCTGATCAGCCTCGATGGGTTTCCTGAGGTTTCTCTTCCTCTTGGTGGTCTTCTTGGTCAGAATGTGGCTCTTATTGGCTTTGAATCTCATGAGTTTACCGCTGCCGGTCTTCTTGAAACGCTTAGCAGCTGCTCTCTTTGTTTTCATTTTGGGCATAATTGTATCCTCCTTCTTGCCATAGTGAATATATCCAGTATTGATTACTGTCTCTTGCCGGCCAGGAACATAGTCATGCTGCGTCCCTCAACGCGGGGCGCCTTATCGACCGTCGCCACATCTGACAGCGCGTCCGCGAAGTCTGTGAGGATGTGCGCGCTCTGCTGCATGTGCGCCATCTCACGGCCTCTGAAGCGAAGCGTCACCTTGACCCGGTCGCCCTTGGTCAAAAACTTCCTGGCATTGTTGATCTTGGTCTGCAGGTCGTTCTTGTCGATGTTGGGAGACATGCGGATCTCCTTGATCTCAACGATATGCTGCTTTTTCTTGGCGTCCTTCTCTTTTCTGGTCTTCTCGTACTTGTACTTGCCGTAATCGATGATCTTGCACACGGGCGGTTTGGCGCCGGGTGAGATCTTTACCAGATCCAGATCAGCTTCCTCCGCCAGCTTCCTGGCTTCGTTCGCGGACATGATGCCAAGCATCTCTCCGTCAGGACCAATGACCCGCACTTCCTTGTCGCGGATCTGCTCGTTGATAAAAAGGTTGTCGTTATTGTTCTTGATTGTTGTACCCTCCACAATGTAAACAATAAATAACAGCGGCGCGCATAGCACCGCTGTATCACATCTCCTGATCTAAACACTTCCCTCCCACAGCCATTGCTGCCGGCGCGGCCTTATCCGGTCACGCACAGAGGTCAAAAATCAGATATATGAACGCCAAAAGCTTTCGCCGTTGGGTGAGAGCGGTTGCTCTGCTTTCTATTTCCTGGAGCGCGCGGTTCTCCGCGCACTTAATAAAACTACCATAAAGAGCATCGGCTGTCAACGTAAAAATAGCGAACTCCCTCTATTTTTTCCCGACTTCTTCCCCGCTGCTCCTGCCGCCGGCATTACCGCCGCTGTTTTGCTCTTCCATGTTCTGAACGGCCTCTTCCATCTTCGCGCGTTCCTTTGGATTGGAGTTTAGAATATTCAGGTCGGCGATGGTGCTCTTGTCGGTCAGCCTGCCGTAAATATAGATGATGATCCACAGTATGATCGGCACAGCGATCGTCATGGCAAGGCACCTTCTGAACATCGCGCCGGTCCCGTCCGAACCGATGATGGCGGAGATCAGCGTCAGCACATACATGCCGACCAGCAAAATGATGCCGATGACGGCCGCGATCTGCTTGAAGCGGCTGCTCTTCGCAGCAGCGCTTCCGCTCTCACGTCCGGCCTTTTCGCCGCTTCTGTCCGCGCCGTCTGCCTTCTCTGTATTCTTCTGTGTATTTACAGCTCTGCTGTCAAGATCATCCAAAATACTACTCCTTATTCAGCCCGCGAGGAGCTCCCGCAGCTCACGGGACGCCTGCTCGTAATTCTTCACCAGAATGGTGTTGAGCCCGAACGTCCGCGCGGTGTCCAGGTTTTCCTGCGTATCGTCGAGAAAGACACATTTTTCCGGCTCCAGGTCGTACTCCCTGATGAGCGCCTCATAGAAGGCGGGATCCGGCTTGATCAGGTGGCAGTCACAGGACATAAGGCCCCCGTCCAGATGATCCATAAAGGTCATCGCGTCCAGGTTGTCGCGCACGACTTTCTGCGAGTAATTGGACAGAAAGAGCGTGCGAAGACCCATCTCCTTGACTTCCTCGATCCAGGGCGTGGATGTCTCCAGGGGAAATATGATCCCGTGCACATTCTCCATGCACTCACGGATCTCTTCCTCCAGATGCGGTGTGTTCTCCACGAACTTTTCGATGACTTCCTGCTCGCTGAGGACCGCCCGGTCAAATTCTTTCCAGTAGGGACTCTCGAAGGTCGCGTCCGACAGCCCCCGGCAGACCTCCTCCGGGTACCCGAAGGAGCGGAAAAAGCGAATGCCGCTCAGTCCCACCAGTACGCCGCCGATGTCAAAAATCACAGTATTTATTTTCATTAAAAACCACCTTGCAGATAAAACCAGTTGTAAGATCGTAAGGTCATGCCTTTGCCTTAAGCGGTGACTCTCTGTAGATGATATCGTGTCTGCCCGGCCCGTTGGAGATCATTGTGATGGGATACCCGATCTGCTCCTCTATAAATTCGATATAGGCGCGGCAGTTGACCGGCAGATCCTCATACTTCTTGATCCCCCGGATCTCGCACTTCCAGCCGGGAAGCTTTTTGATGACCGGCTTCGCTCTCTTAAGGCGATGCGTGACAGGAAATTCCGTTGTCTGTTCGCCGTCGATCTCATAGGCGACGCAGACCGGGATCTCGTCGAGGTAACCCAGCACATCAAGGACTGTAAACGCGACGTCGGTCGCGCCCTGCAGCCGGCATCCGTATTTGGACGCGACGCAGTCATACCAGCCCACGCGCCGGGGCCTGCCCGTCGTGGCGCCATACTCTCCGCCGTCACCGCCTCTTCTGCGCAGCTCCTCGGCCTCATCGCCAAAGATCTCGGAGGTGAATTCTCCCGCGCCGACCGCTGAGGAGTATGCCTTGTTGACGACGACGATCTGCTTGATCGCGTAGGGCGGAAGGCCCGCGCCGATCGCGCCGTAGCCGGCCAAAGTACTGGAAGAAGTGACCATCGGATAGATGCCGTGGTCGGGATCCTTCATGGTGCCGAGCTGCCCCTCCAAAAGGATCGTCTTGTCCTCGCGCACCGCCTGGTCCAGATACTCGGCGACATTGCCCACATAGGGGGCCACCATGTCCCTGTAGGACAGAAGGGTCTCCAGCAGCTCCTTCTGATCGATGGGATCCGTGTGATAGAGATATTTGAGATCCACGTCCTT
>CAJOLP010000133.1 GCA_905235465.1 uncultured Lachnospiraceae bacterium | reverse complement strand
TAGCGGGAGGACGCCTCCGTGCGGTTGTCATAGCGAAGCGCTGTTCTGCGCACACCCGTGGATTCAAAGTTAGCCACTTCCAGGATCACCCGGTCTGTATCGGGCAGGATAGAATCCTTTGCGCCGCCCATGACGCCGGCCAGCGCCACAGGGCCCTCGGAGTCCGTGATCACAAGATCGTCGCTGCAGAGCGTGAGCTCCTTGTCGTTGAGAAGAAGAAGCTTCTCTCCTTCTTTGGCGCGTCTTACCACAATGTGATCGGAAATATTGTCCGCGTCAAAGGCGTGCGTGGGATTTCCCGTCGCCAGCATGACATAGTTGGTGATGTCCACAAGCGCGTTGATCGGGCGCATGCCGACTTTCCAGATCCTGCTCTGCATCTTAAAGGGAGCGGGCTTTACATACACGCCGTCCATCTCCACACCGATATACCGGGGGCAGCGCTCGGTATCATCGATCTCCACCTTGAAATCGGACTTCACATCCGTCTTAAAGGGCTTTATCTCCTTCAGGGGAAGATCGTACAGAGCCGCGATCTCACGCGCGATGCCGTAGTGGCCCCACAGATCCGGGCGGTTCGTCATGGACTTGTTGTCGATCTCCAAAAGGACGTCTTCCAGATCCAGCGCCTTAGCCAGCGGTGTGCCCGCGGGCACATCAAAGCCGGAAAGATCCAGGATCTCCGCTTCCTGATCGGACGGGAACAGATCGCCCAGACCGATCTCGTCGGAAGCACAGATCATGCCGTAGGAGGCCACGCCGCGCAGTTTGGAGTTCTTGATCACGACCGGCTCCCCCTCGCCGTGCCAGCGCACCACAGCGCCGGGACAGGAGACGGCGACGCGCATGCCCTCTTTAAGATTGATGCCGCCGCAGACGATCGTCTTGTTCTCTTCTTCCCCGATGTTGACCTCACAGACGCGAAGCTTGTCCGCGTTGGGATGGGCCTCTATTTTCTCGATGACGCCCACGACCATTTTGTCGAAGCGGTCGGCAAGAAACTCCACGTCCTCGACCTCCACCGTGTCCATTGTCAGGTCGTAGGCGAGCTTTTTGAGATCTGTATATTCAGGAAGATCCACATAATCTTTGATCCAGTCCAGTGATAATTTCATACTCTTCTCCCCCTTACTTAAACTGCTGCAGGAATCTGAGATCCGCGCTGTGGAAGAGCCTGACGTCATCCACACCGTAGCGCATCATGACCAGACGATCCAGACCGATGTTCACATAAAAGCCGGTGTATTCATCCGGATCCAGCCCCGCCGCGCGCAGCACGTTCGGGTGAGGTGATCCGCCGGGCATTACCTCGATCCAGCCGACATGCTTGCAGACGCTGCAGCCCTTGCCGCCGCAGACCTGGCACTGCATATCGATCTCAAATCCGGGCTCCACGAACGGGAAGAAGCCGGAGCGCATGCGGACAGGCACATCTCTGCCGAACACCTTGCTCAGAATACTTCTGATCATGACCTTGCCGGAAGTAAATGTGATGTCCTTGTCTACGATCAGCGCTTCGTACTGGAAGAAAGCCCTCTCGTGGTGGGCGTCCGTCGTCTCGTTTCTGTAGACGCGGCCCGGATACACGAAGCGGTACGGCGGCTTGTGGGTCTGCATGTAGCGCACGCTCCCGCCCGTCAGATGCGGGCGCAGACACAGCTTCTCATTTGTGCTGCCGCTGTCATGTCCCTCGATCCAATAGGTATCCATACTCTCTCTGGCCGGGTGATTCTGAGGGAAGTTCAATTTATCAAAAGCGTACAGTTCGCTGGTGATATCGTCTTCCTGATAGATCTCGAATCCCATGGAACGGAAAGCGTCATTCAGGTCATAGCACATCTGCGTGATGGGATGAAGTCCTCCGGAGGAGGGAAGGATACCGGGAACAGAACAGTCAAAATCCGGCGAGACCTCCGACGCCTTCAGCTTCAGCTCCATTCTCTTTTGGTCGATCATTTCCGTGATCTGTCCCTTGGCCTGATTCAGGAGCTTTCCCATCTCCGGTCTCTCACTGGGATCCAGGTTCGCCATCTCCTTCATCATGAGGCTGAGCGATCCCTGCTTGCCGATAAAGGAACTCTTGATATTCTGAAGCTCCCCTTCATTCCCTGATTCGGAAATCTTTTTCTTTACTTCCGACAACAGGTCATTGATCCTGTCTTTCATTGTGCTCTCCTTTCCATAAAAAAATCGTTCCCTGCCAAATATCTGCAAGGGACGATGATCGATCGCGGTACCACCCTATTTCGGAACGCCTGACGCGCCCCGCACTCATTTCATGTGTCTGTATTTTGCCCACACTATCATCCGCTTAACGCGCGGCCCCTCGGCCCGCTTTTCGCCGGAAGGCTCCCATACTGAAATCTCTGAAAGTCTCGCGCGGAACGCTCTCAGCCGGCGGCGTCTTCCGTCTCTGTGCCACTACCTCTTTCATACACACGTATGTTCACAGCCTAAATACACGAATAATTTTACACATAATTGATCTTTTGTCAACGTCCTGACCCGGCTGAGCGTTGCGAAGACAGGAAATCATAAAGTATAATACGAAAAAGACATCAATTCTTTAGGCGCAGCTAAGACCCGCGGGCGGAGGAAACTATGAAATACAGCCTGATCTCATTTGATATGGACGGCACTCTTTTGGATTCCCATAAGAGGATACTGCCGGGCAGCACAGAGGCCATCGCGAAGGCCGCCGCGGCAGGGAAGACAGTTGTCCTTTCCACCGGCAGAAGCCTTGCGGAGATTCGGGATTACAGCGATGCCCTCTCAGGCATCCGCTACATGATCGGGGCCAGCGGCGCCTACATCTATGACGCGGCTAAGGACAAAATGCTGCATGAGAATACGATCGCGGCGGACACGGCCCGGGAGATGTTCTTAAGGACCTCTTCTGATGACGTCATGATCCAGCTGATCGTCCGGGAGACGTATATGCAGAGAGACAAGATCTCCCGAATAGCCGATTACGGCATGGGTGCTTTTCAGGCGACATATGAAAAGGTCGCCACGGCGTGTGACGATCTCATGACATTCTATACAGCCTCGCCCTTCCCGGTGTACAAATTCAACTTCTACTGCCGTGACCTTGCCGACAGGGACCGGTTTCGCGCCCTGCTGTCGGACCTTCCCATCACCATGGTCTATACGGAACAGACAGCGCTCGAGTGTTCGCCGCTTCACACCTCCAAAGGAAAGGCCCTCATCACACTGTGTGACATGCTGGACATCCCCGTGGAGGAGACGATCTCTGTTGGGGACGGCGGCAACGACATCGATCAGATGAAGGTCTGCGGTCTTCCCATCGCCATGGGCAATGCCTGGGACGAGGTCAAAAATATAGCCGCCGTAACCGTTGCGGACAACGATCACGGCGGCTGTGCGGAGGCTATATACAAATATTTGCTGTAAAGGACCGGCCTCAGTCAAGGCCCGACATCCGGCGCAGCAGCGCCTCATCCACTGCGAACGGGGGCAGCGCGCACTTGGCGGGATTGGTCGCCACTTCGCGCAGGCTCTGCTCCAGGACATCCTTCGATACCTGCGGTACGCCGCAGGTAAGCGCATAGTACTCCTGCATCGCGTCCGCGTCGGCAAAGCCGGCCAGCTGCAGAACTCTGGCGGCATCCGCCGGGTCCGCTTCCCTGACGTAATCAGCCAGATAATAGCCGCAGGCCTGTCCGTGAGGGACATGCGCGTCATAGGTCAGGCGGTAGCTGAGCGCGTGGGGAAGACTTGTTCCCGTCTGCGCGATGGCAATGCCGGCCAGACAGGAGGCGTCCAGCATATTAGTAAGATCCTGCTCTTTTGCCTCTCTCTTTCCTAATATCACATCTTTGCTCAGTGCCCAGACTTCTATTCCCTTCTCCGCGCACATTCTGCTGTATCGATTCGCCTTTGCGTTGATATAACTCTCCACCAGATGAGCAAACGCGTCGATGGAAGTATTGGCCAGGATCTGCCTGGGCGCGGACGCAAGATATTTGCCGTCCAAAAGCGCGTACTTTGCGAAGATCCTGTGGGGAATGGATCCCTTGGCCCTCTTTTCATGCCTTGTCAAAACACTGATACCCGTCACCTCGGAACCGGTCCCGCATGTCGTAGGGATCAGCACGACGGGAAGCGCGTCG
>CAJOLP010000132.1 GCA_905235465.1 uncultured Lachnospiraceae bacterium | reverse complement strand
TACAAGAGCAAAGGCTTTGCGGCCGGCTGTTCCCGGGAGGTCATTCAGCGCGGCGCGGATCAGCTTGACTGGCCTCTGGAGAAGCTGCTTACCATGACGCTTCAGGCAATGGCCGCCAGCGAGGATGCGATCAAGGCCGAAATGGAGGCAGAAGGAATCTGAGGCAGAATTATAATAGCTTGATAAAAAGGAGCTCATCGCTGCGGCGATGAGCTCCTTGGTTTATGGTGGGAGTTGCTGCTTGTTGCTGCGAGTTGCTGCTCGCAGCGCGTTTCGCGCTGCGGGGGGCTGGGTATTGACCCATTTCGCGCATCTTGGCAATTTGAGTCAATTGCTTGCAGCGCGTTTCGCGCTGCGGCGAGCCGGGTATTGACCCAAATCAGCGAATCCAGCAATTTAAGTCAAAACGCGGTGGCGGGAATTGCGCTGCGGCGAGCCGGGTATTGACCCAAATCGGCGAATCCAGCAATTTAAGTCAAAACGCGGTGGCGGGAATTGCGCTGCGGCGATTTGGGAATTGACCCAAATCGGCGAATCCAGCAATTTGAGTCAAAACGCCTCGGAGATTTACGAGTTGCGGCGATCTGGGAATTGACCCAAATCGGCGAATCCAGCAATTTGAGTCAAAACGCCTCGGAGATTTATGAGCTGCGGCGATCTGAGTGTTGACCCAAATCGGCGAATCTGACAATTTAAGTCAAAACGCCTCGGAGATTTACGAGCTGTGGCGCATTACGCGCTGGGGCGCAGCCGCGGTGCCCTGTGGCGCATTACGCCGTTGGGGGCGCTTTCCTTACACGGGCTTGGAGGCCGTAATCTTCAATGCATTGCTCCAGCCCGTCGATGGTATTGTTAAAGGTCACTCCTTTTTCGCGGGCCTTCGAGCAATCCATCCAAAGGTTGTGGCGCAGGCCCGCGTCCCGGATATCGATACGCAGACCGAGTCGGTCCTTAAGCCAGGTGGCTGTCTCCAGCATGGTGAGATCATTTTCGCTCCCGTAGTTGTACGCGCCGCCCGGGAGGGCTGCCGCGTTCATGATCTGCGCCGCGACTTCCCGCACGTAGGTCACTGCGCGGTGCTGGGAGTACGAGAAATCAATGGCAGAACTGGAGAGCATATCCACAAGGAAATTGCCGCGATTGGGGACACCGTACAGCGGCATATCATACATCCAGGTCGCGCGCAGAAGGACCGTGTCGGGATTGATCTCCAGCGTTCTCTGCTCCATCTCCAGCTTGTGGCGGGCGTAAACATTTGCCGGATTCACGGTGTTTTCCGAATAGGGTCCGAGCTCTTCGCACCCGCTGTAGACCTGATCCGTGCTGAAGATCACGCACTTTACACCGGAGGACACAAGCCAGACCGGGATCCGGACATTGGCGTAGTGGGATGCCTCGACATTTTTTTCGCAGGTCGGTATGTCTGAAATGGCCGCCGTGTGAACGATCAGATCGGGCGCGGCGTCGTCGATCACGCGCTTTATTGCCTCTTCATCGGCATTTCGCAGCGAAGGGGCGGGGATCGCGTCGGGCAATTCCTGCATGATCCTCGCGCCAACAAATCCTTTCGGCCCTGTAACTAAAATTCTCATGGGAGACCTCCTAACATAACACAGCAACATAACACAGCATTTGGCTGGTGCCGGACTTGTGAATCCATTTATATTGTAGCACAAGTGCAGCACAAGAGATGAAGGCCCGGTTGAAACAGGGCTGTACAGAGAAGATTTCCGGAGGAGGAGAATGCAGAGGTCCTTTTTGGCCTGTTGGAGGGAAACAAAACAAATAAAAAAGAATTCCCGCCGCCCGGGCAAAAATGCGCCGGACAGCGGGATTCTTTGGCTTGGGGTGTCAAACCAAAAAGGAGATTAGATGTTGAATTCGCGGTTGGCGAATTTGGTCATCAGGCCGCGGTCAAAACGCGGAGCCATGAGAAGGGGCATGGCTTTGGCGGAATCGACGGTATCGACGATCTTGGTGCCCTCGATGGTGTCCTTTGAGATGCGCACCCATGCGGCACCCAGGGGCTTTGCCATGGCCAGGACGCCCCAAGGGTCATCCGGCGTGGTGGTGATGTTGACGCCGAGGATCGATGCGGGCTCCAAAAGTTCGGTCTCTATGGTCTTTTTGACGGATATCAGGCGGACGTCGGAAAACGGCGTCGTGCCGTCGGGCTGCTGCTGAGCGCGGTATTTGTAGGACCAGACAGCGCCGGCAGGAGCGAATAAGTCAGCCGTCTTTGCACTGTTAAAACCGCCGGTCTGCGCCTCCAGCTCCATCAGGAGGGAGCCGCGGCGGACGATGCTGAAATAGAGCCTGTCGCCCTGACGGCGGACGAGGATATCCTCGGCGCGCTTGAGCGGGAAGCCGTAGGCCTGGGTCCCCATGACCATGCGGCTCTCGGTGCCGGGACCGTGGACGGCGCCGGCAAGGAAATACGGCTGAATGACTCCGTCATGTTCGGCATTCACGAACAGCGAGACCTCCATGTAAGGGGCGCTGAAGCTGGGATCCTGCACGACAACAGCATAGCCTTTTACAACATTATCAACGGGATGCAGGCCCACGGGAAGAACGCTTTCCACTGCACCGGGATTCGCCTCATAGGCAAACAGGATACCTTCCTGATTGTCCGCGCTGGGCTTGACGAGGAAATTCTGGATATCCTCAGGGGTTACAACGAAATTTGCCATGATCGTTTCCTTTCTCGCTTGGCGTGAATCAAACCGACAGGAGGGTCGACTTCTTGCCCATCAGGCTGACGTCGTAGTATCTCATCAGGCTGGGGAGCGAGACCGCCGGGTCAAGGTCGGCGTAAATATCGGAGGATCCCATGATGCACTCGCTGGTGACCTGCCAGCTTGCGCCGATGGGTGCGAGCATCTTGATCTCGCCGAAGGGATCATCCTCGGTGGAAGCAGTCTCAAATCTCAGGATCTTGCCCTTCTCGATGTGCGAGAGGGTGGTGGAGATGTTGAGGCCGGCAAGCTTGAGGTCGGTAATGGTAGTGGTGCCGTCCTCGTTGGGAATCACCTCATAGGGGTGGTACCAACCGACGGATTCCATGGGAACGCCGATGTTGGTGCCGTCACCAAGGGTGCCAAGCCCCATTTCCTCGTTATTGTACTCACCGGCGAACTCGAGATCCATATCCCAGATGGTTACGCCATGACGAATGATTTTGGCGTTTACCTGGCTGCCGATCCGTCTGATGGTGATGTCATCGGCCTGCTTTTTGGGGATAGGGCAGTTGTGGCCGAAAAGGTAAGGTCCGCAGTCCGAGCCGGGACCGTGCAGATGAAGGGCAAGGTTGTGCAGCCCCACAACACCGTTATACTCGGCAAGGACGGCAAGGCAGCTCTCCATGTACGGAGCGCCATAGCCGGGGCGGCGCATCTCGACAAAGTACCCCATCAGGAAGGGAGCCACGAAGCCGAAGTGCGGAGGGAGCATGTGTCTTACAGCAGCTTCGTCTGCCACGAAGCAGAACTGGAAGCCGATCTGGTCATCAACATGCTGTGCGTTGGTAAACTCAGCTACCTCCTCGGGAGTGTAAGCCCAAGGGCGGTCATAACCTGCAAGATGCAGGGAGGAGGGCTGAAAAGAAGGAAAACTCTTTTGGTCCATAGACATCGCTGATCTCCTTTCAAAAGATATACTTACTCTACAGTAATTTTATCAGTCACGCCCTTACCCTAACAACTTGCAGACTCACAAAAAAGAGAGGGGGATTTTTTGTAATTGCACAAACACGGAGACGCTTGTATCGCTCTTTCTGTCGAATTATACTATGAGTAAGATGTGGCATTGATGGGCAAAGTATTTCGGCGAGAGGAGACGGTATTTCATGAATATTCTGGTGACAGTACCTTTTACGGAGGAGCAGAAAAAACGCCTTGAGGCGCAGATGCCGGAGGCCTCATTCACTTATGTGGGGCGAGGGGAAGAGACTAAGGATCAGGTCGCGGAAGCGGAGATCATCCTGGGAAATGTCCCCGTGGGGCGTCTTAAGGACGCGCGCAGGCTTCTCTGGCTGCAGCTCAATTCTTCCGGGGCGGATGCATACGCCGCGCCGGGCGTCCTGCCGGAGGAAGTACAGCTCACCAATGCCACGGGAGCCTATGGGCTGGCGATCAGTGA
>CAJOLP010000131.1 GCA_905235465.1 uncultured Lachnospiraceae bacterium | reverse complement strand
ATCTGATCTTCCACGATGGTGACGAAGAGCCGGAAACAACCAAGGTTTTGTACGAGAAAGATCTTACCGAGTATGATCCTGCCGTCACAAAACCGGATGAATATACCCCCGGCGTATCCCGCAAGACCAATCCGGACGGACAGGAGTTCGTTTTTGACGGATGGTACACCGAGTCCCAGCTGGTCAATAAGTTCGATTTTGCAGGAACGACGATGCCGTACATGAACGTAGATCTGTACGCAAAATGGGCCCCGGTCACCTATACGGTCACTTTTAAATATGAGAATGGTGAACCGGATAAGGTCGTTGATGATGTGGCTTATGGAACCGCAGTTGCTCAGCCGCAGGATCCCGCCTACACAGACCATCTTTTCCTCGGTTGGACATTAAACGGCCGCCCGTACAGCTTTGATTCCGGCGTCAGCGAGGATATCACGCTGGTTGCCGAGTGGCGCAGTATTGATTCCTATAAGGTCACCTATGACCTGAACGGCGGCAGCGGGACCGCGCCGGCCGATCCGGATAGATATTATGAGGGAAGTGACGTTGTCGTGCTGGGCGCGGATGGTATCACTCCGCCTGCCGGCAAGGTCTTCCTCGGATGGAAATCCGAAGCGGATGGCAAGATCTACTACGCCAACGACCTCGCCGCGATGCCTTTGGGCGGACTGACCCTGACCGCACAGTGGGGAGATACAGCCAAAACTGTCGATCTGATCTATGACTTCAACTTTGACAGCATAGGCTATAAGAGCGCGGGCCAAAAATCCGCGAGCATAACCGGCCTTCTCAACAACGCAAATGTAACGGCCGAGGAATATGCGGCGCTCAGCAGTATTGTTCCGGACGGTTACAGGTTCAAGAAATGGAATACCAAGCCGGACGGCTCCGGAAAAGACGCTGTGCCGGGAGACCAGGTCTATGTCGACAACCAGGGCCAAAACATCCTGTACGCGATCTGGGAAAAAGTACCCGAGCCCGAACCCGAGCCGAAGCCCGAGCCGAAGCCCGAGCCGAAGCCCGAACCGAAACCGACGCCCGAGCCGGATTCGAAGGGCAGTTCCAAAAAAGATACTTCGAACAACACTTCGAAGACTGCTTCGAACAACGCCCCGAAGACCGGTGATACTTCACCGTTCCTTATGTGGTCGCTGATGTTCATGACTGCCGCCGCTCTGGCCGGCACGAACATCGCGCTCCGCCGCAGAGGAAAATAACGCCGGAATATGACGCTGAATTAGACGTCCGCCCCTCGGCATATCAAAGCCGGGGGCGGGCGTATTTTTGTTTTTGCGTTGCGTCTTTATCGGTATTGCAATATGATAGAGATAGGGTATTTATTCTTTCTATAAGGAGGTATAGCAATGGCAAAAAAAGTTCTTCTTCTCTGCGGTGACTTTACAGAAGATTATGAGACAATGGTGCCTTTCCAGGCGCTGGGCGTTCTGGGCTATCAGGTAGATGCCGTATGCCCGGAAAAGAAAGCGGGCGATACCGTTGCCACTGCCGTGCATGATTTTCTCGGCGAGCAGACTTATACGGAACTTCGGGGACACAATTTCGCGCTGACAGCGGACTTTGACGCGGTCAAAACGGAGGATTATGAAGGCCTGTTCATCACCGGCGGCCGCGCTCCCGAGTACATCCGCCTCAATCCGCGCGTGATCGAGATCGTGCAGGAATTCTTCAAAGCCAATAAGCCCGTTGCCGCGATCTGCCACGGCCCTCAGGTGCTGGCTGCCGCAGGCGTGCTCAAGGGATACAAGGCAACTGCCTATCCCGCCGTCGGTCCTGACGTGACCCTTGCGGGCGGGACCTATGTGGAAGTTCCCGTCACGGACGCGGTTGTTGACCGCAACCTGGTCACATCTCCCGCATGGCCCGGCGACACAGCGATCGTCAAAGAGTTCGCGAAACTCATGGGCGCCAAGATCGAAATCTGATGAAGCTGCGCTGAATCGGCAGCACTAAGCAATAAAAGAAGGCATGTCCCGACTCTCCGGGATATGCCTTCCTTTTTGTGTCGTTATTCTTTTCTTCTGCAGCGCCGGCCCTTAGCAGCCTGCCGCTTCGCGGTTATGAATCGAAGAAATCCTGTCCGTCCCCGGTGAGCGGCCGCTCTGTTTTGGGATACTCAAAGATATCGCTGTTCCCGGCATTCGCCTCCAGGTAATCGGCATATTCCCTCGCGTACCACTTCGCCATCTCAAGGTTGTGCATGAGATAGTTCCCGCAGTTTTCCGGCGTGGCGCCGGGCACTTCCTGCGCATCTTCTACGGACCGGAAGGCCTTCAACAGCAGATCATGGATCTCCCGCGAGGGGCGGCTGCCCTTCAGTATGAGATAAAAGCCCGTAAGGCAGCCCATGGGTCCCCAGTAGACGACCTCATCCTTCCACTCCGGATCGTTGCGAAGATAAGTCGCGATCAGATGTTCCAGCGTGTGCATCGCCGCGACGTCGATGACCGGCTCCTTGTTCGGTTTTTTGACTCTCACGTCATAAGTCGTGACCGAATAGTCCCCCAGACGATCAACTCTGCTTGTGAAAATACCGGGAACAATGCGGGTGTGGTCCACCGTAAAGCTCTGAATCAATTCCATTTTGCATCTCCTTATATTCTGATTGTCTTCTTAAACTATACTATGATCGCTCTCCGGCCGCAAACAGATCCTTTGGGCCATATACTGCCCACAATGATGCCTGTATCACAAAGAATACAGCGCCGGACTTGCCATTTTCCTCTGAAAGCAGTAATATGGCGCTTATTGAATAGGAAGTATACGTTATTTCATTGATTGGGGATATTTTAATTGAATTCTGTTCGCATTCACAACAGGAGATATTCTCCGGAAAATCATATGTTCGGGTCGATAAGGGCACGTCGGGAGACCTTTCTGGCCAGGAAGCTCCGCGTGCTGCGGCCGATGTTCTGCTATATGCTGGGCTATCTGTTTTGCTTTGGTCTGATCGAGCAATGGCACCGCGTGCACTACACCGTGATCCACACCGCGGTCGATGACATGATCCCGTTCTGCGACGTCTTCGTCATCCCGTACCTGCTCTGGTTTCCGTACGTGATCGGCGCTGTCCTGTTCCTGCTCTTTACAGATGAGGAGGCCTATCACAAGCTCTGCTCGGTGCTGGCAATCGGCATGACGGTGTTCATCGCGGTCTCTGTCGTCTTTCCGAACATCCATCTGATGCGGCCCTTAGTCACACCCGGTGACGACCTTCTCTGCGGGCTGGTATCTGCGGTATATGCGCTCGATACCCCCACGAACCTGACGCCCAGCATCCACGTCTTCAACAGTCTGGCGGTCATTGCCGCCTACTGGAAGTGGGACTGGCGGACAGAGACCGGCCGCGTCTATTCGCCGCGGGTCAAAAACGCCTGGCGTCTCTTTATCACTGTGCTTGGCGCGCTGATCTCGCTCTCCACCATGCTGATCAAGCAGCACTCATTCTCTGATGTGGTGACCGCAGCGGTCCTGTTCGTGATCACATTCACCGCTGTCTACCGCCACGATATGCTCCTGATCGGCACCGGTCGGCACACCCGGTCAGGCAGGCCGGCGCATCAGTTCAAATACTGACCGCCTGTAACTGGCCTGTTACTGGATTTTTCCGTCCCGGAAAGTAAAATTCCGCATGCCCACTATATGCCGAAGCTGTTCCGCCGGGAAGACCTCCTCCATCCGCCGGATGTCCTGCGGTGTCAGTTCGACAGACAGCGCGTCAATGGAATCCTGTAAGTGTTCTTTTCTTGTGGTTCCGATCAAAATACTCATGTCCGGATTCTTTTCGTAAACATACGCCTGCAGGAGATTTTCAACCGTGGTGTCCTTTTCCGCGGCGATCCCGCGAAGACCCGAGAGGATGCTGTCCTTCATCTCCTGTGGCAGGCCCGGCCTTCCCGCCGAACTTCCGGCGGGCGTATCGGCCTCATCTTTTGCCCCCCTCATAAATCACACGGCTTAATTGCCTGCCGCACTATCATGCGGCCTAAGGCCCAGCAGATTCAGCGCCTTCTCCGCGCTCTTTTCCTTTTCCAGTTCCAGGATCTCCTCCCCGTCCCTGTGCCAGAGACGAAGTGCCGGCGCTTCTGTCGACCACGGCGCGCAGCAGTTGTCCGACTGGATCACCCACTTCGCTTTTGTGATCTTGTCTATATCTTTCTTGAGCAGATATTT
>CAJOLP010000130.1 GCA_905235465.1 uncultured Lachnospiraceae bacterium | reverse complement strand
TTGTAGTAGTTCTTGAGGGCGTCCACCGCTTCCTTCTTGTCGATCTTGAAAGGTATGACGTAATCCGGGCGGTCCACACCGGAAAAGCTGCCCGGCATGATCGTGGGATTGCCGCAGTACGGGCAGCTGGATGCCGCCGTCGTGTCGTCGCAGATCAGCTCCGCGCCGCAGGACGTGCAGTTGTAGGCGCGCATGTGCGCCGCGTCGCCGCCCCAGTTGCCGGCGCTGCTGTATTCCTTGAGCTGCTGCTCGAAATCATCATCCCCGGAGGGCGCCGCCGCGCTGTCTGCAGCCGCGCTTTCCGCCGCCGCCGCGGCTTCCGCGCCGGCGTTCTTGTCCTTAAACAGGGCTTCCATCTCCTCGACGGTATAAAGGCTCCCGCAATAATCACATTTCAGTTTCTGGGCCTTGCCGTCAAAGTGAAGCGGCCCCGTGCAGGCCGGGCACTGGTATACTGTGATCTTATCCGCCATCTCATTTCCTCACATTAATCATAGTCATAAGTTCAACAGACGGGCACACGGCTCTCGCCGCGTGCCCGCCGCCTTCATTTACTTTTATTTTACCTTTTAAGGTCTGGGGGTTCCGCACTCACCGCAGAACTTGCCGGTGTTGTCGGCCTTGCCGCACTTGGGGCAGACCCAGGCGCCTTCCTCCGGCCTGGGCGCTCCGCACTCGCTGCAGAACTTGCCGGTATTGCCCTCATGTCCGCACTTAGAGCACTTCCAGCCCTCCGCCGGCTTGGGCGCTCCGCACTCGGCGCAGAACTTGCCGGTGTTGCCCTCATGTCCGCACTTGGGGCACTTCCAGCCTGCCGCCTGCATCTTGGCCGCTTCCGCTTCCTTTTTCTCTCTGCTGGCCTGGAAGAGCGCGTTCGCGTCGGTGCCGCCGCCGGCTGCCTGCTGGGCCATGCCCATGCCAAAGAATCCCATGGCCGCGCCGTTCGGGTTCTTGGCCGCGTCCATCATCGCCTGCGCCTCCGCGTCGACCTTTCTGGCCGCCGCCATATCCTCGTTGCGGCTGACCGCTGCTCTCTGCAGCTCCTTGATCATCTTCTCGTCCTCATCAGAAGCCTTCAGGCTGCTGATGCCGAACTGAGTGATCACAATGCCGTACTGCTTGGCCCATTTATCGGAAAGCTCCTCGTTGAGGGCCGCCGCCATCTCGTTCGTGTGATTGACAACAGCGCTGTAGCGGATGCCCATTTCAGAGATCCTGCCGAATGCGGGCTGAAGCGCGGTCAGAAGCTCGGTGCGAAGCTGTGACTCGATCTTGTCCCTGGTGAAATCGGAATTCACATTGCCGCAGATATGCTTGTAGAACAGGATCGGATCGCTGATCCTGTAGCCGTACTCGCCAAAGCACTTGACCGAGATGTCCACATCCAGTCCGATGTTCTTGTCCACGACGCGGAACGGAACCGGGCTCGCCGTGCCGTATTTATTGCCGATGATGTCCTTTGTGTTGAAGTAATAGACCCTCTGATCATGCGCTGTCACGCCGCCGTAGGTAACACGCGCTTTGAACTGGTTAAAGCTGTCTATGATCCCCTGGCCGAGTCCTCCGGTAAACACGCTGGGCTCCGAGGACTGATCATAGGTATAGGCGCCCGCCTCGGCGCAGATGTCAACGATCGCGCCCTGATCGACGATGATCATGCACTGTCCCTCGTTGACGACGATCAGGGAACCGTTCGTGATGACGTTGTCGCTCCCGCCTTTGTTGAGGAGTCCGGACTTGCCGTGATTTTGCTCGCCCTTCCTGACAAGCACGTCGTTGCTCATCTCAGAGCAGTAAAAATACTCCTTCCACTGATCGCCCAGCACGCTGCCCGCGGCTGATGTCGCTGCCAAAATAAGACCCATAGTTTACCTCCTTATCAAAATTAAACAATGCCAACAACCGGATGTATGTCTATTTCATCTGTTCCTTTATCACTTCGATCGCTTTATCGAGCTGCGTATCCGTCCCGTCTTCCAGATAGGCGTCCGCGTCCAGATCCACCTCGATGTCGGGATCGATCCCCTTCTTGTGGATGTCCCTTCCGTTTCGCGTGTAGTAACTGGCGATCGTCAGCTTTACGGCGGATCCGTCTCCCAGGTCGATGACCTCCTGCACGATTCCCTTTCCGAACGTCGTGTTCCCGACCAGAATGCCGACGCCCGAGTCCTGGATCGCGCCCGCGAGGATCTCCGAGGCGCTCGCGCTGTACTCATTGACCAGCACCACCAGGGGAATGTCCCAGTTCGCGCCGTCACATGTGTACTCATCCCTCTTGCCGTTCTTGTCCTCCATGTAGAAGACCAGGCCCTCAGGAAGTATCTCTCCGGCGATGTCCGTCACGGTGTTGACGCTGCCGCCGGGATTGCCGCGCAGGTCGAGGATCATGGCTTTCATGCCCTGGTCTCTGAGCTGCTGCAGATTCTCTGTGAACTGGCCGGTGGTGATCTCATCGAACTGCGTGATCTGCAGATACCCGATGTCGTCCTCCAGCATCTCGGAGCTCACCGTGGGCGAATCCACTCTGGCGCGGACGATGTCCTGCTCGATGGCCTCTCCGTTTCGGACCAGTGTGAGATGCACCGTCGTTCCCTCTTCGCCCCGGATCTTGGAGACCACTGTATCCAGGTCAAGCCCGGTCATGTCCTCGTCATCCACCTTGAAGATGATGTCGCCTTCCTGGAGCTTTGCCTCCTCGGCCGGTGAATTTTTGATGACGCCGGCGATCACCGCGTTTCCCGTCTCCGGATCCTGGCTCACATAGGCGCCGATCCCGTAGTAGACGCCCTCCAGATCCTGTGTCAGATCGTTCAGCTCTTCCGGCGTGTAGTAGACGGAATAGGGGTCATTCAGGGAATTCAGAAGGCCCTTATACAGGCCGTTCTGCTTTTGCTGCGTCGTGACATCATCCGACCAGTAGTATCTCTTGTTGATGGTGTCCTCCAACCGCTTAAGCTTTTGTGTGGTCTCACTACTCACCACAGATCCGCTTCCCCCGCTCCCTGTGGAGCCCGAAAAGCTAAGTCCCGACGGTCCCGAGCGGACAGCCATGATGATGCCGAACGCGATAATGGCGATGGCCAGACCTATGATCAGGCCCAGGACAAACACGCCGGCGCCGCCTTTTTTCGGCTCAGCCTTGCTCACATATTTGCGGTGCCTGTCCTCGGGCAATTGCTCGTATTCTCCCATTTTACCTCCCGCAGCCGAAGATTGATCAATAATCGTACTGCTTCATGTACTTCATATATTTGACGACCATCAGCGCGATCTTGAACGTGATCGCGTCCTCGAACACCCTCAGATCCAGGCCCGTGCTCTTCTGCAGCTTGTCCAGTCTGTAGACCAGCGTGTTGCGGTGGATAAAGAGCTGTCTGGATGTCTCCGAGACGTTCAGGCTGTTCTCAAAGAACTTGTTGATCGTGGTCAGCGTCTCCTCGTCGAAGTCCTCCGGATTCTTATCCTTAAAGATCTCGCGGATGAACATCTTACAGAGCGGGATCGGGAGCTGATAGATAAGGCGTCCGATGCCCAGCTCATTGTAGGCGATCACCTTCCTGTCCTCAAAGAAGATCTTGCTGACGTCCAGCGCCATCTTCGCTTCCTTGAAGGACCGGCTCACTTCCTTGATATCGCCCACGATCGTCCCGTACGCGACACGCACGTCGGCCATGCCCAGCTCCTCCAGATGTCCCTGGATCAGGTTCGCGGACTTGACGATATCCTTGTCCCGGCTTCCGCCGGCCAGATCCTTGATGACGACCACGTTGCTCTCATCCACGGCCGTCACGAAGTCCGTGCCGTTGGAGCCGACAAATTCCTGCACGAGCTCCAGCGCGTTCCTGTCCTTGTCCTTGCCTGTCTCCACGATCATGACGACCCTCGGCACGTCCGTGGGGATCCGGAGCTTCTTGGCTCTGGAATAGATGTCCACCAAAAGCAGGTTGTCCAGGATCAGGTTCTTCATGAAGCTGTCCCGGTCATAGCGCTCCTTGAAGGCCGACATCAGGCCCTTGATCTGGAACGCGGCCATCCGCCCGATGAGAAGGGAACTGTCCGTGTCCCCAAACACGACGATCACATACTCAATCATCCATTACCTTGAAGAACTGGTAAGGTCCCGCCGACTGGGAATCCGCAGGCGATACGGCAAATCCGGGAATCGCCGGTGCGGCATCCGCGAATACGGGCGCCGTGACTGCCACCTCTCTTCCATCCGCATCCATGACCGCCAGCTCCAGATGCGAGATGTCTTTAATACCTTCGATCGTATTCTGTAATACCTGATTTGATATCATACTTCTCTCACTTCCCCCGTTATAAGCAGCTTATACCTCCGATAAACGGACAATGTCCTAGTTAAATATTATCCCAATGAACGATAAAAATCCACAATATTTCATGTAAATTTTGTGAAATTTGCTTAAACCCAAAAAGTGATCCGCCCTCATCTGAGGCGGATCACATCGGGACCGATCTCTATTTTGCCCTCTTTTAGGAGGTGCCCTACCGCTCGCTTGAACTCATTTTTGCTCATCTGCATCTGGGCGCGGATAACTTCCGGGGCCGCCCTGTCCGTGAAGGGCAAAATACCGCCGTTCTCCGTCATTCTCTCCAGAATGATGTTCATGTCGCGGTCCATCTGGACGGCCGCCTTCTCGCGGATGCTCAGATCCAGCTTGCCGTCGGGCTTGACGCACGTCACTCTCGCGGAGACCACGTCGCCCACCTTGAGGTCCCTCACCAGCTCCCTCTTGGGGATCAGCGCGGAGAACAGACTGTCCACCGCGACGAAGGCGCCGAAATTGCGGCTGGTCTCGTAGACGATGCCCGTGACCTGGTCGCCCGTGCGGTACGGGCTCTGCCTGCTCAGATACGGATATACATTCATGGTGGCGCAGAGCCTGCTGCTCTTGTCCAGATAGACGGCCACCAGGATCTCCTGTCCCTCCTTGACTCTCTCCCGCGGCTGCTCGTGGAACGGCAGCAAAAGGTCCTTGTCCAGACCCCAGTCCAGAAAGGCGCCGATCCTGCCCACCTGCACGACCCTGAGATACCCCACCTGATGAAGCATCAGCTTGGGCGTCTTGCGCGTGGCGATGAGACGGTCCTCGGAATCCTTATATAGAAATACTTCTATCCGGTCGCCGGGCTGCGCGTCCTCGGGCACCTGTGAGCGCGGCAGCAGCACGTGCCCCTCCCCGGGATCCTCCCCGATCAGATAAACGCCAAAGGGTACAGCCTTTTCCACTGTCAGAACCTGCATCTCCCCTAGTTTCATATCAGCCTCCTTCACTGCGCGTCCCTCCCCGGCCGCGCGGTGTCCGTAAGTTGCTGCCGCTCCGGCAGCTCCCCGCCTCAGCGCAGAAAGACCTGCGCCACGGCGTAAATTTTGTCTTCCTCGCCGGTCATTGCGATCGTGTAGATCTTATCCTCTTCTCTAAAGATCATCGGTGTGATGAGATCTCCGAGCTTTGCCTGCTTTTTGTACTCGACCCTGAGCCTTGAGAGCGCGCTGCCCTCCGGCAGACAGTCCGTCGCGATGTGCACGTACTGCGCGTTGTTCATGTGCCCGTTCGTGTCCAGATGGAAGGGCATGACATGGATGCTCTCTCCGTAATGAGGCGCGATACCCTCCGGTATCTTGACCTTGCGCGGGCTGTAGGTCATCTCTATTTTGGGCGAGGTCACGTATTTGTCCCGCACCTCATCGGGCACCCGCTCCGGATACTGCGTGTCGATGTTTAAGAGCGTCCAGACGGAATTGGCCGCGGCCAGGCGCTCCCCGCCCGGCGTCTCCATCCAGAAATTCCTCTGCCCCATGAACCCCCTCATCAGGTAGGGCGAAGTGCCGATCCGGACGCGCTCGGCCAGCGCCGGCATCCGGTCGATCTCGATCTCCCAGTAGTTGATGATCCAGGCCAGACGCCTGGGCACCAGGTAACCGAAGCCGACCCCCAGATCCTCCGACTGGAACGTGGAACAATCCTGAAAATAGTCGATCAGTCCTTCCGTTGACAGTTTCCTGTTCACATCCACCTCGCTGAAGCGGATCCTGCTGTCAAATGTATACATACAAATACTGCTCTTGCCTTTCTGTCGCCCGGCCGGGCACATCAGTCGATCAGCACGCCCTCATCGCTGAAGTGATAGATCCTTCCGTTGATGTCCCAGTAGCCGGTGGCGGCCCTTCCTCCTGCGGAGGTGCTGAAGAAATACTTCCTGCCGTTGACCGTGACCCAGTTGAGGGTGATGCGGCCCTCTTGGTCAAAATAGTAATAGAGGCCGTCCACTTTCGTGAGCCCGACTGCCATCGCGCCGTCAGACCCCAGATAGCACCTGTTTCCGTTTCTGCTGGTCCAGGTGTTCTTCAGCGCGTATCCCTCGTCGCAGAGGTAATACCATGAGGAGCCCTTCTTGGCCCATCCGGTCTTCATCTTGCCGTTTTCCTGCAGATAAAATTTGCGGGAGCCCAGCGTGATCCATCCGGTCCTCATATCTCCCTCTTTGCCAAAGTAATACCAGGAGCCGTTTATGCTCTTCCAGCCCGTCACCATCCTGCCGTTGTCCGAAAGATAGTACTGCTTGCCCTTGTAGGTCAGCCATCCCTTGACGGCCTTTCCGCTGGTGTCGTAGTAATACCACTTGCCGTCCTTTTTCTTCCAGCTTCCCTTGGTGGACGTTCCGGTCGTCCCGGTGCCCCGAAGCTGGATGGTCGCGCGCTTGCCGTTGCTGCCCAGCGACCATGTCGCGTGGTAGTGATCGCCCGTGTGCGCGTCCACGATCGGGACGCCCGCGCTGTTCTTGCCCACGCAGATCGCGGTGTGATCATACGTGCCGTCGCTGTTCCAGTCGTAATAGACCGGATTGCCGCGCAGCACGTTGCTGTTCTTGGCCTCCATGAACTTGCCGTATTTCTTGAAATTGGAGATCGCGCCCATGCAGTTGACCCACGCGTAGGAAGCGGGATACCACTTGCTGTTGGTGGGCATGCCGCCCGCGCGGATGCACTGGGATACGAAGTTGGCGCAGTCCACGCCCGGATAGGATTTGTATTTGGGATTCCGGGATGTGGCCCACTTGTCCGCGTAGGCAATGGCCTTATCCGGAGAATAGGTGTACTGAGAGGCGCCGTAAGTCTTAAGGGTCGAAATACCGCTGCCCTGCGCCGCTTCGATCCCGTCCGCGCCGCCGGCCGCTGCCGCGCCGCCGGCCTCACCGGCCAGAGCTTCAAATTTGGCCTGCTGGTCCTCTATGTCCTCGAGCCAGGCGTAATTCTGCTCTGTATCCGTGACGGACACGACTGTCCATCCGCCCTCTTTGGACTTTTCAAGATTCGCGGTGAAATAATAGCGATAGGCCGTCACGTCCTGGGCGCCGTCCGCGGCACCGTCGGTCACATAACCTTCGGTGATCCACTCGTCAATGTCCGCGCTGGCCGTCACAGAAGCGCCGTCCTTTTCAATGTCAATGGAAGTGATGTCAAAACCGGGGATCACGGTCGTCAGCGTCTCGTCCTGTGTGAGACCGAGGTTCGAGTACGCGCGCTGAAGATCCCACTCCGCGGTGATTTCAGAATTGTCCCGGCCGCCCTCGCCGTCCAGAATATAGGAGACCTTTTGGGCTTCATAGTCCGTGAGCGCCTTCAGGATCGCCTCTGCCTCTTCGCTTCCCGTCCGGGCTTCCAGCTTCTCAGCGGAAGGGGTGAGCGTCTTCGCGATGGAGAGGATCTCCTCGTTGGAGATATCCGCGCTCCTGGCATACAGATCCGCGATCGCTTCCTCATAAGAAGAGGAAGAAGACGCGATGCCTTCCTGACCGGACGCCTCCTGCTGCCCCGCGGGCATACAAAAAGAGCCTGCCAATATGGCTAAGGCTGCAGTTAGGGCTACACTCTGTATCTTTCTCATGGTCTCCTCCGATCTCTATTGATGACGGTACTCATTTTCTAAAATGATGTAACATTTCGTCTTATATAGTAACATTTTCTTAACAATATGTCACTATTTATTTCGATTTTATTGGATTTTGGAAGATATGCACAATTCTGCAACCACAATTTTGTCTATAATTGTGGAAAATACAGGCCTTTTCTGCTGTCAGTATACAGAGAATACAGATTTTTTGCAAGAATACACACGAAAGACAAACAAACACAAAAAAAATCCGTCTTGTGAATACACAAGACGGAACACAACAACGGCGATCGCTGTCTACTGGGCTAGAAGGATTCGAACCTTCAAAATGACGGAGTCAGAGTCCGCTGCCTTACCGTTTGGCTATAGCCCATCGCTTATATGTAAACGGCCGGAG
>CAJOLP010000129.1 GCA_905235465.1 uncultured Lachnospiraceae bacterium | reverse complement strand
AGGATCGCCTGGAACAAATCCATGTTCTGGGTTTGGTTTGTGGCCCTAATCGTCTCCTCCTACTGCTCAGGCGGGTCCGATTCCGGAAGCGGCTTAGTCAGCACGCTGATCAGCATTCTTTCCTTCCTGTCCGAAGCAGTTTGTTTTGTCGTCCACGTACTTGTCAATATCAAACTTTCTCAGCGCTTCGGCCATGGCATCGGCTTCGGCCTGGGTCTGATATTCCTTGGCCCCATCTTCACATTGATCCTTGGTCTGGGTGACAGCAAATATCTTGGCAACCCTGAGGAAAATATTCCTCCCCAGCAGTAAGGAACCTGTTGAACTTTTGACCCTCTCCGCCCGCATTTCAATGTGCGGCGCAGGGTTTCGGGCGCTGCCCGCGGATGAAAATACTGCACGAAAAAAGGAGCTTCCGCTCCTTTTTTTCTTGCCCTTTATGGATCATTCCGTTCTAAGCGCGATCACCGGATCTTTTTTGGATGCCGACTGCGACGGGATCAGCCCGCCGAACATGGTCAGCAGCGTGGAGATCAGGATGAGCGCGACCGCCGCGCGAGGCTCCAGCACTGCCGTAATATCGTTGATCTCCGTGACCTTGTGGATCACATTGTTGATCGGGAACAGCAATAGCTGTGACACACCGACGCCGATCAGTCCGGAGAGAAAGCCGATGATAAACGTCTCCGCGTTAAAGATCGAGGAGATGTTTCTCTTCGAGGCGCCGATCGCGCGCAGGATGCCGATCTCCTTTGTCCTCTCCAGAACGGAGATATATGTGATGATGCCGATCATGATCGAGGACACGATCAGGGAGATAGACACAAACGCGATCAGGACGTAAGTGACCGCATTGATGATCGTCTCCATGGATCCCATTAAAAGCCCCGTGAGATCGGTATATTCCAGCTTCTGCGGCTCCGCCGCGATCTCGTTGTAGTGTTCGACAAAGTCGATGAACCGGTTCTTTGCCTCAAAGCTGTCAAAATAGAACGAAATGCCGCTCGGGTCATCTTCCGCCTGGTATCCGAGCTTCAGGAGGTTCCCCTTGTAGGTCGTATCCCCGCCGGTCAGTATGGCGGTCATGATCCTCCGCAGTTCGTCCTCGTCCTTGTCAAACTGAAATGCCTCGGCAAACTTGTCCTGGTCGATGGACATGAGATCTTCCATTCCGCTGAACATATTGCTGAGGGGCGCCATGACCTCGGACAGCGCCTCCGCCGTTCCCTGCATGACCAGCAGCGACATGTATTCTTTGGCAAGCTGATACCCCTCCTCGAAGAGGTACGCGCTGTTGTCCGTGACCGCTTTTTCAATCGCCGCGTCAGGAGAGGGCAGATCTTTTACCGCCACCATACCGCTTGAATCCGGCGTGAGACTCCCATAGTAATTGTCAAAAGCTTCCTCCACGATCCTCTTGGTGTTGTCCGCGTTGAGGTTCAGCTTGTCTATGCTGCCCACCGCCTCGCCGATGGTCTTGTCGTTGATCGCCTGCTCCTTGTAGGCATTCAGGTAGGCGAGCGTAATGTAGGCGTTGGAGGAGGTATCTCCACCGTCCTCATACTGCTTTTTGATCTGGCTCTTGAGCATGGCGGCCTGATCGTCGTCCAGGCCCATGCCGTCGATCACCGCGTCAGCCTCCGCCTTGGAAGAAGAATTCTCCAGCGCGTCGATCGTATCGCGAATAGACTGCGAGGCCTGCGCGGCCGCCATCTTTACGCCCGCCTCGATCAGCGAATCCTTAGCCTGATCAAGCGCCGCGATCGTTCCCGACACATCGACGCCGGCGCTGCCGGAACCGCTGCCCTCGCCGGAATCGCCGCTGCCGCCGGAGCCTTCGCCTTCCTCTCCGCTTCCGCTGCCTTCGGAGCCTTCTTCCCCGCCTTCTGAGCCTTCGCCTTCTCCGCCTTCGGAGCCGCTGCCTTCCCCGTCTCCGGAGCCGCCCTCCGCGGGCACTTCGACCAGTGTCGATTTGAGCATTGCCGCAACCGTCTCATCGGGCACGAACTGATCGATGACCGCTTCCGCCTCTTCTACCGTCGACGCGGCCAAAAGGCCTGCCCTCAGACCCGCGATCTGCGCCTCGACTGCCTGTGTGACCGCCGGTCTCGCGGCGTCCTCCGCCTCCTTTTCGACCTTGCTGAGCTGCTCATTGAGGATCCCTGTCACCACAGAAACGTCCGGATTGGTCTCCGGTGCGGTCGAGTCATTGACATTGATCGTGGCGATCTTTTGATACCCCTCGATCATTGCCTTGGCGATGGCCGAATCAGCCGTCGTGACCGCCGTCACCATGGACTCTGTCACATCGTCGATGTTCTCCACGACCGCGTCAGAAGATTTCTTGACGATATCCGCCATCTGATCCTGGTCGATGCTCATATCGCCAAAGTCCCCGTTGATCACAAAGGCTTCCGCGAGCATATCCTCGTCGACACTGATCATATCCTCAAAGTTCAGCCCCTCGTCATCGTCCTCCTCATCGAAGCGATTGCCCGAGAAGACATCGACGTCGGGATCCGAGAGCTGTTTTTGGACGATCTCCGTCTTTTTTGCCGTGTCCACGACATATGATGTCAGCGAGGGGAGATAGAGAACACCTGTCTGCGCCGAGGACGCGGATCCCTTCTCCTGCGGTTTGCAGATGATCGCAGTGATCTTAAGGGGCTCTGCGTTCTCATAGAGATCCATCATATAGTCGTCGTCTTCCGACATATCCTCATAGATATCGTATTCTTCGTTGTATTTGTACAGATCGGAGGGCTGGATCAGCCTCAGATCCAGATCCAGGATGTCCTCATAAGGAATGGTCATGGCCTGATTGTGGACGGTCACCTCTTCCCCCATGTAGAGGTCCTGAATGATGTCCGCCAGTTCCTCCGTATCCCTGACGCCCAGGGAATACAGGAGCAGGTCCGAGATCTGGTTGGGGTCCATGACCGAAACAGCGAGCTCATTGTATTTTTCCGGCCATTTCCCGTAGACGACCGTGTACTCCTCTTTCATGCGCTCCGGCTCCACCATCTCGGAATAGGTGGTCATGCCGGAAGAATCCATGCCGAACAGCGAATTCATCTGCCCGCCCTGCTGACTCATGTACGTCTCCGGAAAGAGCTGCGCGAGGTTGTCGCCTCCGTCAATGGTGTAGATGAGCGGCTTTACGGAATACAGATACCTGACCAGGCGCACATCCTCCTTGTAGTCCTCGGTGTGCGTGTCCAGATAGTCCATGAAGCTCTTGAGGTCGTTGTTGGTGATGGAATCCGTAAAGGAAGTGATGTACTGCTGCTCCTTGAGCACATTGCCGCTCGTCTTATCCTCTTCGTTGGGCCGCATGGCCAGGATCGCGCCGGTCAGATCGCCCGCCTCCGAATTGATCGTCAGGGGATAACTGTTCATCGTCTCCTCCTGGATCTGATCGATATAGTTCTGAAAGCCCGTGGAGAGCGCCAGGATCAGGGCGATGCCGATGATGCCGATGGAACCGGCAAAGGCAGTCAAAATAGTCCTCCCCTTCTTGGTCAAGAGATTATTCAGACTCAGACCAAAGGAAGTGAGAAGGGACATGGAGGCCTTCCCGAGGTTCTTGTGAACGGCGGGCTCCTCGCTCTCGATCAGCAGCGGATCGGTGTCGTCCGTGATCTCGCCGTCCTTGAGGCGGACGATGCGGGTCGCGTATTCCTCCGCCAGCTCCGGGTTGTGGGTGACCATGACTACAAGGCGATCGTTTGCGACCTCCCTGAGGAGGTCCATGACCTGTACAGACGTCTTCGTGTCAAGCGCGCCGGTGGGCTCGTCGGCCAGCAGGATCTTGGGGTCGTTGACCAGCGCTCTGGCGATGGCGACGCGCTGCATCTGCCCGCCGGACATCTGATTGGGCTTCTTGTGCGCCTGGTCCTTGAGGCCGACCTTGTCCAGGGCGTCCAGCGCCATCTCTCTGCGCTTTTCCGCGGAGACGCCGCCGATCGTCAGCGCGAGCTCAACATTCTGAAGGACCGTCTGGTGCGGGATCAGGTTGTAGGACTGAAATACGAATCCGACCGTGTGATTGCGGTAGGAGTCCCAGTCTCTGTCCCTGTACTTTTTGGTCGAAACACCGTCGATGATCAGATCGCCGCTGTCATAGCGGTCCAGGCCGCCGACGATGTTGAGAAGGGTCGTCTTGCCGGAGCCGCTGGGCCCCAGAATGGCCACAAACTCATTGTCCCTTAAATTGAGCGAGACATTGTCCAG
>CAJOLP010000128.1 GCA_905235465.1 uncultured Lachnospiraceae bacterium | reverse complement strand
AAAACACAGCCCACATGATGATAGCACACAATGGTGCCGTGCTGTGCGAAATGTTATAATGTTTACAGTAATTTCATTTTAAAATGAGTCCGGCAAAATACCGTAGGGGGCACTTATGAAAAAAGAGTGGTGGCACAACAAAATTGCATATCAGATATATCCCAAAAGCTTTTACGACTCCAACGGGGACGGCATCGGCGACCTTCAGGGCATTATTGCCAAGCTGGATTACCTCAAGGAACTCGGCGCAGACATCCTGTGGCTGTCGCCGATCTATGTATCGCCGCTGGCAGATCAGGGATACGACATCGCGGACTATTACAATATCGATCCCCGCTTCGGCACGATGGAGGATATGGATCAGCTCCTGGCCGAGGCGCGCAGGCGAGATATGTACATCCTCATGGATCTGGTCGTCAATCACTGCTCCGACGAACACGAGTGGTTCCGCAAAGCCTGTGAGGATCCGGACGGCCGCTATGGGAAATTCTTTTACATCGAGACCGTAAAGCCCGGCGAAAAGCTTCCCTGCAACTGGCGCTCGTACTTTGGCGGACCCGTCTGGGACAAGCTCCCCGGGCACGAGGACAAATACTATCTCCACGTCTTCCACAAAAAGCAGCCCGATCTCAACTGGGAGAATCCCGACCTGCGCGAGGAAGTATACCGCATGATCAACTGGTGGCTGGACAGGGGCCTTGCGGGCTTTCGGATCGACGCCATTATCAATATCAAAAAAGTGCTGCCCTTCAGGGACTATCCGGCGGACCGCGATGACGGGCTCGTTTCCGTCACCAGGATGCTGCACGACCAGGAGGGCGTGGGCGACTTTCTGGGTGAGATGCGCGACCGCACCTTCAAGCCGCACGATGCCTTTACCGTGGGTGAAGTCTTCAACGAAAAGCCCGAAGACATCCCGGATTTTATCGGCCCGGACGGGTACTTCTCCTCCATGTATGATTTCGCGGCCACCGTATTCGGACAGAGCCAGCTCGGCTGGCACCTGAGTGAGGACATTTCGCCCGATGATTACAGGGACTGCGTCTTCGCCACGCAGGAGCGGGTCGGCAGGATCGGCTTTATCTCCAATATCATCGAAAATCACGACGAGCCCCGCGGCGTGTCGCGGTATATCCCGGACGGGGATCGCTTCACCGCTTCCAAAAAACTGCTCGCCGCGGAGTATTTCCTCCTTCGCGGCCTCCCCTGGATCTACCAGGGCCAGGAACTGGGCATGGAAAACATCCCCTTCTCCTCCATAGAGGAAGTGGACGACATTGCCTCCCTGGACGCCTATGCGGTCTCCCTGGAGGCGGGCGCTTCACCTAAGGAGGCTCTCTTAGCCGTCTCCAAATTCAGCAGAGACAACGCCCGAACGCCCTTTCAGTGGTCCGCGGAGGCGAACGCCGGATTTACCACCGGGACGCCCTGGCTGCGCGTCAATCCCAACTACCTTTCCCAGGGGATCAACCTCGAAGCCGAGAGGGATGACCCGGACTCTCTCTATCACTTTTACCGCAAACTCATCGCGCTGCGCAAGGATCCCGCTTTCGAGGACGCTCTTGTCTACGGGGACTGCATCCCCTATCTCGCGGACCAAAGCGGCGTCATGAGCTATCTGCGGAAGGGAGATGCCCGGACCATTCTGGTCATGGGCAACTTTGACGCGGACGCGCGCACGCTCCCGCTCCCGGAAGGCACGCGGATCCGCGAGGTTCTTCTGAGCAATTTTGACTGCGGAAAGGAGCAGCTCACCGCCGCGTCCCAAGGCGCGGCCGCGGACCGGCCGGCAGAGATAACACTGCAGGGTTACCAGGTCGTGGTGCTGCTTCTCTGATCCTCATCTGCGGGCTGCCCGCAGAGCCCGGTCACACTGCGCTGCTTTCATCCGTCAGCCGCCCGTAGATCATGGTCAGCTTGCGGATGCGGGCCGCCAGCTCCGGTGTCAGCGCCTCTTCCTTCACGCGCCACTTCCAGTTGGTGCCGTTGGTGGAGGGCTTATTGATCCGCGCCCGGTTGTCCAGCCCCAGATAGTCCTGAAGCGGGATGACGCACTTATTTGCCACAGAGCTCATCGCGGCGCGCACCATCTTCTCGACGATCTCCTGCGGATCGTCTGAACGCACGTCCAGATAGTCACACACCATCTGCCGCTCCTGGGGCAGAATGCTGTCGATCCACCCGCGCACCGTTTCATTGTCGTGGGTGCCGGTGTACACCACGCAGTTCCTGCCGTAGACGTAGGGCAAATACTCCATGGCGCCCGTCGAATCTCTCGAGTCAAAAGCGAACTCCAACACCTTCATGTTCGGGAATCCCGAGTCGCGCACGAGCTTCCGCACGCTGTCCGTAACGTACCCCAGATCCTCCGCGATGATGGGCGTGCGGCCCAGCGCCTCGCTGAGCGCGTCGAAGAGCTTCATGCCCGGGCCCTTTTCCCAGTGGCCGCTCACGGCGGAGCGGTCCCCCGCAGGTATGGCAAAATACTCATCAAAGCCGCGGAAATGGTCGATCCGGATGATGTCGGAGAGCTCAATGCACTTTGACATGCGGCGGATCCACCAGTCATACCCCGTGCGGGCGTGTTCCTCCCAGTCATAGAGGGGATTGCCCCAGACCTGTCCTGTGGCGGAGAATCCATCCGGCGGCACCCCGGCGACCTTGCTGATCCTGCCGCGCTCATCCAAAAGGAAAAGATCCCGGTGCGCCCAAAAGTCCGCGCTGTCCGCGGAGACATAGATCGGGATGTCTCCGATGATCCTGATACCCCTGTCATTTGCGTATTTTCTGAGCGCTTTCCACTGCCGCGTAAATTCGTACTGGATATAGCGGTAGAATCCCATCTCCTGTTCGAGATCCCTCTTCCACACCGCCACGGCCTGCGGCTCATAATTGCTGATATCTTCCTCCCACGCATCGTAGGGAGCGCCGTCATGCGCGTCCTTGATGGCCATAAAGAGCGCGTAGTCTTCCAGCCAGTACGCGTTTTCCTTCGCGAACTCTTTGAAATCAGCCGTATTTTCCGCCTCGCTCCGGCTGTACGCCCTGCGCAGAAGGGCGAGCTTCCCCTCATACATCCGGCTGTAATCCACACTGCCGCTGTCTTCTTCCAGATCAGCACTGTCGCACTCTTTCTTCGACAAAAGCCCCTGATCGATCAAAGCTTCCAGATCGATCAGATAGGGATTTCCCGCAAAGGTGGAAAATGACTGGTAGGGGGAATCCCCGTACCCGGTGGGCCCAAGCGGCAGTATCTGCCAGTTTGATTGTCCCGCCTCCTTCAGAAAGTCCACAAATTTTCTAGCGTGTCCGGAAAAATACGGTCCCGGAAGGCTGAAGATCGGACATAAAATGCCGCTGTCCCTCATGCGTTTCTCTCCTCCTGTGTCCGTCTTGTTTTTGTTATCGCTCCGTCCCGGCCTGCTCCGCCTCTTCCTCTTCACCGGCCTCGGTATTTCCCTCGGGATCGCCCTTCGGATCGTTCTCCGAATCGTCGATATGCCACTCGTCCTCTCCTGCCGCTTCCTCCTCGCCCGCCATCTTCTTAAAGACAGGCAGGTAGACCAGCGCGCAGAGATAGGAGGGAAGGGATATTCCCAGGAGGAAGAAAAGGGGAAGGAGCCTTGTCACATTCAGCAAAATATAGGGGATGACCGTCATGATCACCATCATCAGAAGGGTCCTGGGCAGGTATGCGACTGCCAGAATGGCAGCGTTTCTGAAGGCACCCCCCGTTGTATACTCAAATCTGGCCGTCAGCGGGATCACATACACACTGATCGCCATAAGGATCACCGCCAGCGCCATGACCGGGATCAGCATCGCTTTGGGGATGCCCGCCTGACCGCCCTCGATCAACCGGAAGTCGCCGTACAAAAAGAGGCCGGCCGCCAGCAGGATCAGCCAGATCGGCGTCGCGCTCCGCAGATTTTGGCGGAACCGCTTCCAGAATTCCGACAGGATCGTGCCGCCCCTCTCCTCGATCATCTCCATGATGACATAGTGCATGGCCGCCAGGGATGCGCCCGCCGTCACGACAGGCAGGCAAAAGATCAGGGTCAGGATATTCAAATATACAAGTTTGCTGAGATCCGAGAGGGCTCTCATCACGGGTCCGTCCGTGCTGAATAAATGGCTCATAAAATCTTTTCTTAAACACACCGAGGGGCTGCGCCGAAACGGCACAGCCCCTTTACAGTCGCTTTGCGCCTATAAAAACCTTGAATCTGTTCAGTTCTTTCTAAGGCGATCAGCCCTTGACAGCACCCTCGACCATGCCGTTCATGATCTGCTTCTGGCCGATCAGGAATATGACGATCATCGGGATGATGGCCAAAAGAGCCGCCGTCAGGATCAGATCCCACTGCTTGACGAAGGAACCGACGAACGCCTGCACCGCAACGGGAAGGGTCTTGATCCTTCCGTTCTGTCCCAGCATCAGGGAAGGCAGAAGGTAGTCGTTCCAGATCCACATGCCGTTCAGGATCGTAACGGTCGTGATGACCGGTGTCAGCAGCGGCAGGATGATGCGGAAGAATGTGCCTTCCGGTGAGCACCCGTCGATAGCGGCCGCCTCTTCAAGATCGTAAGGGATACCCTTAATGAAACCGGTCAGGATAAAGACGGTCATAGCGCCGCCGAATCCCAGGTATGCGAAAACAATGCCGGGAATGGACTGCAGCATGCTGATGCCCACGAACTTGCCGACATCACGGAAAGTGGAGATCAGCGGAAGCATGACGACCTGGAAAGGAATGATCATCGAAGCGATGAACACCATATAGATCGCGGAAGCCCATTTGGTCTTGTTGTTGCGGCTGATGACCCATGCGGCCATGGAGCCGAGCAGAGCCAGCAGGACCAGGGAGACAACGGTGATGACTGCGGATGTCCCAAACGCGTACCAGTACTGGAAGTTCGAGTTGTTGATAACCGAAGTCAGGTTGGTGAGCAGCTGTGAAAACGACGCGCCGCTGAGCGAAACGGGATTCGCCACGATTGACGACTGGGCTTTGAACGCGTTCACAATGACCAGGAAAAACGGGAACAGTACATACAGCGCGATGAGAACGCCAACGCCTGTCAGTATATAGGATCTTACTCTTCTTTCCTTTCCTACCATTACAGTTCCACCTCCCTCTTATTCGAGACGCGAACCTGAACAAGGGATACGCAGGCCAGAATGATAAAGAACAGAACCGCCTTGGCCTGGCCAAGCGAATAGTTATTCTTGGAAACAGCCGTATTGTAAATGTTCAGTGCGAGCATCTGCGTGCCATTCGTCAGATAGTTGCCCAGGAACTGTACGGATCCTGTACCGCCTGTCAATGCCAGGTTGACATCGAACTGCTTGAACGCGGATGTGAGCGTGAGGAAAGTACAGATCGTGAATGTGGAGGCGATCATCGGCATCTTGATCTGGAACAGGGTCTGCGAGGCATTTGCGCCGTCGATGGAAGCTGCTTCCAGAACGTCCTTCGGGACCTGTGTGAGTCCGGTGATATAGATCAGCATGATGTAGCCTGCATACTGCCAGACATACACGATGACGATCGCCATCAGCGCCGTCTTGGTCTGCACCAGCCACGAGATCTGTGTGACATTGATCAGAACCTGGTTGAATACGAACTGCCAGATGTAACCCAAAACGATACCGCCGATCAGGTTGGGCAGAAAGTATGCCGCTCTGAAGAACGAGTCACCCTTAATGCCGGACGTGCACAGCAGCGCCAGAAGGAATGCGACCACGTTGACAAGGACCATATTGATGGCCACAAACAGGAATGTGATCAGCACGGACCACAAAAATGCCGGATCCTTGAACATTGCCGTATAGTTGGACAGTCCCACAAACTGCGTGAACTGAATGCCGGTCCAGTCGGTCATGGAATAAAAAATACCGAGAACCAGCGGTATGATGACTGTCACGACAAAGGTAAACAGAAGCGGGAATAGGAAAATGATATATACGATCTTTCTGTGGTGCTCAAGCGTAGGAAACAGATACAGACCTGCGAACACCGCCACTATGCCGATCACCAGAAGCGGCCCTCTGAAAGAGGCTTTACTTCCCATGAAATCGAGGGCGAGCGCTCCTACACATGCCGCAGCGCCTGCAATCAGCAGAACGAGCGAGAGCCCTTTATTTCCTGCGGTTTTAGTTTTCATGTGTTTCCCCCTATTCGTATATGCAGGGGCAGCGGAGACGCTGCCCCTGCACATGTTGACATTTAACTATTGTGTGAGCGGGACATACTTAAAAGTATGTGACTGCCTTTACACAATTACTCTGCATAGTAGGTTGCGATCTGCTGCGCAACGACTTCCGTGAACTGGTCCGCGTCAGCGATGTTGCCCAGTGCGTAGTCAAGATAAAGCTGTCCGAGAACGTTCTGGTCCAGAGAAGCTTTGTTCTTGAGCCAGTGCCAGGAGGAAGTCTTTCCTGCTGCCGTGTAGTCCGTGATCGTCTGAGCGAAAGGATCGGAAGCTACATACTGGCAGGACTTGTAAGGGCTGATGAAGCCTGCTTCCTCAACGAGGAACTTCTGGCCTTCGTCGCCGGCAAGCCATGTGAGGAAATCCTCAGCCTTCTGGGTGTTGTCGTTCTGGAAAACTGCCCACCAGGAAGGGGAGTTGGTCAGGATGGTGTCGATGCCTTCCTGGAAAGCGTAAGGAGCCATAGCGACCTTGAAGTTGCCGGCTGCCTCATACTCTGCCGCGTCATCCGATGTCATGGTAGCGCCGATCCAGGAACCCTGTGTTACGAACGCGTATTTGCCGGAAGCAAATCCGAGAACCTGCTGATCATATGTGCCGGAAGTAAGGAGCGCGGGATCGGAATACTGATTGAGGAGTCCGACCATCTCAGCATAAGCTTTGAAACGATCCTTGTCGATCTCGCCCTTTGCGAGCAGATCGGAATATGTGGTGTCATCGCGCGCAAGACCTGCGTCGAGGTAGTTTGCGAAGTTGTGGGAACCGGTGGACCAGTACATATCCTTAGCTTCGCAGCACCAGCCTACCACTGCGGTGAGACCGAGCTCATCCTTCTTGGCATCCAGAGCCTCAAATGCAGCCTTCAGGCTGTCGGGGCCTGTGATGGAAGCGGGATCAACGCCTGCCTTCTCAAGAAGATCAGCATTGTATGCAAGACCGATGGCCTCTGTTGTGTAAGGGAAGCCGATTACCTTGCCGTCCGCGTCCACATAAGCGGCATCCGTGTCAGCTACCCAGGGCTGATCACTCATGTCTGCCAGAAGACCTGTCCAGTTGTTGAAGTCCGCGTCGCCGCCGCACACGAAAATGTCGGGCATGTTGTCGGCCTGATAATAGCCCTTCAGGGTATCCTGAATGTTGACGCCGCCGCCCATGGATTCGATCGCGACCTTAACGCCTGTCTCCTTCTCGTAAGCTTCCGCTGCATCCTTCAGCGCCTGGTCGACTTCGATCTTGCCGTTGACAAGACGAACATCCGCGTCGCTGTTGGTGCTCTGCGCCGCTCCCGCATCACCGCCGGTGCTGCCGGTCGTAGCTGCGCCTGTGCCGCCGCCGCAGGCAGCAAGACCGAGAACCATTACGGCTGATAAAGCCACTGCAAGTACTCTCTTTTTCATAATATCCTCCTTAAAGTATAAAAAA
>CAJOLP010000127.1 GCA_905235465.1 uncultured Lachnospiraceae bacterium | reverse complement strand
TTGGAGAACCGCGCCCAGATCAAAGCTTACGCGGTGGATAAGGACGGAAACGTAAAGGAGTTTACCGTCAGCACCGGCGACCTGACAGAGGCGGAGAGGCAGATCATCACAGACGGGTGCCTGATCAACTACTATAAGAACAATTGAGGCAATAACCTATCAGTATTTTGATAGACAGCCTGGGAATGACATCAATATAAATCAAAAGTAAAACAGATAGGGAGAGTTCATTTATGGAAAAGAGAGAAAGACTGGGAAGCCGGCTTGGGTTTATCATGCTGTCGGCGGGCTGCGCGATCGGCTGCGGCAATGTGTGGAAGTTTCCGTGGATGTGCGGGCAGTACGGCGGAGCGAGCTTCATCCTGATCTATCTTATTTGCCTCGTCCTTTTGGGCATTCCGGTCATGGCGATGGAGTTTTCCATGGGCCGCGCCGCGCAGTGCAGCCCGATCTACATGTGTCAGAAGCTGAAGACGCCCAAAACCAAGTGGAAATACTGGGGCGTGCTGTCTCTGATCGGCAACGTGGCGCTCATGTCCTTCTATACGGTGGTCACAGGGTGGATCATTTACTATTTTGTCCGGTTCCTGACGGGGACCTCCGCCGATCTGGGCTTTGTCTCCATGATCACGGACGCGAAGGTCAATGTGACGTATCTCGCGATCACGGTGGTGGTTGCTTTTGTCGTCCTCAGCTTTGACCTGCAGGGAGGGCTGGAGCGCGTGACCAAGGTCATGATGAGCGCGCTTTTGGTGCTGCTGATCCTGCTCGCAGTCCGCAGCTTTTTGCTGCCGGGCGCGAAGAAGGGCCTGACCTTCTATCTGATCCCGGACTTTTCCAAGGTCACGGGCAGCGTGATCGTGGGCGCGATGAATCAGGCGTTCTTTACGCTCTCTCTGGGCATCGGCAGCATGGCGATCTTCGGCAGCTACATCGACAAGGAAAACGCGCTTTTGGGAGAAGTCATCAACGTGGTGGCGCTGGACACCTTTGTCGCCATTATGGCGGGCCTGATCATGTTCCCGGCCTGCTTTTCCTACGGGGTCGAGGTCACGGCGGGGCCGAGCCTTCTCTTCGAGACGATGTGCACCGTGTTCAACAACATGGCGGGCGGCCGCTGGTGGGGGACGCTCTTCTTCCTGTTCATGGTATTTGCCGCGATGTCCACTGTGCTGGGCGTCTGCGAGAATATCCTGGCCATGGTGAGGGAGCTGACCGGATGGAGCAGACCTGTGGGAAGTATCTTCTGCGGGAGCATCATCTTCATTCTCTCTCTGACCACGGCGCTGGGCTACAGCGTGCTTCACTTCCAGCCTTTTGCGGAGGGCTCCGCCTGGCTTGATTTCTGGGATTTCATCGTCTCGACCAACGCGCTCCCTTTGGGATCTTTGGCGGTGGCGATCTTTTGCTGCTACGATATCGGCTGGGGATGGGACAATTTTGTCAGAGAGGTCAATACCGGCACAGGCGTGAAACTGCAGCCGTGGATGAAGCCGATCTGCAAATTTGTTGTGCCCGCGGCGATCATCTTCATCTATCTGTACGGTATGATCACTTTCAAATGGAGATAAGGGCGAAACGCTATGAATGGCAGGGGCGGTATGGAAGTTTTGTGTGTCGGACAGGCCGTGGTGGACTGCATTTCCCGCGGCGTCCAGGGGGATCCCCTGGGAAATGGCAAGACGCGCGCGGAGAGCATCACGCTCAACCTGGGAGGCGATGCGGTCAACGAATCCTTCGTGCTGGCCTCCATGGGACGGCGCGCGGGCCTTATGTGCGCGGTGGGAGACGATCTGGCCGGGCGGTTTGTGAGGCAGGAGGCTGAGCGGCGCGGTGTAAATACAGAAGGCGTGACCACCGCTTATGGGATCGTGACGCCGGTCGCGAATATGTTTGTCGGACTGGACGGCAGCAGGAGCTCCGTGACCAGCCGCGCGTCCATGCTCGAGGGATATGTGCCGGATGTGGACGCGGTCCGCTCGTCAGGCGCGCGGATCGTATCGCTGGCAAGCCTCTTTCGGGCGCCTCTGGATCAGGCGGACACCGTCTGCGCGCTGGTGCGGGCCGCAAGCGAGAGCGGCGCGGCCGTGTGCGCGGACACCAAAATACCGACCTACCGGCCCATGAAGATAGAGGAGATCGCCGGGATCCTGCCCCTGATCGACTATCTGTTTCCCAACGAGACGGAAGCCGCGTACCTGACCGGCTGCCGGGACCTGGACGATATGGGCGAAGCGCTGCTGGATATGGGCGTCCGCCATGTCGTCATCAAGACAGGGGAGCAGGGGTGCCGCGCATACAGCGCCGGAGAGCGGTTCTCACTGCCCGCGCTTTCCGTGCCGGTGGTGGACACGACGGGCGCGGGGGACAATTTCGCGGCCGGCTTTATGGACGAGCTCCTTCGCGGCGGCGATATGATGGCCTGCTGCGGGCGGGGACTTCGCGCGGCAGCGGACAGCATTCAGCACCTGGGAGCGACCGTATGACGGCATAATGCGGAACCATCCGGGGCAGAATGACAAGATGTTGCGGGAAATTGAACAAAAATTAAAAATATATTAAATTTTGTAAATATTGTTATTTACAATCCGCTCATTTCGTGGCTATAATGTTAATAAGAAAATAGAATTCTTGTGATTATTAACAGGAGGCACTCGAAACTCCTGATAGAGAGGAAGCAAAAAGAATGAGCGGAAGAATGCGGGCACAGGGGGCGCGGACAGCAGCGATGCTCCTTACCCTGATCACTCTGTTGGTGCAGAGTGTACTCCCGGTCAGTGCGGTTACGGTGGACGAAGAACAGGATACCTCATCGGATGGCTACACGATCGTGGAGGAGAGTGTCTCGCAGACGCTGGAGTATTTTGACAGAATTGCGGTGAGTTCCCTGAAGGGGGACCTGACCATTCGCTCGGGAGAGGATTTCGCGATCTACTTTTCGGGCTGGGACGAAGCGCCGCAGTATTATGTGCAGGATGATATTCTGGTGGTCACCGGCAAAAAGGAGGAGGCCTCAGACACAAAGAGCGAGGCGGAGAGCTCCGGAGATGTCGTTGTGATCGGTGAGGATGAGCCCGGAGAGGCTGCCGCGGATCTTGCGGCAGAGGAGAGCGCCGACGCCGGTGAGGCGGAGAGCGGCGAAGCGAAGACGGAAGCCGCTGCGGAGACAGAAGCCGCTGCGGAAACAGAGGAAGGCACACAGGGACAGGAGAAGACAGTCATCACTGTTCCGGTCGGCGTTGGACTTGATACGCTGCGTGTCGCGATCGTCGACGGCGCGCTGGTCATCACGGACATCACGGCGGCCAATGTCACGGTCCAGTCCACAGACGGAGACGTGGTGCTTCGCGGGATCTCCTTCGGGACCATGGATATGTATGCCAGCAGCGGCGATGTGCAGCTGATGGACGGGAGTTTCAACAACGTGAGCATCGGCGTGGGCACCGGCGATGTATCCGTGGAGTCGGATGAGGGCCTGGCCAGGTGCCGCATGGAGCTTCGCACCGATTCGGGGACGATCACGGTGAACGGCGCCGTCAAGGGGAGCCAGTACCTGCAGCCCGGCAACGGCAAGAAGATCCTGAACATTCAGGATGAGGAGGGAGATATCTCCGTCAAGGGATGACAGAGGAGCCCCGCGCGGAGCCTAAAGCAAGTACAGATCGTAAGTAATAAGAGAGCCTTCTGCACGGATAAAGTGCAGGGGCTCTCTTTTTTTAGCGCGTATGATGATGGCCGGGGAATGGGATCACAGAAAGATATTGGTCGCCCAGATCTCCACGCCGATCAGGATCAGAAGGATGCCGCCGGCGACGGTCGCCTTGTCGGCAAGCTTTTTGCCGAAGACGCCGCCGATCTTTAAGGCGATCAGACAGAGCGCAAGCGTGACGCCGCCAATGATCAGGGATGCGGCCAGAGCCATAATAAAGCCGTAATTCGCGATGGTGAAGCCAACGGACAGGGCGTCAATGGAGGTGGCGACTCCCTGCAGGAGCAGCGTCCTCATTGAGAGCAGCGAATCTCCCTGCGCGGATTCCTGCGTGGATCTTTGCGTGGACCCCTGCGCGGTCTCGGTTTCATTGTCCTCATCCGCCTCATCCTCATCACTTTTCATGCCGCGCACGCCCTCCACGACCATCTTGCCGCCGATATAGGCTAAAAGGATGAGGGCGATCCACGGGATCGCGCGCTGGAAAGCGGCAAAACGCTGCGCCGCACTGCGCACGAAAAACCAGCCCAGAAGGGGCATGAGGGTCTGGAAACAGGCGTAGGTGCCGGCGATGGTCAACATGCGCTTCCACGACATATCGGGCTCGCTGAGCCCGTTGGCGATGGAGACCGAGAAGGCATCCATGGC
>CAJOLP010000126.1 GCA_905235465.1 uncultured Lachnospiraceae bacterium | reverse complement strand
TTGGCACAGGAAGAAGTAAGAAGAGAAAACAAAATGGGCACAATGCCCGTCAAAAGACTGATCGTCAGTATGGCGCTGCCCATGATGATCTCCATGCTGGTACAGGCACTGTACAGTGTCGTCGACAGTATTTTTGTCGCGCGGCTTGGCGAAAACGCTCTCTCCGCGGTCACCTACGCGTTTCCGCTGCAAAACATGATGATCGCCGTCGGCGCCGGCACAGGCGTCGGTGTGAACGCGCTGCTCTCCCGCGCTCTGGGCGAGAAGCGCTACGAGCAATCGGATGCGGCAGCCAATACGGGTATTCTGCTCACCTTCCTGAGCTCGATCGCGTTTCTTTTGTTTGCCATTTTCCTGTCCAGATGGGCGATCTCCGTTCAGCTCAGTTCCGGTACCGCCACAGAGGCGACAGAAGAGATCATTTCGATGGGACACTCCTATCTCTCCATTGTGACGGGGCTGTCCATGGGGCTCTTCTTCCAGATCACCTTTGAGCGGCTTCTTCAGTCCACCGGCAAGACGCAGCTGAGCATGGCCAGCCAGCTGACCGGCGCGATCATTAACATCATTTTTGACCCGATCATGATCTTTGGTCTGTTCGGATTCCCCAGACTTGGCGTTGCAGGCGCCGCTCTGGCCACCGTGCTGGGACAGGTGTGCGCCGCCTGCCTTGGTCTTTTCCTCAACCTCAAATACAATGATGAAATTCATCTGAGCTGGTCGGGCATCTTTCACCCGCAGTGGGAGGTCGTCAGACGCATCTATTCCGTCGGCATCCCCTCCATCCTGATGATGTCCATCGGTTCAGTCATGACATACGGCATGAATATGATCCTGACGGCATTTTCCACCACCGCCACAGCCGTATTCGGCGTCTATTTCAAGCTCCAGAGCTTCTTCTTTATGCCTGTATTCGGTCTCAACAACGGGCTGATTCCCGTGCTGGCATACAATTACGGCGCGCGCCGCAAGGACAGGATCGACGAGGCACTGCGCTTCTCATTCGCGCTGGCGGTCGGCGTCATGCTGGTGGGCACACTGATCCTGCATGTATTCCCGGCACAGCTCCTGAGACTGTTCAATGCCGATGAGGCTATGCTGGCCATCGGTGTGCCCGCGCAGAGGATCATCAGCCTCGGATTCCCGGCGGCGGCGGTGGGCATCATCGCGGGATCCATTTTCCAGGCATTTTCCAGGAGTATTTATTCCCTGATCATTTCCCTGGCCAGACAGCTGGTGGTGCTGCTTCCCACAGCATGGCTCCTGGCACAGACGGGCAATGTGGTGTACGTCTGGTGGGCATTTCCCATCGCGGAGGGTTTCTCCCTCATCCTCTCGATCATCTTTTTCCGCAAAGTCTACCGGGAGGTCGTCGTGCCGCTGGCACCTGAGGCAGCATCATGAGATGGGATTTCCCAGATCGCCCAGAGATATCAGTTTTTCATCCTGCCGGGTCAGCAGATCCACGCGGTGCACGATCAGCGCGAAGGCGGGCATTTCCTGCCCCCTTCTCCTGTACAGCTCCCCGATCAGCTGCTCCGGCTTTAGATTTTCGCCCACGCTGCAGCACAGGCAGGCCCGAAATCCCCGCGATCCGTCCGTGAGATCCGGCGAACCTTTTACTCCCTCGAAATCCACCGAATAGATCAGCGGACGCATATCCAGCTCTCTTGTCCCCTTCTTGGTCTCCTTGACCCAGGGGATCGTCTCCAGGGACAGAAGGGTTCGCAGATCCTCTCTCCAGTCCCATTCGGGCTCATATCCCTCACGGAACTTCACATCGTACACAGCCGCAGCTACGATCGTCATGGCCTTCATCTTCTTGCTGTCATCGACTTCCCTGAAATCCAGGATATCTATTCCCTCGCACATCTGCTCCCCAAGAAGCCGCATCGCGGTCTCAGTCGGCACAGGCTCTTCCATCTCAATATCCATATATTCCGCGCTGCTGGTCGCTCCCACGCCCAGCGGCATGGCAAAGGACATGACCATTCTGCGGTGCATTCCCTCGTCGTACTTTACGGGAAGCCCCGCGCGCCGCACTGCGCCGTGCATAAAACGCATCAGCTCCAGATGCCCTATGAACTTCATCGCGCCGTATTTGGCGAATTTGACACGCGCTCTCATCTGCTCGTCCCGCCTGTTTCCTGTATCCCCGCGTCCACGCTCAGCTTGTCCGCTCTCTCTGTTTCCCATATCCTGCAGCCGACCGCCGCGGCGCCGCAGCCGGAACATGCCTCCCTGCAGTTCGCGGTGATCACGCCCTGCTGTGCCCGGTGCCATTCTCTTTCCATAAACTCCCTGCTGACGCCTATGTCGATAAAATCCCACGGGAGGATCTCCGACTCATCCCGCGCGCGCAGCGCGAAGAAATCCATATCCACGCCTGTGTTGCGGCAGGCCTGTGTCCAGCGCGAGAAGTCCCAGGTCTCGATCCACGCGTCGTACAGGGCGCCCAGCCGATATGCCTCCGCGATGACCGCCGCGCACCGCCTGTCCCCGCGGGCCAGAAATCCTTCCAGAACGGATCCGTCCGCCTCGTGGTACTTGTACCAGATGCTCCGGCGGTTGAGCACGTTCTGGATCTCATCATAAACATTGCCGGCAAAGGACAGATATTCCTCCGGCGTGTACATCGGCGCCCACTGAAAGGGCGTGAAGGGCTTGGGCACGAAAAAGGACGTGCTCACCGTGATATCGCAGCGGCCGCCCCGCTTCTCTTTGGGCACCTCCTGGAAATAGGCCACCGCGATCCGGTTCGCCAGCCTCGCGATCTCTCTGCGGTCCTCCTCGGTCTCTGTGGGGAGTCCCAGCATAAAATACAGCTTGACCTTTTTCCATCCCCCTCTAAACGCCTCCCTGGATCCCTCCAGGATCTCCTCCTCCGTGATCCCCTTGTTGATCACATCCCGCAGCCTCTGGGAGCCGGCCTCCGGCGCGAAGGTCAGATTGCCGCGCTTCGCCTCCTGCAGCCGCTGCATGACGTCCAGAGAAAAAGTGTCGATCCGCAGGGACGGAAGCTGAAGCGTCGTGCCCCTGGAAGCATAGTTGTCCACGATGTAGTTCACCAATTCCTTGATGCAGGTGTAATCGCTGGAGCTGAGGGAACTGAGATTGATATCGTCCTGTCCTGTATTTTGCACCAAGTCGTCCGTATAGCGCTCCAGCGTCTCCAGTGAGCGCTCCCGGTTGGGGCGATAGACCATGCCCGCCTGGCAGAAGCGGCACCCGCGGATACAGCCGCGCTGGATCTCCACCACCGCTCTGTCCTGCGTCACCTGCATGAGCGGCACGAGCTGCCTGAGCGGATAGGGCGCGGCGTCCAGATCCTGCACGACCTGTCTTTTGACCCTCGCCGGAACTTTTTTGCTGACGGGCGCAAAGCGCCGGATCGTACCGTCCCCGTTATACTCCACTTCGTAGAGGGACGGCACATAGATGCCGGGCACCTGCTCCGCGGCCGCCTCAAGAAACGCCTTCCGGCCTTTCCCCGCCGCTTTCATCTCCTTGTAAAGATCCAGCAGCGCGTCGTACTGCACCTCCCCTTCCCCGATGTAAAACATATCAAAAAAGGGCGCCATGGGCTCCGGATTGTACGCGCAGGGGCCGCCCCCGATCACGATCGGCACGGAGTCGTCCCGGTCCGCCGCATAGAGCGGGATACCGCTCAGATCCAGGATCTGAAGCACATTTGTATAGCACAGCTCAAACTGGAGCGTGATACCGAGAAAATCAAACGTCCGCACCGGATCCTGCGATTCCAGCGCAAATAGAGGGATCCCCCGCTCCCGCATGATCGCGTCCAGATCCGTCCACGGGGAATAGACCCTCTCGCACCATGTGTCCTCCCGCCTGTTGAACATATCGTACAATATTTGCAGACCGAGGTGGGACATGCCCACCTCGTATACATCCGGAAAGCACATGGCAAACCGGATCGGTATTTTGCTGTCTTTGTACACCGCGTTCACCTCGTTCCCGAGGTACCTCGCCGGTTTCTGTACCTGCAGGAGGATCTCATCCTCCAAAGCCAGTTTTCTCATACAGCATCAGCCTCTCGAATCACAAAATCCCGCTTCCCGCGCGTTTTTGCCGCATTCCCGCGCGACTCTACGCGGCCGCTTTCCCGGCCCTTCTGTTTCTCATGATGACCTGAACTGCCACGCCGGCGGCGATCAGCGCAAGGCCGATAATATCCGTCATCACGCCGGGTACGATCATCATAAGACCGCCAGCAATGAGGAGCACACGTTCCACAATGCCCATGTCGGTCAGGAGGTACCCCTCCAGAGCCGCCGCCACGGCAAATACCGATCAGCGAAGTGATGGCGATGACCACAACACTCAGCGGGTCCGTGTCGATCAGCAGCATGCTGGGACTGTAGCAGAACACGTAAGGGATGATGAACGCCGCTATGGCCAGCTTCGTGGCATTGAAGGCCGTCTTCATCGGATTGGACTTGGCGATGGCGCTCCCCGCGTAGGCCGCGAGCGCGACCGGCGGTGTGATATCCGCCACAATGCCAAAGTAAAATACGAAGAAGTGCGCCGCAAGGATCGGAACGCCCATCCTGGTCAGGATCGGCGCGCATGTCGCCGCCATGATGCAGTAAGTCGCTGTCGTCGGCACGCCCATGCCCAAAACGATGCAGCAGAGCATGGTGAGGAACAGCGCGATGAAGAGCCTGTCGCCCGCCACCGCGACGATCGCGTTGATGATCTCATTGGCCAGGCCCGTCATGGTGATCGTGCCGGAAATAATGCCCGCGACGCCGCAGGCGGCGCCTACCGTGATGGCGCCTTTGCCGCCGGATTCCAGGGCATCCAAAAACTTCTTGACCGTAAAGCAGTTCGCGGACTCCTCATTATAGCCAAGCACTACGTCCTTCATCGGGGAGGCCGAACCGGCTTCCCTGCGTTCAGCGACCGCCTTGCGGTAGCTCCCGTCCAGAATGCCGTCCAGAACACCTACCGCGACCGCCGCCACGATCGAATAGGCCGCCGCTCTCTGCATTGTCATCATGTTGCCGGAGACCCAGATCACCAGCAGCACCAGCGGAGTCAGAAGGTAGACCTTTTTGATCAGATGGGATGCCTTCGGAAGCTTCTCCACCGGGATCCCGGTGAGGTTGTACTTTTTGGCCTCCAGGTGGACAGCGATGAAAATACCGGAAAAATACAGTATGGCCGGCAGGATCGCGCGCACCAGGACATTCGAATACGGCACGCCTATAATATCCGCCATCAAAAAAGCCGCGGCGCCCATAATGGGAGGCATGATCTGACCGCCCGTTGAGGCCGCCGCCTCCACCGCGCCGGCAAACTCCGGCTTGTAGCCCGTATCCTTCATCATGGGGATCGTGACGGAACCGGTGGTCACCGTATTTCCGACGGAAGATCCGCTCACCATGCCGCACAGCGCCGAAGAAATGACCGCCACTTTGGCCGGGCCGCCCGCGTAGCGTCCGGCTATACAGTTGGCCATATTGATGAAGAATTCCGAAATGCCGGTCCTCTCAAGAAACGCGCCGAATATAATGAACACCACAATATACTTGGAGCAGACATTGATCGGCGTCGACAAAATGCCCGTCTTGTCATAAAAAAGGTTCCGGACCAGATACCGCACCCTTCCGAAGAAGGCCGGATTGGTCAGCCCGTATACCAGGGCATATACGATGAAAAACAGTGCCACGATCAGGATCGGCCAGCCGACGCTCCGCCGCGTCACTTCCAGAAGCGCCAAAATGCCTACGATCGCGATCAGGATCTGATACGTCTGGAACCTTGTGCCCTGCTGGATGATCTGCTCGGCGTTGAACGTATAGTAGAGATAAGCGCCGGTCCCCAGCACCATGCCGACGATGTCATACCACGGCATGTAATTTTCTCTCTGTTCTCCCTTTTTGGCGGGATAATTGAGGAACCCAAGCAAAATGATCAGTCCCACAAAGGATGTGAGGCGGATCTCCTCCAGGAAGGTCGCAAAGAGCGTTACCCATATGCAAAATATGGAGAATCCGATTACCACTGCCCTGACGGCCAGCGCGGGTTTGCCTGTCCACACGCGCACGTTCGACTCCCTGTCGTACTTGCGCATGACCTCCTCGAGGTCTTCCTGCATCACTTCATAATCCCGGTTGTCGTCTATATTACTCATCGCTGCCTCCTTCCTCGTCGGTCTCGTCGGTCTGGACTGTCACACCGTGCTCGGCGTAGTAGCGGGCCGCGCCTGCGTGGAAAGGCACTGTAAGGCCTGATGTCGCGTTCTCAATAGAAAGCTCCGCTCCCTTTGCGTTTTCCTGGGCGATCTCGTCCGCATGGTCAAAGATCGCTGCGGTCAGCTGATAAACGACATCGTCGTCAAGGTCCGCGTCAACGATCAGCGTCGCCTTGATCGTGATCGTCTCCAGCTCTTTAGGCTGTCCCGGATAAGTGTCCGCCGGAATCTGCATCGGGGCGTAGTAGGGACAGCTTTCCATGATCCTGTCGCGCAGTTCGCCGTCGATGGGAATGAGATTGACTCCATTGGTCGTGGCCAGCTCCGTGATCGCCGAAGTGGGCGCGCCCGCCACGATGAACGCGGCGTCGATCTGTCCGTCTTTCAGCGCTTCCTTACTGTCGTCAAAGCTCTGATACTGGGGCTTTATATCATCCAGTGTGATCCCTGCCGCCTCCAGAACATCCACCGCATTGAAGTAGACGCCGGATCCCGGCGCGCCGATGGAGACGCTTCTGCCTCTGAGATCCTCGATGCTCTTGATGTCGTCCTTCATCGTAATTACCTGCACGGTCTCCGCGTAAAGAGCGCCGAGCACCCTGAAATCTCTGCTGGGACCGTCCGCCTCAAAGGATTTGCTCCCCTCCCACGCATAGGACATGACGTCAGACTGCGTGAAGCCCATCTGATAATCACCGTCGCCGATGCTCTGAATATTGGCCTTTGAGGCCGCTGTCGACACAGCGGTCACACTATAATCCGTATAATTCTTCATGTACTGGGCGAGAACACCGCCGAACGCATAGTACGTTCCCGCCGTGCCGCCTGTACCCATCATCATTCTCTGCCCGCCGCAGCCGGACAGAACCAGAACGCAGCCGGCCAGCAGCAATCCGGTCAGATGTCTCCTCAATCTGTTTTTCATGCATTACCCTCCAATCAGTTTTATCAAGTATGAGGGCCATCATCCTTTAGGCCCTAAATCATCACAGACTCTTCAGGATCTCGACTACAACATCCGTACAGACGTCGATCCCGATCGTGCCGGTATCCAGACAGATATTGTAATTGGCCGCGTCGCCCATTTCATGACCCGTGTACTTCTTGTAGTACGTTCTGCGCTGCGCATCCCTCTTCTCAATAAACTTGTCTATGCGGATCTCCCCGTTCTCTCCCAGATCCTCGGCGCGCTTAATGCGCGTCTCCTTGGCCGCGTAGAGATAAATACAGAACACATCCACCCCCGCCTCGCGGAGAATGTGATCCGCGCAGCGCCCGACGATAATGCAGGGCGACTGGGCCAGCGACATGATCACGCGCTTCTGCGCTTTAAAGATCTCATCATGTGAGCTGGAATACGATACGGCGCTGTTGAGAATGCTATTGAGCACCTTGCTGGCCGGCTTCAGATCCTCGCCCGCGTACTCCACCTCATCCACAGCATATCCGCTCTCCTCTGCTGTCTTCAGGACAAAATCCTTATCGTAATACGGGATCCCCAATCGATCCGACAGAGCGGCCGCAAAAGTGCGTCCCAGGGCACCGTACTCCCTGCTGATCGTGATCACCGGATAATTTACAACAGCTTCCGCCGCAGCCTGATTTCCCGACATCTTAACATCCTCCCTCTGTTCATTTCACTAAGCCGGCACAGATTCAATACCAAATCGCAGACGCCGTGCCAAATCAAAGACGCCATGCCCAATAATTATACCATAAATAACTAACACATAAAAAAAGAACTGACTGTATGATACCCATACAATCAGTTCCTCATTCGAGGTGACAACCAGATTTGAACTGGTGATCAGGGAGTTGCAGTCCCTTGCCTTACCACTTGGCTATGTCACCATATAGCTTCAATAATCGCCGCGCTCTTGTGGCAATTACTTTCGAAAGATCACGAAGTGATCTTTTAAAAATTGGTGCGCTCTCGCACCGAAAAAATTATTTCAGAAGCTTTCGAAGAAAGCTTCAATAATCGCCATGCTCTCGTGCCAATTTTTTTCGAAAGATCACGAAGTGATCTTTCAATAATCGCCGCGCTCTCGCGCCAATTTTTTTCCGAAGCTTTCGTAGAAAGCTTCAATAATTGCCACGCTCTCGTGGCAATAATTTTATGACTCCGACGGGAATCGAACCCGTGTTACCGCCGTGAAAGGGCGATGTCTTAACCGCTTGACCACGGAGCCGTGATATCAAATGCAGCGACTTCGCTGTCAAAACGCCCCGAGCAGGGCTCGAACCTGCAACACCGCGGTTAACAGCCGCGTGCTCTACCATTGAGCTATCAAGGCAAAACACTTTTTAGATACAGTTTCAGAAGCTGCAAGCAGCTTCTGTTTACCGTGCTTTTTCTGTACCTTCAAAACTGAACACCGACGGGCCTTATGCCCTGCCAAAAACCAAAGGATAAGCTTCCGACCGATTAGTACGTGTCAGCTGAACATGTTGCCATGCTTACACCTCACGCCTATCTACCTTGTAC